>QHZP01000234.1:6357-6829 GCA_003224715.1 Acidobacteriota bacterium | reverse complement strand
TATGTTTTCCCAGCTCTTGGTTCCACCCCTCGAAACAGGAATGACATGATCAAACGTGAGTTCTTCGCTGCGGTAAGCCGTGCCACAGTATTGGCAGACATATTTGTCTCGTGCGTAGATGTTGGCTCTTGAAAATTTCACCATTCGATTTTTCTTAACCTTAACATATTTGAGAAGGCGGAGAATGGAGGGGAGCTTTATGGTGAATGTGACACTATGGACCTCCCTGGAATATTCCTCAATCACTTCGACCTTGCCGGCGAAGAGCAACGTGATGGCCCTCTGCCAACTGATGATCTTCAGAGGCTCAAATGAAGCATTTAAAAGGAGAGTGTTATCCATAGTTTATTCTTTAGCTCCTGAATAATGGTGACAGCGCTTTTCGATCCAATTGCAGGCCTTGGGCTGTCATTCAATAGTTCTTAGATGCAAACAACCAAACCGGCGTGACTTGCTCCAAATCAGATCAAAA
>QHZP01000234.1:0-6310 GCA_003224715.1 Acidobacteriota bacterium | reverse complement strand
CACTTTTCTGATTCTGCCTAAGCTCATGCACCATCATGTCTCCTGCAAAGTAAGACAGCCCTGGGATGACAAATCTTATGACCCAGCCCGGGTTACCACAGAGTCTGGAAGACCGCTCGTATACCCAATCCGTCCCACTATTTGTTGAATTATCTATATGGATGACGTTTTGTCAAGAGCCAAGCCGTCCTGGCTGCTGGCCAAGGCCAAGGCCACAATGGACTTAGTATTGGTACGGTAGCGGCTGGCTATTGGCTGTGTGCGGCTGTTGCCTAGAACTGAGAGCCCGAAGCGCCAGCGAGGGACAGCCGCGCGATGACCCTCGCTAGCGCTTCGGGCTCCCTGTCAGCGGTGGCGGTGGGGACATCAAGGGCCAGAGCCCTTGGTTAGATTAGCAATTGACACAGCAGGTACCTTCCAGTATCTTTAGCCCAAAATGGGGGCGCGTAGCTCAGTTGGTACGAGCGCTACCTTGACACGGTAGAGGTCATCGGTTCGATCCCGGTCGCGCCCACCACGGGTTTCCCCCGCCTTTCACGCACTCTAGTCCACCCTTTCAGAAACACGATGACGTATTTCATTTCCCTTCGTACCCGTGCTCTTGCTCTTGCTCTTGCTCCTGCTCTTGCTCCTGCTCCTGCTCCTGCTCTTACTCGTGCTCTTACTTCTGCTCTTGCTCCTGCTCCTCTTGCTCCTGCTCCTGCTCTTGCTCGGCTTGTGTCGATCGCCTGAGCCAGCCATCCCGCCGGGCCGGAATGGGACACGGAAGAACACGGCGCAACACGGACAACCGAAACGTGATGCGTGATACCAGAAAGAATTCAGAAGTTGAAGGTGAAAAACAGGTTTCAGGCGCCAGGTGTCGGGTGCCAGAAGACAGAAAGCAGTAGGCAGAACGCAGTAGGCAGTAAGCCGTAACGACCAATAAATGAAAATTATTCCCCCTTTGAAGGGAGTGCAGAGAAAATGTCTCTGTCGCGAGCCGAACGGAACCTTCCAAACAGGACACCCACTAGTTCCGCTTGGTGGGGTTCATCGCTCGGTCAAAATTTCAAGAAGAGAGTCGAACCGCCAAGAACGCAAAGGACGCAAACATAAGGATCAATACTTTAAGGAGGGCCTAATCAGGAGGAGGCTCGGATAGTTTTGCAAGCCCGCATCCCATGTCTACGATTGTTCGACCTGGCGGTCCTGGCGGTTCAACTCCATCGCCTGGTCTCCGGTTTCCTCGACGGTAGGAGCCATTCAACTTGTGGTCCTCCAGTGGTCCTGACCATTGACTTGTCGAGGTAGACGATGTGACATAGGATGTATGCGATCAGAAGGGCTGCTTGCTTCAACGACCATCACTGAGCCTTACTTCGACCATGTCGGCGCGAAAACTCTCACTTTTTCTGGGCTGTTTGCTCGTGATCTTCTCTTCTCTCGCCATCGCCTGGCGGTTCAGGTTTCGGGGCAATCCACGCCTGGAGCGCTTCCTGTGCCAATTTGGAATTTGTGATAATGACGCCCTGCTAGAAAGGGGTTTCGAACAACTGGGGGAGGGTGATGAGGAGAGCGTTAAAGGTGCGGTGGAAACCTTCCGGGAAGCTTTGCGCAGGGATCCGGCTTCGGCCTATCGCTGGTGCGATCTCGGAGAGGCTTTGCGTATGGCAGGTCAGGTGGAACAGGCGGGATACTGCATCTCCCAGGCCTTGGAACACGGTCCTAACATAGCTCCGGTCCTGCTACGCGCGGCCGTCTTCTACTTTCAGGTGGAGCAGACCAGGCAGGGGTTAGAATGCATGTACCGGGTCTTGGAGAAAACTCCGGATTATGATGCCAACGTCTTCAGTACCTACACCCGGCTGGGTGGCGGGATCGACAATATCCTGAAGTATGGACTGCCGGCCCTCCAGCGTCCTGCCCAGGCTTATTTCCGACATTTACTGAATCAGGTACTGAATCAGACAGAAGTCTCTGACGTTCAAAAACTATGGGATTGGCTCACCGCCCGTTCGCTGGTAGACGATAAGCTGGCCGGCGAATATGTAGACTTCTTGCTGAAGAACCACGAGTACCCGACAGCAGTTGAAGCCTGGACGTTTCAGCTAGGGGAACGTAAGGGAGGCTATCCAGAGACCAACGAATTATTCAATGGGAGTTTTGAGACGGAAACAACCGAAACTACTCTGGATTGGAAAATCAGGCGGGCAGAAGGGGTGGAAGTGACGCGAGATTCCAGCAACGCTCAGCAGGGGCGCTGGTCGTTGCGGATTCGCTTTGAGGGGAAGGAAAACTTAGCCTACAGTCACATCACTCAGAGGGCTGTAGTCAAGCCGGGGCCTCACCGTTTTGAGGCCTGGGTTCGAACAGAGGAAATCACAACCGATCAGGGAATCGGCTGGCGGATCTTTGACGCGGAGTCTCCATCTCGGCTGGACGTCAAGACGGAACAATTGGTAGGTACTACAAAGTGGACGAGGCTGGAAAAAGCCTTTGAAGTTCCAGCTCAAACCAGGCTGTTAGAGGTCCAGCTATGCCGCCGCTCCTCCCTGAAATTCGACAACAAGATCAGCGGCACCGCCTGGATCGATGCCGTGTCGCTGCGGCGAGACGAGATTCGAGAAACGTGTCAATTGCGGATTGCGGATGGCGAATTTTGAAAGAAAACAAAGAACTGGCCGCGGATGAACGCGAATAAGAACAGGTGTCAGCTGTGATGAATGCGTGATACGTGATACGACAAAAAAGAATTCAGAAGGCACTAGGCAGTAGGAGAAAGCAGACGAGAGTCCGGAGTTCAGAGTCGAGAGTCCAGAAGGCGTCCGGAGTCCGAGGTCCGACGTCCGGAGTCGGAAAACCACCAAGACTCGTCTTGTTCTTCAACTCGCCACTAACCACTCGCCACTAACCACGGCTTTCAGGCGGCTGATAGCTGATAGCTGAATCCACAAGACAGAATTCAGGAGTCAGAAGTCAGAAGGCAGAAGAAAAAAACAAACGACCAAGACACCTGTCCCTTGAATTCGCAATCCGCAATCCGAAATTGCCAAGTCTTCTGCGTCCTGACTCCTGACTGCGAACCCTGGACTTCTTTCTGTTCGCCACTCGCCACTCGTCACTTACCACTGTTCTGTGAAGCTGGTGCTCTGCCGCGTAGCGGCATTCTGATTTTAGCCCGGCCTTTCAAGGCCGGGACAAGCAACCAATTTACCGCGTCGCGTCAATGCGGAGCATCAACCCTAGAGTTTGGACATTTTCATTGCCGCGTAGCGGCATCTGAGGGTAGGCCGGCCTTTCAAGGTCGGTCTCGGCAAACCCAATCCCCTCACCCGTCGCAGAGCGACGGATGAGATCGCAAACCCCGACGGTGTGCGAAGATTCAAGCGCCGCTGACGCGGCGCGGCTTCCTTACGTGGGTCACTGAGGTACCGGCCTTGAAAGGCCGGCCTACAGTCAAGCGCCGCGACGCGGCGGCCAAACCGGCGTTTGTGTTCCCAACAACTATCACCTACCGACAAAACGCCTGTTTCATGGTCTGGACTTGACAACTGCAGCAATCTCAATACGCGTCGCGGTCTCGGCAGACCCAAAATGTCCAAACACCAGGGTCAATACGGAGCTTTCTTATGTCTGTTCAGACTGTGTTTATCTTTATGAACATTTGTCATCATTTCCCTTGCCGCAGTTCTTATCACAGGGCTTATCCTTGCACTCTTTAGGGCTTGCCTTCTTAGCGGGTTCTGGTGCCGCCGCGATGGCGTGGATCTGGGGGGACGCTTTCGGAGACGAAACGACCGCCCCACTGCTCAGAGTCACAGAGCCTACACTTTGTAGTGCTGAATTAACCGCTTGATTCTGGGCAAAAATCCTGGTCTGGGAGGACGGAATCAGCCTGTAGCTCAAAGAACCCTCCAGCAGGTAGATGCTGAACTTATCTCCGCTTCCCTCCACTTTAACCTTAGAGTTTTTTTCCACAAGCAGCCGGCTTCGGTCCTTCAACTGGATAATGGCAGACTCACCGGTCGTTCCCACCACATCTCCGCTAACCAGAGGCAGCGAGGACAGCGACGTCAGACTGACGAGGTTTCCACTCAGTCTCACCATTCCCTTGCCTCCAAGCGTGCCAACAGGCGATTGCGCCAGCAAACATTGATGTCCAGCCAGCAGAAGAATCAGACCCAGGAAAGTTCCTTTTAACATGGTATTGCCTCGTTTAGACATGGTATTGCCTCCTTTTAGGTACCTTCAAAATGGGTGGATTGAAAGATGAAACACGTTGAAAGAATCGGGACACGGATAAGCAGAGAAGAACACGGATAAGAATAGGTGTCAGGTGTGATGAATGCGCGATACGTGAAACGTGAGAGAAAAGGCAGAAAGCCCAGAGAAAACCTGGCCGCGGATGAACGCGAATGAACGCGGATAAGAATAGGTTTCAGGTGGCTGATAGCTGACAGCTGAAGGCAGACGAGGTCAAGGAGACAGTAGGCAGTAAGCAGAGAGCAGACGGTTGAACGGCTAATCTCTCGCCACTCGCCACTCGCCACTGTTTCCAGGAAGTGATACGGCAATTCCGGCTATCCAGGCCAGCAGCAAGGCATTGGCGGGGATATAAAGATTGAAGTCGACCACACTATGAATGAATATCGCCGTCATGGCGCCGGTGCAAGCCAAACCCAGATAGCGGTCATTCGCTTTCGGATGCTGCAAGGCCGCACTGACTGCCTTGAGCAGGATGGCCAACATCAGTATCGCGACAATCAGAAAACCCAGGATTCCAAGCTCAGCCAGCAACTGCAGGTAATCATTGTGGGCGTAATCCATCGTCAGCATGGGCGCTCCAGTATTGAACTTCAGAAAGGCAGACTCATATCCCCCCAGGCCACACCCCAATAGTGGATAGGCTGCGACGAGATGCAAAGAATCCTTCCAGACTTGAAGGCGGAGATCCCCCGACAGGTCTTCTGAAGCCAGCGACGCAAATCGCAGAATCAGCGCGTCGGGAGGCAGAAACACAAAACTCAATGCGATGAGTGCGGCAACTGCTGCAACGGCCAGCCATCTCTTTCGGGTGGATAGGCCAGCGCCCACGGCCAGCGCTCCGGCAACGAACAAGGAACAGAGCGAAGCGATAAAGCCCATGCGCGAGAGCGAGAAGACAATCCCCAAGAAAATCAGGGTCGCCAGAGCCAGCAGGACGCAGGTCTTGACCGCGGTAAGGGCAGAGAAACGCCGGTGGGCCATGCCGCGCCGGAAGACAACCAGTGCGTACATGACGGCAAACGGCAGTACCATTTCCAGCAGTCCGGCAAAGTGATTCCGGTTGATGTAGTTTCCCTGGGCGACGTCTGCTCCCTCACCGAGACCCGATTGAGCCAATCCCAGTGCTGCCTCCAGGCCCGCAACGGTCAGGAGGGGTAAGGTAAGAGTCCACTTGCGGTCCGCCCTTTGCCAGCACATTTCGCGGACTAGCAAAAAAGTTAGAGTGTATCCGGCAACATTCAAAAGGTGGCCCCAGGTTGCCGAAGGAATCACGCTCACGGGCGCGGCAGCACCCACGCCAACGAGAGTGGTTAACGCCTCGTTTAAGCCGGCACGGGCCGGCGACAACCTTTTCAGCAACCCTATCGGCAGCGGAACCAGTTGAAAGGCGGTGTAGCCTAGCAAGATCAATGATGGGCACCACAACCAACGCTCCAGTGACGGTGCGAACTCCCTGTTGCGAGGACCCAACCCTGTCGCCAATGCCAAAATCCCCAGTCCCAGCAAAGACACGCTCCAATCCTCAAGCTCCACGCCTCCCTGCTTGTAGACTGCGTAAGCGAGGCAGAGGGTCAGGAGAATGAGCGACCAGGGCCAATCCGTGATCTTTCGCACGACAAGACACAAGTCAGGAGACAGAAGTCAGGAGCCAGAATCCAGGAGTCAGGAGAGAGAATTCACCACAGAGGACGCAGAGAAAAGCAGGCCGCGGATGAACGCAGATAAACGCGGATAAGAATAGGGGGCAGGTGGCTGATAGCTGATGGCTGATCGCCGAAGACACTCAGAATTCAGGAGTCAGGAGTCCGGCTCTGATTGTGAAACCGAATTGGAATACCCCTCCAGTAGTTTGCTCACTTCCTCCAGAGAGGTCATCAAGGCATCACTCTCTCCATAGCCCAGATCCCTTGCCAGAATCAGATAATAGCGGCATTCTTCTAGTGACCCTTGGGCGATGTTAAAGAATCGACATTTGTCTGCTTTGCTTCTTTTCTTGAATCCCTCAGCTATGTTGGCTGGCGTTGAAATGGCTGCTCGCCTGAACTGAGAAGTGAGACTGTAG
>QHZP01000266.1 GCA_003224715.1 Acidobacteriota bacterium | reverse complement strand
TGACTCAGGAGGCGGAGCAGGAATTTAAGCAGGTTCTCCTCATTGACTCCAGAAATTTTACTGCCAGCTACAACCTGGGGCTGCTGGCGCGGGACGCCAGACGCTACATCGAGGCCGCACAATATCTTGAGAAAGCTCGTGAGCTATTACCCTCGGATGCATCGACTCTGTTGGCCCTTACTGGAGCCTATTTGGGAGCAAGCCAGCCTGAGCCGGCCCTCTCCACGGCCAACCGGCTTGTTTTGCTGAATCCCGCCAACCCCCGGATCCACTTTTCGCTTGGCACACTCTTTCTCGAATGGAAGCAATATGCGGAGGCCACCAGACATCTGGAGAGTGCCCGTCTGGCCGAACCAAAGAGCTTCGAGCTGCTACACAATCTGGGCCAGGCTTACACCCACCTCAAGAAATACTCTGAAGCGGAAGACGCGTTCTTGCAGGCCCTTTCGGTTCGGAGCGATTCCGTAGAAACGCTGTATCAGCTTGCCGTAGTGTATGTGCAGAGTGAGCACCCGGACCAGGCAATCCAAATTTTGGTACGCGCTCGCCAGCTTGCTCCCAAGAGGCCCGATGTTCTCCTTCTGCTGGGCCGAGAATGTATCCATGAGGGTTTTGTAGACGACGCCATCGAGATCTTACAGCAATGCGCCAGAATTGACCCTGATAAGGTCGAGCCCCATTTGTTATTGGGCGAGGCTTTTACCACTAAGAAAAGATTCCCGGACGCACTTAAGGAATACGAAACGGTGGCGAAGCTTGATTCATCGAATCCGCAATCATACGTACTGCTGGGTCGAACCCTGCGCTATCTGGGACAGCAGACGGACGCCGACCGGGTTTTGCGCCAGGCGCTGCAGTTCGATCCCGCCAATGCGCCAGCCTCCTACTATCTGGGAGTTGTTGCCGCCGATCAGATGGACTACCAGGCGGCCGAAGGTTGGTTTGCCCAGGCCATCAAGTCGGACTCTAATTACCTGGCAGCTCTTTACGACATGGGAGTGAACTGCCTGAGATTGAATGACGACCGGCGCGCCCGCGATTATTTCGAAAGAGCCAAGACGGTTGATCCGAAATTCGCCCAAGCTTACTATCGCCTTTCCGTGGTTTATCGACGCCTCAAAGAGCCAGAGAGGGCAACCGAAGCTTTCACCCTTTTTAAGAAGTACGAGCAACTGGATGCAGAAAAACGAAAATACTTCCCCTATGGAGTTCTCGAGTTTGTGCAGGAAACCCAAAACCTTCCCCAACATGAACAGTTGCAGCGTTACCGCCAGGAGCTTTTGCAGACCGAGCAGATGAAACCCAATGATCTCAATGTGCTTTTCATGCTGGCCCAGGTATATTTCAGGCTCGGACAAAAAGAAGAAGCGCTTCGAAAGCTCGAGAGCATCTCTTCCTCGAATCCAGCTGACACGCCCGTACGGCTGCGAACGGCTTCCCTTTTGACTACTTTTAAATGTTACGGCGAGGCACAAAAACAACTCGAAGCTGTGCTCGACAAGGTTCCCGAGTCCTATGAAGCCCGCTTTGCGCTGGCATCGCTTTACTACGAGACGCAGCGCAACGCAGAGGCGCTGTCAACCCTTACCTCCGCTCCGGCCAGCTCTGATGGTTCTGCGGCCTACCACAATCTGCTGGGACGAATTTTAGTCCGTAAAAGAAACACTTCGAGAGCCCTTCAGGAACTTCAACGGGCGGTAATCCTGGAGCCGGGCAGCGAGGGTTACCTGTCGGATCTGCTGCTGGAGTCAGCCCTCGCGGGTCAAATGGAGGAGACACGACGTCTCTTTGAGAAAGTAAAAACGAAATGGCTCGCCAGCAGTAAGATTCGTTTTGCCGAGGGGATCTGGCTTCAGGTCTCTGGACGCACGACCGAGGCGAAAACTGCTTTCCGACAAGCGGCAGACCTGAGCTGGCAATGGGAGGTACCGTATCTGGCCCAAGGAAATCTGCTCCGCCAGCTGGGGGCCGCAGCCGATGCCTTGGAAGCGCTCGATCAAGCCGCCACGCTCTTCCCATCCAGCCCCTGGCCACATTGGCTTAAAGGGCTGACTCTAATGAAAACCGCCGGGAGGAGCCAATCACAGGCTGTTTCCGAATTCCGACAATCCTTGGGCCTGGCCTCCAATCAACCCGAAGTCTACCCTGCCCTACTAGTCGCCAGGCTTCAACAAGGCGACTGTGAAGGCGCCCAGGCGGTCTGGAACAGGATGGCGCCGACGGGCTTGGCCAAAGAGCTGGACCCAGCGCGATGGTGTGGATCAAGGAAAGGCCTTTCGACCTCCCAAGTCAATCTGCCTGATAAGCTGCTGACAGACTATTCTGAGCTGAGAGTGCTGGTGGATCTGGCGAGAGCGGGCGTAATGGAGTTCAAGTAGCCTTTGCACATGGCAGCGACGTATTTCCGGGTCTTTCGGAGGCCTTCAAAAAACCTCTTAATTTTGCATTAGCCCGTGCTTCAGCGAGGGGACTTTTATTGTCGTGTTTTTTATCCAGCTGCCGCGTAGCGGCGGTTGAGAGCCCGATAGATATCGGGTTGCAAAAACATCCACGGCATGCACATTGATTCCGGTAATCTTCGTGTGGGCTTTTTTCTGTTTACTAATTTATACAAGAGAGTTACTTTGTTTTGCGAGTTATTCTTATCTGGACTTCTTTCCGCTATGACATCGTTTCGTGCAGATATTCTGGCGGCCTTCCGGGAAAAGGGGATCCGCTGTACCTCTCAAAGGTATGGAGTGCTGGAGTACGTGATGAAAAGTCGGAGTCACCCGACAGCCGAGCAGATCTTTCAGGCGGTAAATCGATCCGATCCTCGAGCCTCCCTGGCCACAATTTATAAAAACCTGCACGTCCTCGAGCGAGCGGGGCTGATTCAGGAAATGGTTCTCGAAAGCCAGGCAGTCCGGTTTGAAGCCAATACCAAGCGGCATCATCATTTCGTCTGCCAGCGTTGCGGACGGGTGGAAGACATAGAATGGTTTGATGTTCCCCATCTGTCCATACGGGCCGCGCTGGGACCGCGAACCGTCCGAGGCTATGAGCTGGTTTTGCGGGGACTTTGCAACGCTTGCAGATAACATTTTGCAGAAAAGAAAGGAGAACTATCATGGGAAAAGTAGCTCGACAAGTGGTCGAACAGGCTGGAATTGAAGTCAATGTGCTGCTCGATAAACTGGTGCGCGCGGCGGGAGCCGAGTTCACCACCTTTTACTACTACACGATCTTGCGAGTCAACGCGATTGGCTTTGATGGGGAAGGACTGAAGGAAATTATTGAGGATGCCCGCATTGAAGACCGCAATCATTTTGAAGCCCTGACTCCCCGCATTTATGAGCTGGGAGGAGCCTTACCCCGTGACATCCGTGGCTTTGCCGATGTGGCTGGATGTCCGGATGCTTATCTGCCTTCCAATCCGCGCGACATGAAGGCCATGCTGAACGTCCTGGTGGAGGCCGAACGCTGTGCGGTCCGCACTTACACGGAGATCTGCAACATGACCTTTGGGAAGGACCACCGGACCTACGATCTGGCCCTGGCCATTTTGCACGAGGAAGTCGAGCATGAGGCCTGGTTCTCTGAATACCTCACTGAAGGGCCTTCGGGGCATTTCCGCCGGGGCACGCCGGGAACTTCGCCTTATGTGCGGCGGTTCATGTCGGCGGATATTGGATGAAGGACTGTGGCTCTGCAAAAGCTCGCCCGGGTGGAGGAAATCCCCCCCGGGCGAACCAAGTTCTTTCGCCTGGGGTCGAAGACCGTCGTATTGGCCAACCGGGCAGGTCAGATGTACGCACTTCAAGGCATATGTCCCCACCGGAATAATCCCCTGGAAGGAGCCATCCTCTGGGACCATTTGCTCGATTGTCCATGGCATCACTTCCAATATGATGTCCGAACCGGTGAGAATCACTTTCCCAGGAATGTGTATCCCGCTGACTTGCCCAGGCTCCAGGAGCAGGTCCGACCCTTAAAGACCTATCGGGTCGAAGTGAAAGAGGGAGACGTATGGGTGGATCTGGAATAAGCAGTCTGGCGGATAGGCACTGCGTTCCCTGCCGAGGAGGGGTGCCGCCCCTGAGGGGAGAGGCACTCCGTCAACTCTCGGCTCAACTCTCGTTCTGGAAAGTCATCGAGGAACATCATCTCACCAAGACCTTTCTCTTCCCTGATTTCAAGACCGCGCTGAACTTTGTCAACCGCGCGGGCGAACTGGCCGAACAGGAAGGCCACCATCCAGACCTGTGTCTCTCGTGGGGTCGAGTGGATGTCAAGATCTATACACACAAAATCGACGGGCTGAGCGAAAGTGACTTTATTCTAGCCGCCAGGCTTGACCGCGTGTTCTTCGGACACTAACCCTCAGGACAACAAGGTCCCCTTCCTTTAAGAGCCCCGGTAGGGGCGCAAGAAGGTAGCCCAGTATTCAGTTCGCACTAATCGTGCTCTGAATACCTATAAGGGTGTAGCGTCGCGGAACCCTGGGTTAAAGATCCAAATAGTTTATTCCCCCTCTCCCCAGCGGGCAGGCGCGGGGGGAGGGCCGAGATAATTTTTGTAAACCTCAACTTTTAACGGCTAATAAACTGATCTCAGAAACCATTGAGAAGACTCCTCAGCGTCTAAATTCAATTGATTTGCTGCGCGGGCTGGTGATGATCATTATGCTGCTCGACCACACGCGCGAGTATGTCCACGCGGAGGCGACGCGGTTTAGTCCGACCGATTTAACGAAAACGAATGTCTTGCTTTTCCTCACCCGCTGGATTACGCACTTTTGCGCCCCTACCTTTGTTTTCCTGGCTGGAACGAGCGTCTACCTTCAGCAGATGCGCGGGAAAAACCGCGCGGAGTTGTCAAAATTCCTGATTACGCGTGGGCTTTGGTTAATCGTGCTGGAATTCACAGTGGTCCGCTTCACGATACTTTTCAATGTCGATTACAGTTTCCTCGGTCTGGCGGAAGTCATATGGGTAATCGGCGTATCAATGATTATTCTCGCCGGTTTGATGCGCTGGCCTACTCGTGTCACCGCGATTTTGGGGATCGGAATGATTGCGCTCCACAATTTGTTGGACGGAATCAGAGTGCCAGTAGCGACAGCGATAGCTGGAACGCCTCCGCCCGACGCGCTGCAAAAGATATGGTTGTTGTTGCACCAACCGGGTTTTGTCCCCTTTTTTCAGGACGATCTAAAACTATTCGTGGCCTATCCGTTAATTCCGTGGACAGGTGTGATGGCGGTGGGCTATGGGCTGGGTGCCGTTTATAAGTGGGAAAACGAGCGACGCCGGAAATGGCTCCTGCGGCTCGGACTCGCGCTCACCATTCTTTTCGTCGTGATTCGGGCTACCAA
>QHZP01000265.1:5982-6180 GCA_003224715.1 Acidobacteriota bacterium | reverse complement strand
GCACGTAGGCCCACTTTTGGACACTCCGCTTCTTCTGCGTTGCAGTGGTCACCCTGTCAATGTGCAAGACGCGCTCCACATCCCATTTCAAATCGTCCCCGTTCAGCTTGATCTTGAAGTAGGTCAAGCCGTTGTAGTTGATCCATTCGGGAAGTGTTTCCGGCAGCCCATCATTAATGCGCTTGGTGATGTCTGATT
>QHZP01000265.1:5440-5922 GCA_003224715.1 Acidobacteriota bacterium | reverse complement strand
TCCCTTGTATTCCGCTCCCACGTAATGCGACAGATCATGCTTCATGAACTCTGGACCATAGGTGTGAAAGCAGTTGAGACCGTGGGCCTTGCCGAATGCGTCGTGCACCGCAGCATCGAAAGCGCTTGCGGTAACCAGTGTGCAAAGTTTGGGGATAGGCTCGGCCAGATGTAGCCGGTCGGAGACTTCGGCGGCGGCTTTGAGATAGAGCGGGGCCAGCGTCCAGTTGATGTCGATTGGGTGGGCAAATTCCTGGTAGCTGCCGGTAACCTCCGCGATCTGCGCCGCCAGCGCTTTCATCGCGCTCAGCTTGGTATCGTACGACATCTTCTTGGAAGGAAAGGAGAAGATATGATTGAGCGGCATCGATCCGAATCCTTTAGCGATCTCTCCGGCCGCCGTGTGGACCGTGCACTTCACAGTCAACAGTGTGGCCCGATCCATCACTGCGCCAGCGAATTTAACCGGGGCCCGATATACAT
>QHZP01000265.1:0-5329 GCA_003224715.1 Acidobacteriota bacterium | reverse complement strand
CATAAGCTCACTCCGTATTACTCACTCCGTATTAGAGGCCGCCTCGCAGATAACTAATCACGTCGGCCAGATCTTGCCGACTGAGCGACTTCTCCAGATCGTCGGGCATCACCGAGATGCTGGAGGCGCGCATCTCCACAATGTTTTTCCGCAACAGCGTTTCATCCTGCGCCGATCCGCCTCGCAACGTGATGGTTCCCGGAGTTTCGTTGGCAATAATGCCATCGTGAAGAGCGCCATCCTTTGTCGTAACGATGTAGTTGGTAAACTGAGGCTCGATTGCATAACTCGGGTTTAGGATGGAGGTTAGAAGCTCCTCCTTGGTTTTGCTGCTGATACCGGAAAGGTCCGATCCGACCCGCCCACCCTGCTTCCTGGGCAAGTGGCATTTCCCACAAGTCTCCTCGAATACCTTCTTACCGTGTGCGGGATTGCCCGCCATCCTCACAACGCCTTGGTAGTTCGCTACCACTCTCATGCGGTCGCTGCTATCGCTTTGGAACAATGCGCGGGCGCGCTCTGCAATTTCCCGCTCGGGATACTGTAACAGCCTCGCCCGGCCCGCCGCGTCCACCACATTGATTTCAAGCTGGCGATTCTCGAGCGCTTGCAGCAGAATCGGAACCCGGTCTCGCTGATTCAGCAGCGCCTGCAGCGCTTTCGTGCGTGCCACGGGGTCGTAGCTCTTCCAACTGGCAAGCAGAGCGGCGGCGACGCTAGTGTCATCAAACGACGCCAGCGATTCTATGGCGGCGGATTGTAACTCGGATCCCGGCTGCGATGCCAGCACCCTCCGAAGGACCGGTCCAGCCGCGGAGAATGGAGCGCTGCGCAAGGCCAGCACGGCGTTCAAGCGCTTTGTCAGGCTTAGGTCGGCCGCCACTGCGTCGGCTGTCGCTTGCCTGGTGACCTTGGGCATATCGAGATAGCGCGCTGTTTCCCAAGCGGCCTTTTGGACCTGTTCGGAGGGGCTTTTGAGGAATCTGATCAGCAGCGCTTCAGCTCCAGGAACCCGCAGCGCTTTGACACCCGCCAACTGGAAACCGCGGGCCAGCCCCGACAAAACCGCATCGAGCTGCTTCAACTTGGGCAGCGTGCCTAACAAATGCGCCATCTCGCCTGGATCGTGCTTGGCCCCAATTACAGAAGCAAGCTGGGACAGCAACTCCGACTGATCGGCGAGTTTCTTCTTGGAGGACAGTCGGTCGAGAAACTGGACTGCCGAATCTTGAACCGAGCTGAGGACGGCGATACGAAACCATCGATCGTCGGCATGCCGCGATGCTAGCTCAACAAGAGCGCTGGTGACGCGCTCACCACTCATTTGCCCTAGTGTGAAAGCCAGTTGAAACTGAACCCGCGGGTCCGGGTCCGATGTCATGGCCAGCAGGGCTTGCGCCACCGGCTTGGAATTTGGGATTAGTTCCTCGGCGACGCGCACGGCGTGTTCACGCACCCTCGGATGAGGGTCCCTCAAAGTGTTCATGACCGTGGTCGCGTCAATGGTGGATAGACTTTCCAGTGTCCAGAGGGCGAGAATCCGTGCCGCTGGGAATTCACTTCTTGCCAGCAACTGCTTCAACAACGGCACCGCTGCGGTATCCTGCCGCTCCACGAGTAAGCGATGAGCGGTGTCGCGGTGCCAGCCATTTGGATTTTCCAGGTCCTTGACCAGTTCTGGAATGGTGGCCCTGCCCAAGTTTGGTTTGAGATTTCCGTGGCGCGCGGGTTTTTTCGGGACGATGCGATAGATTCTGCCCAGGGTGTCGCCACTCCAGAAATTCATGGTCTTTCTGATGGCATCGGGGATGGCGCTCGGGGCCTCAATGAATTCGCGATACATGTCCACCACGTATAAGTTGCCATCGGGTGCGTTGGCGAAGTTGCAAGGACGAAACCAGGGATCAGTGGAGGCCAGGAATTCCCGCTCCTGCTCTTCAGGAGCTCGACTCGCAATGAAGCTGACGCCATCGGGCGACAGGATATCGCGATGGACCAGGTTACCACTCACGTCTCCAGTAAACAAATTGCCACGGTATTTCTCAGGAAACTGATCGCCGGAGTAGATGGTGCCGCCGCTGGCCGCGGTAAAGTACCCCGCCGCCATCTCACTTGAAGGACTGAGGGGACGCACACTTTCGAGCTTATTCTCATGATAGCGCTCTTGCCGCAAGCGTGTCCTCTCTACGCGCCAGGCTTGCGGTTGCGTCAGGGGGTACATGCGACCCGAGGGCCGACCGTGATCCGAGATCTCGAGTGCGACAGCCCCGGCATCCAGCAGTGGGGCGCGAGTGAGATATTGCCTGGGCAGTACCACATGCCGGACATGCATCGTACTGTGGGTGATGAACCGATTGCCCCAAATGTCAAATGTCGAACCGAATTGCGCTGAGCCCGACGTGGCCTCGGCGACGTCCCGATCGAGACGGAAGCGAAAATCGGCTCCGCGGACCGAGATTGGAGGCCGCGCGGGATGTTTCGGCGATGTGATGTGGCCGTCTTGACCGAAATTGGAGCAATAAATCCAGTTGTCGATGCCTAGCCGTGGATTCGTGATGCGATACTCAGCATCCACCTTGGGAAATCCCGTGTACAAGACCTCCCTGATGTCGGCTTTACCGTCTCCGTCGGTATCTATCATGAACAGAATATCGGGCGCGCTAGTGACAATGAGACCGCCCTTCCAGGCCATCAGGCCGCTCACGTCCAGCACGTTGTCGGCAAAAATCGCGTTGCGGTCGACCTTGCCGTCGCCATCGGTATCTTCCAGGAGCCGGATTCGCGAACGGGCCGGTTTTCCCGGAGGCGGATCCGCAGGGTAGTCCAGCATTTCGGCGACGTAGATGCAGCCGTTTTCATCAAAAACCATCTCGACCGGACTCATCACCTCCGGCTCATTCAGAAACAACTCAATCTTAAGATCATCATTGAGCTGAAAGCTTTTCAACTCGGCTTGGGGGGATAGCGCACTGGGACCAGTGGCTCTCCTAGTGCATGCGGCCAAAATCAAAGCAAGCACTACTGCCAGAGATCGAGTGCCGCCCATCTGGACCTCTGTTTTTGTCAATGTCATAGTCAGGGGTTATCCACCCACTTGTACGCCGCTAGAGAGTTCTTCCAGAAGTATTTTTCGGCAGGCTCTACTCCCTTTGCAAGAAAGTACTCGCGGACGACGTGCAGCACGGCGCCGTAAGGCGCCAGCAGATTGCTGACGGGCCAATTGCTGCCGTAGACCAGACGATCGACGCCGAAGGTGTCCCAAAGCTGATCGAGCCGTTGCCGGTAGAAGCTCACTTCTAACGGCACGCGCCCCTTGATGCGGCGCAGAACGCCGGAAACCTTGGCATACACGCGAGGACGACGGCCCAATTCGCCCAACGCATTTCGGGCCTTGTCGCCGGCATTTCCCTCCTCGGGAGGATCAAACGGGAGGTGATTGATGACAATACGCAAATATGGCACTCGGTCTGACAGAGTTACTAGATCGGTGAGCATCTCGTTCTCTCCGATCACATCGAGCTCCAGATCCGAATCGGCCAGCCGCTGCAAGTCCGCGATGAAGGCGGCCTGCGGCAATCCGGTTGCGATCATCTTGCCGTCGATTCGGATTCCCCGGAAGCGCCGGTCCTTTGTGAACCGTTGCAAATGGCTCTTGAACATCGGCCCGCCCGGCTCGAGGTGCCCCACGACTCCTACAATCAGCTTCTTCTCTTTCGCGAGATTCAGCAGCCATTGGTTGTCCTCGAGCCAAGGGCTGGCTTCCACGACCACTGTTCCGGTAACACCCAATCCTTGCACCGCCTGTCGCAGGTCTTGCGGTAAGGTGCGGCGATAGAGTAGTGGCTCGCTCCTCGGGGGCCACGGTACGCCTTGGGGGCGGGTTGGATCGTAGAAATGCGTGTGGGTATCGATGATGCGGCTCGGTCGACCGGCTTCATCGCTCCGGGCCGAAGCCAGAAACGCTTCAACCGCTGCTGAGCCGAGGAAGGTTCGCCGTGTGATGGTCTCTATCGCGCGTGTCACCATCGTGGTGTCAGCACTGACCCTTGTTCGGAGGAACCACCAATGGACCCACTACGGCGCCTTTGCCTGAGGGTCACTTTGTACTGTCTCACAATTGGCTGTACACTACTCGAACCCTCAGCAGCTGCCCCCTCACCCCCGCCCCTAAAGGTGTGAAAGAATTCGTGAGTCCTTACAAAAGCTGGTTTGGTCCCAGATCGTCCCCCATATCTTTGTTGCTTGACCCAGCGGGCTCCTCATAGCAGGCCGCCTGAAGGGCGGTAATAAGTTAGCCCAGGGCAAAGCGTCAGCGGCGCCCTGGGTCACTGTCGTTGCCGAAACCTCATCAGAACCGGTGGAGCGGAGGTGGTTTCGGTCACGACATGACCGAAACCACCTCCGCTCCACCGGTTGGCAAAAAGGAAACAATATCCTTTTTACCCAGGGCGCCGCTGTGGGGCTGCCGCCCCTCCGCTCTGCCCTGGGCTAAACTATTGAGGCCCTTCAGGCCTTTGACACTCAATGCACCCCCTGTGTCCAGAGGGCGGACTTATGGGTAACGATCGCTTCCAAGGGGGGACTTGAGGGGGTAGCCACTGTTGAACCAAGACTTGGTGCGGATTTTCCAGCGACCCCCTGAAGTCCCCCCTCGTTCGAGGGGGACATGTTCCAGGCCTCCCTCAATTCTTTCACACCTTCCCTTGGGAGAGGGGTGAACGCCTGAGAAGCATTCACAAGGGCGGGTGAGGGGGACGTATCGTCTCAGAGCTTACGTATAGTCATTTGAGAGACTGACCCTAGAAGTTGATCTTTAAACTAAACTGAATGGTCCGGGGGTTGTTGGCTTGGTAGCCTACCGTGCCAAAGCTCGTCGGGTCGTTGATGTTGGTGGAGGGGCCACCGAACACGGTTCGATTGAAGATGTTGAAAAACTCCGTTCGAAATTCCAGGTTGAATACTTCGCTGATTTTCGGCACGTACGTGCGCTTAATGGCGGACACGTCTTCGTTCAGGTAAGGAAACCCTCGCAAGCTGGGCTCGAGCCGGCTCACGTTTCCGAAGGTGAAGGGCGCGGGCTCTGAGAATGCATTAATGTTCACGTAAACGTCCTGGGCGGGATCAAACGATCCCCCCTGGAGATTCGCCCGTTCGGGGATTCCCGGCACGCGATTGGGCCGGTTGCCGCCGTTGAAGAGCAACAGGTCAGGGCCGCCGCCAATCCCCAAGGGAGTTCCACTCCGATAACTCGCGACCGCGCCAACCATCCAGCCCTTTGCAAGCTTTTGTGCCAGACCCTTCGAGCCCTTCCCGAAGGGCACCTCATAGA
>QHZP01000264.1:3707-9368 GCA_003224715.1 Acidobacteriota bacterium | reverse complement strand
GCGCGTGCACTCCGCAATAAACCAGACTGCCGAGGGTATGGATGTTTTGAGTCAGCAGCTTAATCCAGGCCCAGTGACTCATCTGGGGAAAGTAGATCCCACGAAATAGGAGGCGAGCGACAAAATGGGTAAGTTGTTGGCCAAAGGGTTTCTGGTTGTCTTGCAACCACTCCTGAGCCCGGCGAAAAGCCGCCGGCTCATAGCAATGGCTCCAGGAATGGCGCACTTCAGTTTCGGCTTCCTGCGGAGAGATGCCTTTAGGGATAAAAGCAGGTCTAAAGGCTTGAAAATCGAGCCAGTGTTCCGGGCGCGTCAGACGACCCTCCTTTTGCAAGCGATCGTACAGTGGATTCAGTCTGACCGAAATCTTGCTCGCGATCACGCTGATGGTACTGCTGGGTGGGTCGGCCTTAATTATGCCCTTGGACTTAGGGCATCCAATTTGTGTTAATTCATTGACCTTCTACTAGGATTTGTAGCTGGAATTACGACAGCAAGGTCGCTTTGTAGAGGCACTTGACATGTTCCGCCTATCTGCTAATCTGACAATATGAACAACAGAAATCACATCCAAAGGAGGTAGCATGGCGATTAGCAGATTAGGCCAGCGCCGGCAGGTCGTCATCCCCAAGGAGATCTGCCGCAGCTTGGGTCTCGAGGAAGGTGATTTTGTGGAGGTAAACAGCGCCCGGGGCACAGTTATTATTAAACCCAAAAAACTCGTTGATCCCGATGATCTCCTAACCCAGCAAGAAGAACAACTGGTCAAAAAAGGAGAAGCCCAGCTCCGCCGCGGAGACTCCGTTACCTTAGACCAACTCGAACATGCCCTGGACCGTCAAGCTCGCAAACGAAAGCGCAAAACAGCTTAAGAAACTTCCTCGAGACCACCAAGCGCTCCTCCGTCGGCGCCTCCAGGAGATGTCGGAAGATCCCTTTCAGGGCGACGTCAAGCCTTTGAAGGGAAAACAATGGGTTGGGCGGTACCGAAAACGTGCCGGTCGGTATCGCCTGATTTTTACCGTCTCCCACCAGACCCGCTCGGTCGAAGTCTCTGCGATTCTTCTTAGGAGCGAAAAGACCTATCTGTAATACAGGCCAGCACGTCACCCTCCCCTACCAACCCTACCAAGGAGGTAGAGGCAGAATTTTAGTAAAAATGCTATGCCTCAACATGGAACGATTCATTGGATTTTCAATGACAGCATTTCCCATCTTTCAGGGCCCCGAATCAAACCCTCTCAGCCCAAAGTGTACTTCTTGGTGTCTATTTGGTGTCTATTCCCAACGCGACCCAAAAAGATTTCCGCGAACTGGATAGACTATAGAGAACCCCGCACAATTTAGGACTGATGAAGACTTTCGAAGAATTCCCTGAGATTCCAAATGCTTAACAAACTTATTGAGTTCGAATCCCTACCTCCCAACCAGTTGTCTCCTCTGTTCCTCTAACCCAGTAAATTGAACAGCAAGTTCTTTTGCTCGTTTTGTCAAAACCGCTGAGTGACACCGGGACCTGAAATCAGAGGTCTCAGCTTAGTCACAACTTCCCGTCAGCAATCTCCGTAGTGCCGCAACATAACAATGGCTGGAAAATTATCACTCCCATGGCTCGCGTTCCGACATCTTACCTTTTAGGACGTCCCCACAGAACTGATGGCGCAGATCGTCGCCGACGAAACCCGGCCTCGAAGAACATTGATCACTGGCCATCACGTTGCCTCCACCCTTTCCGACTGCTGCGACTGCATCGCCGAATTCAAAGCCGGGCCGTAGTTGACAGGGAGCGGGGTGAAGACCCGGCTCTCTTTTTTTCGTGCTCTGAGCCAGACAATTTCACTACACAAAGACGCCAAAAACTCGCCAAACTTACCATCTGAAGTGGAATTCCCTTGAAAGCCTACAGGTATTATGAATTTAGACCGCCTATCCCCCAAAAGGCCTACAATCACACGCATATGCCCTCATTAGCAGCAGTTAAATTACTACAGCAATGATGTCCACTGGCCGATCACTCTACAGTAAGCAGGACGCAGGTATTTTGGAAACGGGAGCTAGCGTATGACATTGACTGAAAATTTGGAGAGAGATGGGTTTCAAGTTAGGACGAAGGTCTTTAGGAATCCTTCCAATACAAGATTGTTGGACTCGGTCACGGAACGCAAAATCACTATTTGCAATCTTTTTGCTAATGACGGATTACCAGTGCGCGACATCGCCCGGGTACTGGACGAGAAATATGGACGTGTAGTTGCGGTGCTCATTGAGCAGGGCTTAATTCGGGAGCGACGCAGGAATCCTTCCAAGGGCGTTCAGTTAGAGCAGTGAAAGTGGCGAGGAGTCGACGCTTCCTTTTGGGAAAAGGAGGCCCCTTATCGCGGCTGAAAATCTGGGGAAAGAGATGGGTTTCAAGTTAGCCGGTTCTATATCCCTCAACAAATATACAATTCCGACAACCCAGGTGGCGGATAGCTGGCTTGATTGCCGTCCAGTTCGGCCCAGCTAAACAGACAACACCCTCCCACTTTGTCACCGCTAGGAAATGAACCTCACCTGTAGCTTTGCCGATTTGACGTTCTTCACCTTGCCCGAACAGACCCATTGAACCTGAAATACGAAGTTGAATCGAGATAAATTCTCGCATTGGCTTCAATCCCTCACCCAGGGAGCTTTCTCAAAGCTCCCATGCCTCTCCCAAAGGGCGAGGGGAGAGTCAATCTAATTTTCTCGTTCCGCGCCTCGTGGGCCTCCGTACCCAAAGGGCGGATGAGGGTGGCTCATCCGCAGCGCGCGACATGTTTTTCATGCCCCATAACTTCGGGATTCGGGTTGAATATTCCTCAGAGACAAGTGGCTAAATATTTTCCTTAAAGTAGAAGAAGCTTTCTGCGAATTTTTCCCTTTAGCCAACTCGAATTTGCATGAAGGGTTGACGTCACACCCCAATCCAAGCCCTCAAATAACATACAGGTCTTTTCATCGTCCTCCAGCAAAGCAACCCAGGTGGCCATTACATTGCACTCTCATATATCTCCCTATGAATTCCAGGGGAGAAAAAACCAGCATGACGTAACCAAGAAGCCCTTTGTTTTGCACGTTGTATTTTCCAGAATCAGGGCGGGCGGGGCGGTGTCTGGCTGAGCGTGGCGCAGATCCACCCAAGCAGAATTCCTTGGTTGTCTAAATTTGCCTGCAGATTCCTACGGTGGCCTATGCAAACCAAAATGTAGTATTGCTTACACTGCGGCCCTGTCACCCCGCACAAGTTGGTCAGCAAAAATGGAATTATCGCCGTACTTTGCGAATACTGCCTACTCCGCTGGGCAGATAAGGAGCGGAGCTTGGAGGTTGTAGCAATGGTGAGAATGAAAGCATTGACGGTCTCGATGAAAAACAGCGCTGGAACATTGGCCTTCATGAGGCAGACGTTGGGAGAGGTGAATAGCCTGAGCTTTCTCAAGAACAGAAGTTGGCTAAAACGTGGCAAGAGTCCAAGCCTCAGCACCAACCGGACGTTGGACAATCGGACCGTAATCTGCGCCGACTGCGATGCGAATCGAATCCTGATGGTTTCCACATTGGGTAGTCTGATCTGTTCGAGTTGTGGTTCAGAAAATTGGATGCATATGCCCAACTTTGCTGGAAGATTCGTCTTCATCAAAGGAGAGATTACGGCTGAGGAAGATCTCACCGCTGGCGGATGCGTGGAGGGGAAGATCGAAATCAAAGATCATCGTCTGGTAGTCGGTCTCCATGGGAGCATCCATGCTGAAATCCATGCAAAGCATGTGACCATCTGGGGAAGTGTAGTTGGCAATATCGATGCGAGTGGACTGGTGGAAATTAAATCCTCAGCATCGATGGTGGGAGATATCAAAGCTTCGCGGATCTCGTTTGCCGACGGTGCTCGTTTCAAGGGAAGCATTGATACCGAGATAAAGGCAGAGACCACCACGAGACCTGATTTATCAAAGGCCGCGTCCGCCAAAATGAGCCATGGCTCGTCTTTGGGCAAACTCTTATCCAGGCTTTAGATCGTGATTCTTCACACCGTTATCATCTGCTGACGATTTACACTCGAGATGGGGATCGCTTCTGCCAGTCAGGACAAATGCGGGAGTTGCTTGGGCCCGAAAAAACTACCTCATTGAACTAAGGTGCGATTCTCTGCTTCTACGAGATCCGAGATGCAAGCTGCCAACCTGAAGAGCGAGGCGATTGACCATTGGCTCAACTGCCACAGATTTTGGTCCCTTGAAAAAAGGCTGAGTGGTGATTAGATCAAAGGGTAAATCCGCTTTCCATCGAAAATCAATCGCCCTGGTTCAGGAAGTAGAGCTGCTTCAGAGTGAACTAACCTTTCCTTCCTAATCCCAAACTGCATCCCCCCAAGGCAAGACGCGACGCCGGAACCTCTTTTGTTCTGAGAAACTCGCCAAAAAAGTCGGTCTGAGACAGGCTGGGTTATGGAAACAGGTGATTAATCCTTCATAGTCCTCCGATAACAGCAGTTGAAGGTCTTTTTTTCTTCGAGAGCGTTCTTCCTGACAATGGTCAGCGTAGGCTTTATGCGAAGGTGATGGAGATTCTTGATGCAGCTCCCGCGCTCCGTTCTGGTTGTTGATGATTATGATCAAATCCGCAACTTACTCCGCCGAATTCTTCAAGGCGCCGGCTATGAGGTGTCCGAAGCCTCGGATGGCAGGCAGGCGATGAACCGGCTGCGCGAAAAAGCCGCGGATCTTCTCATCATCGACTTGATCATGCCCGAACAGGAAGGTCTGGAAACCATTCGATCCCTGAAAAGTGAGCGTACGGATTTGAAGATTATCGCGATGTCTGGTGGCGAGTATCTGCCGATAGCAGAGAAGTTTGGGGCGGACGCCACACTGCCCAAGCCGCTGCGCCCTGAAGAGGTCTTGGAGGCCGTCCGAAGGCTTCTTGGTTGAACCAGTAACGCCCGTTACTCTATTGAAGGACTGCCAGAACTGTCCCCACTATTCGGTACAAACTCAAAATCGCCCACTTCCTAACCCCGAAGCGCATCTCAAAACATTCCTCCCCACTACGGTTCGAGGCTGAGCAGCCCTGAAAAACACGGTCAGTCTTACTCCAGATGGGCGCATGTTTTCAACGGGACCCAGCCGGCGAAGAGCGAAAAAATGCTGTAGGCTACAGCCCGTCCCAAGCCCCAATCCCTTTCCTGTGTGATCGCTTCGCCGACCTGAAAAGCTGTCGAAGAACTTTGAGATGGCAGGTGTGGATAGCGCGCCCCGCCGGCCCTCAAAAACGAATAAGAGTACATCATAGAAGGATGTTTCTCCCAGTCGGCGACTCCGTCCAGTGTCCGCTTTCCATAAGGAAAGGCTAGGCCAGTGGGCCAACTGCCGCTGCGAACCACCTCATTCCAGGGAATGCAAATTGGCCCAATGTGACGAACAATCTTCTTGGCGACAGCACAGCCTTTTAAGCTTTCGCGCTGGCCAAAGAAACGCTAGAGTGGGGAGACGCGGATGGATCTATGCTTGGATGGTGGCCGGGTTCCTCTCGGCAGCTTTTGGAATAGTCGCACCTGAAATTGGCTGCTGAAGCGGAAATTGGTTAGAATAGCACCGAGACTGATCAAGAACCGTAGGTCCCGTCTTCAAGAGACTTTCGCTA
>QHZP01000264.1:0-3654 GCA_003224715.1 Acidobacteriota bacterium | reverse complement strand
CAGGAAACAAGGCGATATCTGGCGTTGGATGCTTATCGCGGCTACATCATGCTGCTGCTTGCATCGGAGGGGCTCGGCTTTTCGGAACTGCGCAACGATCCCACCTGGAGCCGCGTAGCGAGCTGGTTCCAGCACGTGCCGTGGCAAGGCGGCGTGTTCTGGGATATGATCCAGCCGGCTTTTATGTTCATGGTGGGCGTGGCGATGCCTTTCGCACTGGCAAAACGCACTGAGCAAGGAGCGACCTCTCGCGACAACCTCCACCACGTGCTCGCTCGCTCGATGCGGCTTATCGTCATGAGCCAGGTTCTGATTTGGATCGGTGCAGGCCAGATCAAGCCGCAGTTGATCAACGTGCTCTCGCAGATCGCGTTTACCTATTTCCTGAGCTACTTGATCATGCAGTGGAAATGGCGCTGGCAGGCCGTGGCCGCCGTAGGCCTGCTGGCCTTGTGGACAGCCTTGCTATTTATGTTCCCCGGACCAGACGGACCGTTTTCGAAAACGAACCATGTCGGGCTGGTGGTGGATCGCTGGATCTTCCACTATGACTACGACCCTGCTTACTCGACGCTGAACTTCATCGCCAGCACGGTGTGGACACTGGCCGGCGTGTGGGCAGGCCTCTTGCTGATGGCACGCAAAACGGATAGAGAGAAGCTGAAGCTGCTTGCCGCTGGCATGATTTTCTCGTTCGCCGCCAGTCTCGGCCTCAGGCCGTGGATTCCGATGATCAAGCAACTTTGCACGGCGTCGTTCATGCTGTACAGCCTCGGCTGGGTACTTTTCATGCTGATCGGCTTCTACCTGGTGATCGAAGTTCTGAGCTACCGCAAGTGGACCTTCCTGCTTGTGGTGGTAGGAGCTAATTCGATCTTCATCTATTCGCTGAGCATGGTCCTCAGCGGATGGCTGGACCGCGCTGTGGGCGTCTTCACGTTCCATTACAAGTGGATCGGAACGCTGGCCCCGGTGGCGCAGTCGTGCACGGTTCTAGCAGTTATGTGGTATGCCTGCTACTGGTTGTACCAGCGGAAGATTTTCCTCAAACTATAGGCGGCAAGCGAGGACCAGCCTTTGGAGGATGCGGTGGGTAAGGACCCCGCGTCGGGAAAGTCCTAATGACCTGGCCTCAGATGCCCGAATGGGCCGTAAAGCCCTAAGCCGGTCTTTCACTCTTTTGATAATTTGCTGACTTCAGCCACTCCGAATCGATCTCCACACCCCAACCGGGTCTCTGCGGGATCTTCACGCTGCCGTCCTTTACCTCCAGCCTGGGACGATAGAACATCTGATTTAGAGAGTCGTTCCCTTCGATGCTGAACTCCACGTAAGGACCGGCATTGGGAATAGCAGCCAGCAAATGCAACGCGAATAGTGTCACCATGGAGAGATTGGCCGAGTGGGGTACCACCGGTTTGTTAGCCTGGCGGGCCATCTGGGCTACTCGCAGTGCCCTGGTCAATCCGCCAATGTAACAGAGGTCAGGCTGTACAATATCGACAGCATTCATTCGGATCATTCGCCGCCACTGAGCCAAATCGTTGTCCTGTTCGCCTCCCGCGACCGGAACCTGGAGCGCCTCTGCAACTTCGGCGGTCCATTCCAGTTCCCAATATGGACAAGGCTCCTCAAAGTGGCAGACGTTGTATTTTTCGAGCAGTCGCCCTACTTCGATAGCTTTCGGTGGAGTGTACGCGCTATTGGCATCCACCAGAAGCTTCACCTCATTCCCCACTGCTTTTCGAACTGTTGGGATCAGCCTTTCGGTTCGCCCCGGTGAGGCATCGCCGTCGTGCCCGTTGACCTGGCCGATGCGGATCTTGAAGGCTCGGAACCCATGGGAATCCCGCAGCCTCACCAGTCTTTCGGCTTCATCTTCGGGCGAGATGTCGCGACGCATGCTGGACCCGTAAGCGAGAATGGAGGTCTTCTTGCTTCCCAGGAGTTCGTAAACCGGTTTCCCTTTGATTTTCCCGTAAAGATCCCAGAGTGCCGTGTCGATGCCTGCCAGGGCCCGGCAGACAAAGGACCAGGGAAACTTGTAGTTCGCCTCGATGCAACGATCCACAATGGAATCGATGTTGGCGGGATCTTTCCCAACTACCTGGCTGGCCAGATGCCGATGCAGGATGGTGGCGGAGATATCTGGCTCAAAGGTCGAGATCTGTCCGGTCCCCTCCTTCCCATCATTGGTGGTGATGCGGACCACGCCCACTGGACCTCTGGTGAAGGTCTCGATTTTCTCGACGGTCCGGCCCGGCTCGATGATGCGGTGTTCCACGTATCCGTTCACGCGCCCCAGATACTTGTAGGAGCGACCTGAGGCAGCTACGCTCGTGTTAGGCTCCGGCGTGGCAGCCACAGTTGTCAGCGCCGCCAGGCCGGTCATAAATTCACGACGTTTAATGTTCATAGAATACCTCCTGGGCAAACTGAAATTGAGTGCTGGGAGCGTGGCATGGTAATGGGCTCATTCTGGAAGGCGAAATAACTAAGTACGACATAAGCGAGATGAGACTCCCGTTGAGCCAGCCGCAGATACAAAAGGCGGATCCGCCTGTAAGCCACTCAGCATCAGACAAGAACTACCGATTTCAGCCAGGATCTTCGAAATTGGATTGCATCACCGTTTTCTGGATACCTATGTCTCAATTGGACCAAATATATTTCAATTGGATCAGAATAGGCAACCACAAGAGGCTTCTAGGGTGGGACGAATTTGAGGGTAATGACAGAAGCAATGAGCCTCGGAGAGGCGAAATATTATAGTTCACAGGCCCAGAAACATGGACAGAGCTCCGTAGGAGCGTCATGACGCCCCTGGGGCTTGGAGCGTCCGGGGTAGGCGTCTTTCTAGAAAGATGCCGCCTCTACGAGGCTCCCAGGCCTGCATTTCAGGAAATGACCTGCAAATTTGTCGGACACCAGGCTTCTAAGATCGTATGGCGTTGCCTTACCGTTTCCTGGCATGTCGCTCGGTTAGCTAACGCCTCTTGGAACAGATTCCAGCCAAATCGTGCATGACCAATTGGCTTTCTAATTCCTCGTAGTTTTTATCGCCTGCCCACCCACTCCTTCCCCTGTTGATGCTGAGAACCAGGTGTGGGATACTATCGCACTCCTAAGCGAAAGGATGGTGATTTCCTGCAATGGATGCAGCGACGATTCGAGCTTGGTGGGCGCACAAGCAAGGCCTGGATGGTTCACTGGCCGGCAGAACGGCAGCAGAGGTGCTGGAACACACCGGATGGGCCCGGTCGGTTGGTGGTGCGGCGCCCTATCTGACTTTACACGCGCGGGCGGCAATTTCACGGGAGGCAGCGGATGCCGATGTTGCCCATCTGAAGATCCATGAGCTACCAGCGGCTCGCGGCTGTACCTATGTGGTGCCGGCGATGGACTTTGCGCTCGCGCTAAAGGTTGGTCAGGGCTTCGGGGACGAGGCGACGATGAAAACAGCACGAAAATTGGGCGTAACCGATGCCGAGATGGATCGTCTCTGCAGGGCTATTGTGGATGCACTTGGAAAAGGCACCAAAGATCCTGAAGAATTGCGAGAGGCGACCGGTGGGGCAGTGCGCAGCCTCGGTCCGGAGGGAGTCAAGCGGGGTTTGACCACGACACTGCCAGCAGCGCTGGGCAAACTTCAGT
>QHZP01000263.1 GCA_003224715.1 Acidobacteriota bacterium | reverse complement strand
CTCTCCTTTTTCGTCAATCTCTAGAATGATATAGAATTCAAGCTGTCCCGTCTGTTGAGTTTCAAAGGGCGCCGAAGAAATCGAATAGGAATGAGTCACCGGACCCCGCTTTTGAACCCCGTTTTCATCGAGATCAGGGACATAATCGATTTGTCCGTCAGGGGCTATGACCTTTTTGGTTAGCTTACACTGTTCGCGGCGAAGGGCGATGTATTGACCTGCTCGATAATCAGGGAATGAACTGCCGCCTTCAGGAGCCAGGCGAAAGATAGCCAGTATCGGTGAAAGATTCTGCCAGTACACGACTGTCCCAATTTTTCTTTCTGCCATAGATCTTTAAACTCCCTCTTTCGCGGATAAGAGAATATACCACACCTGGTGGAAAAACTTGCGAACTGTGACTGCTGGCCGGGGCCCGTCAAGAGTCCCCTAACTCAATTGCATTGGGGCACAGCCCTTGCTGACGCGCGGGCTACTGAGTTGGGCGGCGCCTCGGGGGCCCTGCTCGTCGCTGCCTGGGTGTGTGACAAATTTGTGAGTTATTTCCTGAAATCCTGTGCCGCTTGGAGCGAAGGGAGCCTCGTAGAGGCGGCATCTTTGTGGAAAGGCGCCTACCCTCCTGACGCTCCGAGCCCCAGCGGGGCGTCATGACGCTCCTACGGAGCTCGGTCCACTTTTTGGTCCGGATGAACTATGAATATTCCGCCTCTACGAGGCTCATTCCTTCCACAAATTTGGCGCACACAGGCCTGGCTCGTCCCTGGCCTCGCCTTGACACCCTGCAAAATAGGAGCTTATACTTTTTGTTTTGGCAATGCCGAAAAAGGGGCGTCTGTCTTGAGAATAATGGGGCTGGATGTTGGTGAAGTCAGGATTGGAGTGGCCGTAAGCGATGAGACCGAGCTGATTGCGCAGGGGGTGTCTACCCTTCACCGGGTTGGCTGGAAGAAAGATTTGCCCTCTTTATTGCAGACCATAAGAGAATACCAGGTCGGCCGGATCGTGGTTGGCAACCCGATTAGCATGGACGGTACTGCAAGCCGCCAGGCAAACTTAATTCAAGATTTTGTCAGAAGACTAAAAGAAGCAACCCCAGTGGAAGTGACTCTATGGGATGAGCGGCTATCTTCCTTGACGGCTGAGAAGGTTCTGATTGAAGGAGGAATGCAAAGAGGAAAGAGGAAACAGGTCATTGATAAACTGGCTGCGGTAATCATTCTGCAGAATTACTTAGATCATCAAAACGCACGCCGAGCCAGGCCGGAAGGGCCATGATCCCCGATGAAGGGAAAGCATAAAGCCAGATTTCTGAGCCCAGTGATTCTCCTGCTCCTCCTGGTGGGAGGCGCCGGGACTATTGTGGTGGCGTGGTTTCAACCGTACAAAAATTATCCCGAGGATGAGAAATTTGTTCAGATTACCCGTGGGGCCCACTCCCCTGAGATTGCCCAACAGCTTGAAAGGGAGGGCATCGTAAGACACCGGGCTTTGTTTCTGGCCTACCTCAAAACTGTAAAGAGGTCCGGCCGTTTGCAGGCCGGGGAATATCGATTTGATAAAGCTCTCACCATTCCTCAAGTCGCGGACAAAATGATTCGCGGTCTCGTCTATTACCACGAGGTAACCATCCCTGAAGGGTTTTCACTTTTTGACATCGCTGAACTGCTGGAGCAGAGAGGGTTCGCCACTCGAAAGGATTTTTTGGCAGGGGCGGCCCGCTCCGATTTGATTGCTGAGCTGGCCCCGACGGTCAGCAATCTGGAGGGTTTTTTGTTTCCCGATACTTACCGTCTTACTCGAGGCGCCACGACTGATGAGATCGTTCGCGGCATGGTTGAGAGATTCCGGCAAATCTATAGCAGAAATCTTGAGCTAGAAATCAAGCAGAATTCACTCAGCTTGAAGGAGGCGGTCACTCTGGCCTCCTTAATAGAAAAAGAAACCAGCCTAGACGAAGAACGGGAATTGGTGTCGGCCGTATTTCACAACCGCCTAAAGAAGCAAATCCCGCTGCAATGCGATCCCACGGTGATTTACGCGGCCAAGCTAAAGGGGGGGTTCAGGGGCGAGATCTACCAATCGGACCTCGGTCTGAACTCGCCCTATAACACTTATCGATTTCCAGGATTACCTCCCGGGCCCATTGCAAATCCTGGACTCAAATCCCTTGAAGCTGCCTTGAAGCCAGCCAAGGTCGACTATCTTTATTTTGTTAGTAACAATAGCGGGGGCCATGTCTTTTCGACAACCTTGGATCAACATATCCGCGCCGTCGCAGCCTATCGCAATGGGCTACGCCTGGAATCCAAAAAAGCGGCTCAGAAGCAAGGAAGGTCGTGACTGCTTAATCGCGACACTGAATTCACAGGGTGGAATGAAAGAAGATAAAGGTGTGTGTCAAGAGTGAGCAAAGATCCCTCCATTAAGACGATCACGTCTATAGCGGCGGCTATCTTGCTGACAATCTCAGCTCTGTCGATCCGGTCTTGGACCGGCATCGCCCAAGATGTGACACGCCTGGACAATCCGCAATCCCCAATTCCCCCGGCGCGATCATCGGTAACCGAAATAAGATTTGACAACGGACTGAAGGTGCTGCTTCAGGAGGTGCACACCACTCCTCTGGTCTCAGTTTGGTGTTGGTATCGGGTCGGTTCGAAGGATGAGCAGATCGGAGCAACCGGTATTTCTCATTGGGTCGAGCACATGAATTTCAAGGGGACCCAAAACTTTTCCAAAGCCCGGATGAAGAGCGCCATCGAGGACACTGGAGGATACTGGAACGGCTACACATCTCTCGACCAGACCGCCTACTTTGAGACGGTGGCGGCCGCCGCCTTGGACGAAATGTTGAGGCTGGAAGCCGAGAGAATGAGTCTGAGCTTGTTTGATCCTCAAGAAACAAACAGGGAACGGACCGTAGTCATTTCCGAGTTACAAGGTTCCGAGAACGATTCTAAGAATCTGCTGGATATAGACGTCACAGCTGCGGCCTTTAAAGTTCATCCCTATCGCTGGCCGACCATCGGATGGTTGAAGGACATCGAAAGCTTGAGTCGCAACCAGCTCTACCAGTTTTATCATCAATATTACATTCCTAATAACGCCATACTGGTGCTGGTGGGAGATTTCCAAACGTCAACGGCTTTGGAACTGGTAAAAAAATATTTTACCAGGATTCCCCGCAAACCAGAGCCGATACGGACCAGGGCGATCGAACCCGAACAGGAAGGCGAGAGAAGAGCTATTTAGAAATTGCCTATCGCGTTCCCGACATTTTCAATGACGATTATTACGCCTTGCTCATTCTAGATGCGGCGCTCAATGGAGCCAAAGGGATCAATCTTTGGTCAAGCCCTCTGGATGCCAATGCCACCAAGTCATCACGGTTGTACAAGGCTCTGATCGATAAGAGACTGGCCACTTATGTAAATTCCAATTTGGTGCCGACCCAAAATCCCTACCTCTATAAATTGACGATCACCCTTCCGGATACCTTCCAGTACCAACCTGCTGAGGAAGCAATTTATGACGAGTTGGAAAGAGTAAAAAATTATGGGTTAACCAGCAGTGAGCTTTCAAAGGCGAAGAACCAATGGGTGGCACGGGCCTTCCTGGATCAGGACACGTCTACTAAGCTGGCTCATCAGCTGGGCTATTTTGAGTCCATCGCCAGCTATAAATTTTTGAGTAACCTCGAAGAAAAGATTAATCAAGTGAGTCTGGATGACTTGAGGCGAGTCGCTATCAAATATTTTACGAACAGAGCTCGGACGGTAGGTTGGTTTGTGCCGGTGGAAAAGAAGCAAAGCATTGAAGTGGAAAAACTCTCTGCCGAGGGCCAGTTGCCCAGGTCCAGGCAGAGTGCGACATCACTCCTGATTCGTCCCTATCACCTCGCCAGCCCTGCAGCAAGATTTGCCTCCGACGCCACTCAGGTCTCTCGTCCCAAGATCTCTTTGAGTCCCCAAAGGAAGGTTCTCTCGAATGGGGTTTCCATTGTCGTCGCTGAGAATACCACCGGTCCCACTATCACGATTAGAGCCAGTATGAAAGCCGGCGCGATGCGTGACAGCGACGAGAAGGCAGGGATTGCTAATTTTGTCGGGCAGATGTTGGAACATGGAAACAGGAACAAAAACGTCTATCAGATCGCAGAAGGGTTCGATTTCTTGGGCGCTAATCTTAAAACGGACACGGATTACCTGGTGACGAGCCTCACAGTCAACGGGCTAAAGAAAGACGCAGAGACGTTCATTTCGCTGCTTGCCGAGATATTTCAAAATCCTTCCTTTCCTCAGTCCGAGGTGGAAAAAGTCAGGATGGAACGTCTCACAGAATTACGTCAGGAAGCCGATGACACGCAGCTGGTGGCGGATCAGATTTTGCGCGAGAGGATCTATCCGCCAGGGCATCCGTTCCGGCGCAAAGTGGAAGGAACTGTCAAATCTGTAGAAAGACTCAAATCACAGGACCTCCTCTCTTTCTACATGCGCTACTATCGACCAGATCATTTGACTGTTTGCGTCGCCGGTGATATCAAGCCAGAAGCGGTATTTCAGTTAGTGGAGAAAAGCTTTGGGAGTTGGTCTGCTAAGGGCGCTCCGGACTCCTTCTCCCTTCCTTCTGTAGCCCCTGGGTTGGGAGGGGGCGAACAGGTAGTCACGATGAAAAACAAGTCTCAATGCGATATTGCCTTTGGCTTTCCGAGCATTTCCATACGTAGCCCGAGCTATTATCCCATGCTCGTTTTGAACCAGATTTTCGGACAGGCAGGATTGGGTGGAAGGCTAGGTGACCGGATTAGAGACCAGGAAGGACTCGCCTATTATGCCTATAGTTCGTTTGACGCCAGCTTATGCGAAGGCCCGTTTGTCATTCGGGCGGGGGTCAACCCTGAACGAGTTGATCGGACCGTCACGGTCATGAAAGAGGAAATTGAGAAGCTGAAAGCCCAGGGTGTTACTGAAATGGAAGTCAAGGCCGCCAAGAGATATCTCATCCTTTCTTTGCCAATTCAGTTGGAAAGTAACGAAGGGATCGCACGGACTCTTGAGCGCATCGAGCTGTTTCAGCTAGGAAACGATTATCTCCAGCGTTACGCAGACCTGATTGAAGGGGTAAAAATGGATAATGTTTTGGATTGCGCCCGCACCCGTCTTTCGTTCGATCAAGCGGCACTGGTAATTGCAGGACCGTACGAGCGGAAATAGGGAGGATGAAGCATGGCGGGCGCGGAAACTGTACCGGCTTGCTGGTAGGGTTAGTTGCTGGCGACAAAGTTCAAACTTTGGTCAGTTTGTTAACCTGCCGTCCCCTCACCCAGGGAGCTTTCTCAAAGCTCCCATGCCTCTCCCTGGGGAGAGGGGCGAACGCTTGATATGATAAGCGTTCACCAGGCCGGGTGAGGGGTCAGTTGCCAAAACCACACTCCTCGTCACTCTGAGGTTGCTCGCTACGGACCGCTTTAAATCGATGATTGGTCAAAAGAGCCAAAAAGGCTTCATTGCAGAGGAACTCGATCGCTTGGAATCACTCCATCAACGGCGCTATCTGAAAAGGCTCGACGCTCGGGGTGCCAGCGACCTCTCCTTTCAGGGAAAGAAGCTCATCAATTTCTCCAGCAATGATTATTTGGGATTGTCTCAGGATGAACGAGTCGAGCGAGCAGCCAAGGCCGCCATTGATCAGTATCACGCTTCGGCCGCCAGTTCGCGTCTTATCTGTGGCAATCTTGATCTGCACGAGCAACTGGAAGATGAACTGGCGGCCTTCAAAGAGAAAGAATCGGCACTGGTCTTTTCCTCCGGCTATATGACCAACATTGGCCTTATTTCGGCCTTGGCTGGAAAAGAAGATCTGATCTACAGCGACGAACTGAACCATGCTTCCATCATCGATGGATGCCGTTTGAGCAGAGCCAGAATTCAGATCTTTGGGCACAAGGACCTGGATCATCTGGAATCGCTCTTGAAGTGCCCCGTGGCCAGAGGAAAGAAATTGATCATCTCCGATGCTGTCTTCAGCATGGACGGGGATCTGGCGGAACTTCCAGGTCTGATTAATCTTGCCGACAAGTATCAGGCTTTATTGGTCTTGGACGAAGCCCATGCAACAGGAGTTCTAGGAAGGCGAGGCCGGGGGATCTGGGAACACTTTGCAGACCTGGGATTCAAGCGGCCACGGAAGCAGGGTATTGATGTCGAGATGGGCACCTTGAGTAAAGCCCTGGGATCGTTCGGGGGATTTGTTGCCTGCAGTCGCTCTATGAGAGATTTCCTGATTAATAAGTGTCGCTCTTTCATTTTCTCGACGGCCCTGCCTCCTTCCGCCGTGGGGGCAGCCAGAGCCAGCCTCGACATTGTCCAGCGAGACTGCGAGCTTCGGGAAAAACTCCGGAGGAACACCGGTGCACTTAAGAAGGAATTGCAAGAACGCGGTTTTGATGTGGGCCATTCTGAAACTCCTATTCTTCCCATTCGTTTTGGTTCGGAACGGGAAGCCTTGACAATCAGCGCAGGATTGATAGAAAGAGGTTTCTATGTTCCAGCTATACGTCCTCCGTCGGTGCCTGCAGGGACCAGCCGTTTGCGCTTAACTGTCACGGCGGCTCACTCTGCGGCACAGATTGAGGCGCTCGTGCAGGCCTTGGCTTCCCTCCGGGGCAGAGAAGAGCAAAGCACCGGTTGAGAGGTGAGATGTTGGCCCGTTTGTATTTCTGAAGGGGTTTGCAAAGTAAACCGCTCTGGCTAGCAGAGGCTGAGGAGCCAATCCATTATGAGTTTCAAAAAACTCAAGTTTCGAGGGGTTTTTGTCTCAGCCACAGATACCAGTGTGGGAAAAACCACGTTGGCTGCTGGCTTGGTCGGCTTTTTAAGAAAACGGGGTATGGACGTCGGTGTGATGAAGCCTGTGGCCGCCGGCGCCATCGAATGTGATTCGGGAAAACTGATCTCCCAAGATGCTGAGATGCTAGTGCGATTCTCCGGATCCTCTGACCCCTGGGGTTGGATTAATCCCTACTGTTTGGCCACTCCTGTCACTCCGGCACTGGCAGCCAAGATTGAGGGTGTCACGATCGACTTTCACAAGATAAAAAGTTGCTTTCAGGAAATTTCTCGGAAACACGAATTTGTCGTCGTCGAAGGAGCCGGGGGGGTCATGTCACCCATTTTCGAGAGCCTGTTGGTGGCCGACATGATTAAGACTCTGGATCTGCCTGCTATCATCGTTTCCAGAGCCGGCCTGGGGACGATCAATCACACCCTGATGACGTTTGAGTGCCTGAGAACAAGACAAATCCCGATCTTGGGATTTCTCGTAAATCGTTTTCCAAAGGAACCCAATCTGTCGGAGAGCACAAATGCCGAGATTATTACCTCAGTGAGCGGGATTCCTCACCTTGGTTCTATTCCCGAGTTCGGTGACTTCTTCAGCCAGCAAGACGTCGTTGAAAAATTTTCCAATTCCATCCATCGAGATAAATTTCTTGAAGTCCTTTACGACTAGTCTTCGGGCACGACGTGGTGAAATCGTCAAGACGCTCCCATCGGGTAAAAGGGGCGGGGTCAGGGGCCATCGTCTTCAAGCTTCACACTAGTCATTTGAGAGACACCGCACTAGCCGGGCTGTCAGAATGGCTGTTTCTCTTTCTGCACTTTGGTCATTTCAAGCTGAAACCACAAAAGGAAATAGCAAGACTCGTGAACGACCGGAGGATTAACGACTTCTCTGCTTCATACAACCTCCGAAATTTTCCTTGAGATAGAGACGCACGAAGCTTGTTGCAAAATGCGGCAAAGGAGAATTCAATGAAAGACCCAAACAATCGAAGAATTCTAATCACCGTCATCATGGGCAGTGTGCGGCCAGGGAGTTACACTTCGAAGGCTGTTGCCCTGGTAGCGAATGAGATCGAGCTACATGACGACATTGCTTTTGAGGTTGTTGATCCGGCTACCTTGAAATTGTTACCTCCAGGGATCACTGGAGACGAAACGGACGCCAAAAAACTTCGTGCCTCTGTGTCAAAGGCAACTGGCGTGATCTTCGCAACACCAGAGTATCACGGCAGTTTCAGTAGTATCACCAAGCTGGTGATAGAAAATTTAGGGTTCCCCTCGGTTCTTTCAGGTAAACCGGTGACCCTGTTGGGAGTGGCTGCCGGACAGATTGGCGCCATCAAATCGCTGGAAGCTCTGAGCAGCGTGTGCGCCCATGTGGGCGCCATTGTCTTGCCGGGGCCAGTCTCAGTGCCGAGGGTGCGCGAGGTGTTTGATTCTCAAGGTCGTTGCTTGGACAGCGTCGTGGAGAAGCGAATTCGCTCCGTCGCAACGAACTTGATCGACTACATTCGAGGTAACATTTGCCCACGACTGACACTGGAGGCCATGGTGAGGGCGGGAACAGCCTGAGACCTCCCTCGAAGGGGAAATAATCAGCGGCGCAGGAGCCGACGCAGCGCCCAAAAGACTAACTCTCTTATACTCGTCTTGACATAGACAGATTGCAACGCATATTCTGAATTGAGATGGAAAGACCCTAAATGGATGTTAGCCTTATAACGTGGGAGTTATCATGCCACATAATCTCTTTAATTCGCTCCAGACCTTTCCGATTGACCGCAAGCGTACAGGAAGATTTTACTCGTTACCTCAGCTTGAGAAAGAAGGCATTGGTCCTATCGCACGATTGCCCGTCAGCCTGCGTATCGTTCTGGAATCCGTCTTACGCAATTTTGACGAGAAGGAAATCAGAGAAGAGGATGTGCGAACCCTGGCCAACTGGGGAGCCAATTCTCCGCGAACCGAGGAGATTCCGTTCATTGTGGCGCGAATCGTCTTACAGGATTTTACGGGCGTTCCATTGTTGGTTGACCTCGCTGCCATGCGTTCCGCCGTTGCCCGTCTGGGCAAGAACGTCAACCTCATCGAGCCGCTCGTTCCCGTTGATTTGGTGGTAGATCATTCCGTCCAGGTGGATTTCTCTGGCAACCCTGAGGCGCTTCGCTTGAACATGGAGATGGAATTCAAGCGGAACGGTGCTCGCTACCAATTCCTAAAATGGGGGATGCAGGCCTTTGACGGCTTCAAGGTTGTCCCGCCGGGGATCGGCATCGTGCACCAGGTGAATCTGGAGTACTTGGCTAAGGGTGTTTTGGAAAAGGATGGTATCTATTATCCTGACACGCTGGTTGGAACCGATTCACATACGACCATGATTAATGGGCTCGGCATTGTCGGTTGGGGAGTTGGAGGTATTGAAGCGGAGGCTGGAATGCTCGGACAGCCGGTCTATTTCCTCATGCCCGATGTGGTCGGCGTGCACATGACCGGCACATTGCGCGAAGGGATTACCGCCACCGATCTAGTGCTGCATTGCACGGAGATGTTGCGAAAAGCCAGGGTGGTTGGCAAATTTGTAGAGTATCACGGAGAAGGTGCGGCCACTCTACCGGTGCCCGACCGGGCCACCATTGCGAACATGGCGCCCGAATACGGAGCGACCATGGGGTACTTGCCGATTGACGAGGAAACCTGCAACTATCTCAACGCGACCGGACGCTCTGAAGAGCAAGT
>QHZP01000233.1 GCA_003224715.1 Acidobacteriota bacterium | reverse complement strand
TGATCTTCATACATTGACTCCCTCAAACCCACGGGACAGGGTGCTTTGGGTAAGGGGCAGTGAATGTGAGCGAAACTGCCACACTTAAACGAACCCTAAAAGAGTAGGGAAGCTGAGGCATAATGTTCCAACCGACTGGGGGTTCGCTTCGATTGTCGAGGAAAACCGCATTCGATTCTCTGCGACCGGCCCGGTGTTGATGCGTTACGCAGAAAGCGCTAACGCATCCTACGCTTCTCCCTCAAACCCACGGGACAGGGTGCTTTGGGTAAGGGGCAGTGAATGTGAGCGAAACTGCCACAGTTAAACGAGCCCTAAGAGGGGAGGGAAGTTGAGGCATGATGTTCCAACCGACTGGGGGTTCGCTCCGATTCTCGCGGGAACCGCATTCGATTCCCGGTGACCGGCCCGGTGTTGATGCGTTACGCGGAAAGCGCTAACGCATCCTACGCTTATATGACTCCGAAACGTTGGCAGCAAGTTGAAAAGTTGTATCACTCCGCGCTAAATCGGGAACCCGCCCAGCGGCGTGCCTTCCTCAAGGAAGCCTGCGTAGGAGACGAGGGGCTGCGCCAGGAAGTCGAATCGCTGTTGGCACATCAGGGGGAGGCAGAAGGCTTCATTGAGGAACCAGCCCTGGAGGTGGCAGCCAAGGGGATCGCCGACAATTCAACCCAATCATTGGTGGGGCTGCGGATCGGCTCCTACAAGATCCTCTCCCTGCTGGGAGTGGGCGGTATGGGGGAAGTGTACCTGGCCCAGGACCCCAGGCTCGAACGTACCGTCGCTTTGAAGATTCTGCCCGCCGAGCTGGCCTGCGATCCCGAGCGGATGCGGCGCTTTGTCCGAGAAGCCCGGGCTGCATCGGCTCTCAAGCATCCCAACGTGGCAACCATCCACGAAATGGGTGAATCCGACGGCATCCACTTTATTGCGATGGAGTATGTGGAGGGGCAAACGTTGGTATCAAAGATCAGCGGCCGTCCGCTTGAGAACGCTGAGATCGTGGAGATTGCTCTGCAAGTGGCCGACGCGCTGGATGAGGCCCATGCGAAAGGCATTACCCACCGCGACATCAAGTCCGCCAACATCATGCTGACGCCACGGGGCCAAGCCAAAGTATTGGATTTCGGACTGGCGAAGATCACCAGGCCTGAAGGACAAGCTGCGAGCGGCGACCTCAACCCAGTGGTCACCACCGAAACGGGACTGGTGATGGGGACCGTGCATTACATGAGCCCGGAACAAGTGTTAGGGCGCAAGGTGGATGGCCGGACGGACATCTTTAGCCTGGGCGTTGTGTTGTATGAGATGGCCACGGGCCGGCTGCCCTTTTCGGGAGCAAGCGCTAGTGAAACAATGGATCGCATCCTGCATGCTCCGCCGGAAGCTATTGCGCGCTTTAACTACAACCTGCCTATTGAACTGGAACGGATAGTACGTAAATGCCTGGAGAAAGATCTCGATCGCCGCTACCAGTCGGCCCGAGACCTTCTGATTGATCTGCGCAACCTCCGCGAAAATTGCCAGGAGGGTGCTCTAGTCGAGAAGTCATCAGCTGAAACTGCCAGACCGGTTCCCCGGGCAATAGGGCTCAGGTGGCCTGTGACTCTGGTTGCAGCAGGCTTCGTTTTGGCAGCCGTGTTGGCTTTCTGGTTAGGAACGCCGCTGCCGAGCCCGAAGGTATCGGGCTACACCCAGATCACGGCTGACGGTCGAAGAAAGCTAAACACACTCGTGACTGATGGCTCGCGACTCTATTTCTCGGAACTGGTGGATACGCAGTGGGTCCTTTGTCAAGTGTCTAGTCTGGGCGGCGAAACAACGCCAATTCCCACTCCCTTTCCAAACGTGGGAGTCTTGAGTATTTCTCCAAATCGATCTGAACTTCTGATTTCGATTTTGAGTAGCCCAGCGTTGCAACACACGCTATGGGTCCTTCCGATCGTAAGTGGTTCTCCTAGGCGACTGGACCCCATCCTGGCCCACGATGCAGCTTGGTCGCCCGACGGGCAATGGATTGCCTACACAAAGGGCTCCGAGTTGTGCCTGGCTAAAAATGACGGAACTGAGTCCCACACGATTGTGAAGGCAGCCGGCCAAGCGCAATGGGCTCGTTGGTCACCCAACGGAAAACGGTTGCGCTTTACCGTGAGTGATACGAAAACTGCCTCCACGTCACTGTGGGAAGTTGTGGCTGACGGAAGCGATCTTCATCCTTTGCTGGCGGGCTGGAACCAACCACCTAGGGAATGTCGCGGCAGTTGGACTGCGGACGGAAAATATTTCGTGTTCCAGTCCTCCCGCGGCGAGGAAACAAACATCTGGGCGATCCGTGAGAAGCCAGGGCTTTTGCACAAGCCCGGTCATGAGCCTGTGCAGTTGACCTATGCGCCAATGAACTTTGTAGCACCTACTCCTGGTCTAGATGGTAACAAGGTCTTCGCTGTGAGCGAACACCTTCGCGGTGAACTGCTACGGCACGACTCGAAAAAACAGGAATTTGTCAGCTATCTTTCTGGGATCTCGGCAGGAGGGCTCGACTTTTCCCAGGATGGGGAATGGGTTGCATACGTGACTTATCCGGCCTGGAACCTGTGGCGTTGCAAATCGGATGGCAGTCAGCGACTACAGCTCAGCTTCCGGGGGCTAAAGGTAGGCGTATCGCCAGGCTGGTCTCCCGATGGGAAAAGGATTGCTTTCGCGGCTTGTACGGCCGGGGGCCCGTGGAAGATCTATGTGGTTTCGGTTGAGGGAGGTAGCCCCGAGCAACTGCTGCTGGAGGACCAAAACGAAGAATATGATCCTTGTTGGTCCCCAGACGGAAATACAATAGTTTTTGGGTCAGGAAATAGGAATCTGCCTACTAGAGCGATCCAGTTGCTCGATTTGAGGACACACGATCTCTCCAAGCTGCCTGATAGCGAAGGACTATTCTATCCCCGCTGGTCGCCGGATGGGCGATATATTGCTGCCCTGCCGTCCGATGAGCATGAGTTATTGCTCTTTGATTTAAAGACTCAGAAGTGGCAGGAATTAGCCAAGGGTGAAATAGCCTACCCGCGTTGGTCACGAGACGGAGAATACATCTACTTCGTCAGCTTTCTTCCGAACGACCCAGCTTTGCTTCGAGTGCGGATTCGCAACCGCAAGCTTGAACAGTTGGCCAGCCTAAAGGATTTCCGGCTCATACCAACCGGAGGCATGGGCTTGACCCCAGACAGTTCCCCTCTCTTGACGCGGGACATGAGCACCCGGGAAATTTACGCCCTCGACTTGCAGGCCCCATAGTGGGCTCCCGCAAAATTGCGAAGTTGCCCAGGCCAATTACATTCATTTTCTGCAGCTCACCTTGCAGCACACTCGGCCCTGCCGCCAGTTCTTGGGCGCGCGCGTGAAAACCTTTGACACCCTGATTTTGACACTGAAACCGCTTGACAGGCCCCGACGTGCTCCCTACCATTAGGTTTTGCCTGGGCAATTCAAAAGAGTAAGAAAATCCCGGTAGGTAAAAAACATCTAACATCTAAAATGAGGAGGTGTCTCCATGATAAAGCTGCTTGAAGGTCAAGCAATCATCCAAAGGCCGGAGAGAATTTTGAAGGCAACACTGTTGGTGGCCTTCATCTGCCTTTTCAACCTGTCCGGAGTTTCCTGGGGGGCAACTTATGAAGTCGGTCCCGGACAACCCTACCCAACGATCGGAAGCGTGCCCCCTTTAGGTGGTGGCGATGTTGTCAAGATCCACAGCGGCACCTACAATGAGGTCAAGAAATGGACTGACAGCGGAACGGACGAGAAGAATCCTATTACTCTACGGGGGGTAGTTGACCCAGGTAAGTCACGCCCGATCATTGATGCGGCCGGTCAAAACGTAACCGGCAAAAGCGGCACCCCGCGGGCTGCTTGGGAGATCCAAGGGAACTTTTACGTGATTGAGAACCTGGAATTTAAGAATGCCAGAAATGGTAATAATGGGGCAGGAATTCGCGTCCTTTTTGCCAATACCACCACCGTTCGCAATTGCAAGATAACTTACTGCGACATGGGCATGATGTCGAGTTCAAACGATAAGCTGCTGGTTGAAAACTCCGAAGTGGCCTTTAACGGGACCTCCAGATTTAATGGCTACAGCCATAACTTCTACCTGGGAGGCGGCAATACGACCGTGCAGTTCTGTTACATTCATGACGCCCTTTATGGCCAGAACTTCAAAACACGGGGTCATTACACTAATCTACTCTACAATTATATTGCCGACTCCAATGAGGGTGAAGTTGGCCCCGTAGACGCGACCGAGACGGCTGTCCCCAACAGCAACATGGCCATGATTGGGAACCTCGTCATCAGTAAACCGGATCGCACTGGAAACACCACTAAGTTCATTGATTTCGGACAAGACTCGGGCGGGTCACATAACGGGACTCTTTATTTGATTAACAATACGCTCATTGCAGGCAGCCCGAAGATTGGGTTCCTCAGTGCCAGTGCCACTGACTCATTCATTGTGGCTGTGAATAACATCTTTTATGGAAGTAATACGATCGTGCAAGCTGGATTTGAGTCTCGAGTCAGCGGCAACGACAATTGGATCCCCCAGAGCGCGACCATTCCCCCAGGGTTTGACAGCGCAAGCACTATCAGAGGCTCAGACCCGGGTTTTGTAGATGCTTTGTTGCGAGATTATTATTTGACTTCGACGTCCCCTTGTCGAAACCAGGGTTCGAATTCGACGAGGTATGTAGATGGGGGTGGCTTTGCTCATTCCGTTGTTCCGGACTTTGAATATGTCAGGCACGTTAACAACGCCCCGCGCCTCAGCGACGGCCTTCTGGATATAGGCGCCTTTGAAGATGGCAACCCGCTGCCCAATCAACCTCCCTTCGTATCCGCTGGTCCCGACCAGACTGTTCCCGTGGCCACAGGGGCCAATTTGAGCGGCGCTTTCAGGGATGACGGCCTGCCTGACCCAAGGGTGACCGTAGCCTGGAGCATCACCAGCGGTCCAGGGACAGTGACCTTTGGCGATCCCAATGCGACCGACACGAGGGCTAATTTTTCAAGGAAAGGAACGTACGTCCTGCGCCTGACAGCCGATGACAGTGCACTTTCAGACTTCGATGAAGTGACGATCGTTGTCACCCGCTAATGAGTGTCGCGCCCAGCGGGTTTTATTTGGCTACAAACTAGCCAGGGGCTTCGCCCCTGATATCCCTGCTGACTGGGAGCCCGAAGCGCCAGCGAGGGTCATCGCGCGGCTG
>QHZP01000232.1:1058-6820 GCA_003224715.1 Acidobacteriota bacterium | reverse complement strand
CCCTCACCCGCCCTTCGGGCACCCTCTCCCCCAGTGGGGCGAGGGAGTTAAATTTAATGCTTACTTTCCCCTCGTCCCAACGGGGAGAGGGGCCAGGGGAGGGGCCAGGGGTGAGGGGCGAGTCCAATCCTTTCGATTTCTGGTTTTTTCACAGCTCCTGAGGCATTGCGGAGCTGAAGTGATTCCCTTGTCTACGCTTCGAGTTGCTTTGATACAATTGGCCCAATGGTCGTCGAGCCAGGGAACTAGTCAAGCGGAACCCTGGTGGGTAGCTTGCCGTGCGGCAATGGGTGGTTTCCTGATGTGATATCTCCCCGGCCACAGATAGCTCGGACCCGGTAAGAACTTATCGAACAACGTCGACACCGGAGACAAAGCCGCCAGTGACCAGAGGAGTCCGTTGGGGCGAAACAGCACGAAATGAACAAACCCTGCTCCACACGCCACCAGCAACGCAAACAGAATCCGCCCCGCCCGGGAATTTGGGGTTGTTTTGGGATCGGAGATCATGAAAAAGCTAAAGAGTAGAAGAGCGCCGTTCTGCAAGCGATGGAGGGGGATGCTCATAGGCTCGCCGAGCCACCAGGACCTACCAATCAACAAGGCTGCATAAAATCCGAGAAAGGCAAATGTTACATCGCTGCGGGAGGCTTTACTAACCACCAAACCGCCCAGACACGCTAATAGGAAGGTGAGCACGACGTCATTTCCCCATTGCCCCGGAGAGACCCAAACCTGATCGGTGAGCAGCATCATCGCGATCAGTCCGAAGTTGGTGGGATTAAAGATATGTTTGCCATTGAGGCGAAGCGCAAATTTACTGACGATGGTGATAGCTGCTGTCGACGCAATCATGGCTGAGGAATTGGTCCGGAGCAGCAGACAAAGCGAGAGGCCCGAAATCAGGGGGCTACGCGGATCGTACGCGGGTAGTTTCCAGAGCCGGGTACAGACGTATTGAGTGAGCAGAACCGCACTCAGAATCATCAAAGCCTGCCCGACCGGCACTTCAAAATCCAGCCAGCCGATTCCGTAAACCAAAAGCGATCCCAGCACGGCAATTTGATAGACTCGCGGGTCCCTGATTGCAAAGTGAGACGAAGTCACTGGGCGAGTTGTTAGCGATTTTTCCTTTTGATGCATAGGCGTCGATCCTAAGCCTCCTGGTTCCCGCGCTTTCATCAAGCACAAATGTGCAGGGATGAAAAATATGTCACGCACTGCGAATGAGCCACCCTCACCCGCCCTGTGAAGGCTTATCAAGCCTTCACGCCTCTTCCATGAGGAGAGGGAACAAACAATTAGATGGATTCTCCCCTCGCCCTTTGGGAGAGGCATGGGAGCTTTGAGAAAGCTCCCTGGGTGAGGGTTTGGAGCTAAATGCGAGAGTGTAGACTCGATTCAACTTCGGAATCGGGTTAAGTAAAGACGGTGAATGTTGCACGGCTCAACGCCCCGTGGCAGACCGCGAGGTACCTTTCTTCCAGATCTTCTCCCACCACTTAGGCTCATCCGGTGGTTTCACCGAACTGGCAACAAGATTCATCCTTTGGCGGATGGTGTCGATATCCCAACCCGTTAACAGGGCTAGGCTCTTAGCTTCTTGCTCCCTTCGCTCAGAGAGCGACTTCCAGTAGGCTGTGGTCTGCGAGCAGTTGTCCCCGCCTTTCCACGCGTAGCGCAACACGTAACGACCCTGGAAATTCGTGCGGTCGGCAGTCTCCTGGAAGACCAGGTCTTCGGGGAAATGCTCGGCGTCGTAGCGTACGTGCAGCCGGGTGAGGAACACATCCCGCGCTCCTGCCGGCCATCTCATCATTCTTCCTTGTCTCAGAGGCAGGTCGCTCATTGGAGCGGACGGGAGCCAGAATACGCCTAGCTTCTGCAACTCTTCGTCGGAAAGTGGATCGGCAGCGCACGGGTCGCACCAACCCATATCCCAGGCATACTCCAGGAAAATCGCGCGTTTGTTTTCGCGCTCGACTTGCCGAGTGAACATCGCCTGGTAGAACTTGCCGAATTCGTCTCTCTCCTTCAGGAAAAGCGGCAGCTCTGTGTCCGAAGGCAGTTTGACCGTGCGGTAATTGGTAGTTTCGACGCGTCCCTTGCGGGTCAGCGCATAAATAAACAGCTCCTGGGGACCGTCAGCGTTGACCATGCCCAGGCGAATAGGCAGCATGAACTTGGGGGATTCGTAAGCCACCTGGATTGGCCGCAAGACCGAATAACCCAATTTCGCTTGCTCGGCCAGATTGACCTTGGCCACAAAGAAACGCATCCCTTGCTTAAGATAGCTGCCCAGGACTGAAGACGCTCCACGGGGGACCCGGTAGCCGTTCTCGAGCAACCAGGTTTCGAGACCGTTGCTTTGTTTGGCGGAAAGAACGAGGATGTCATACTCGCCGATGGTGTAACGAGCTTCAATCATGACTCCAAGACTCTTGGCTCGTTCTTCGGCTCGATCAGCGGCACCGTTTTTAGCCGGTGCCATCATCAACTCGTACACCTTAGATCTGCAAGGATCTTCGTCATAATATTCAACCAGCCGGGGCGCCGAGTAGGCTTCGAGATGCTCGATCAATGCCTTTTCACCAATGTGAATCTGGTCTTTTTGAATAAATGTGGGCACGGGAATGACGATAGCAAATTCCTTGGGGTCGCCATGAAAATCATTGGCCATGGTAAGCACAGTCTTATCTTCATACCGCACCAGGGCCACCTGTGAGGCTTTGTTGAAGAGCTTTGTATCCACTTTGGCGACATAAAACCCGCAAAAACCATAGAAGTTCTGAGGGAGCAGCGCCATGCCCAAGAACAGCGTTGCCGCGCACAACCATTGTTTCATAACCCTCTCCTTTATCTCAGACGAATGAAAATAAGGCCGTGTGACCCGTACAGCCTCTGTTTACTAGAGACGGTCTACGAAAGCATTCTTGCAAAAAATCTTCTCTCAAGAAGGTTGGGAGGTGTAAAGAGGTATTCGATTCTTAAAGGTTCCTCAAGAGGAAGAAATGACCTTACAGCAAGCCTGCGGAATTATGGTATCGGGAAGGCATGAGGGATTGCGGGAAAAGGGTTTTTCCCTTAGGATTTTTGGACCAGATCTCTCACTTTCAAAAGGGGATCATCGGGAATGTCGTTAGGAACTGAACATCCTGGTGCAAGAATCAGGCGACGTTTTTGCATAGCCATGATGGCCTCCTGAATCTCTGACTTCAAGTCGCTTTCGCCTAGACCCGCAATCCGGGCTTCATTCAAACCACCCATCAGAGTGCCTGAAAATTTCCTCTTGGCTGTCATAAGATCCATCCCGGTTCCATGCACCGAATAGTTGATCACCTGAACTGGATAGGCCACCATGTTGTCAAAATGGACTTTGTTGCCGTGGAGATGCAGAATGTTGAGGTAGCTCTTGCCCTTAGTAGCGTCAAGAATAACTAAATCAGACTCCCGGACAAACTTTAGATACTCTTGCGAGTCCATGACGAGGTCATCGGCCGCCGCAATGGCCAGAAAAATTCCGGCGGCGCCGGCTTCCAGGGCTAACCTCGCATGGTTAGCCTGAGACTCGGAAATGACTCGGAGCACCCTCTTTAGCAAATTGGGATTTTGGTCCTTCAACTTTCGCACCGTCTCCCTGGAGGACAACTTTTCCGCCACGGTCCAGGACTGAAATATGGTCTCCACAAAGGGCGCCTGACCTTTTAGCTCCTTGTGAATGATCTTTAATGCTTTGATTTGTTCTGGAAAAGGGTTTTTGAGCACGTCAAGTTGTTCCCAGTCTTCGGTGATGCTAATTTTCTCCAGACCTTCAGGCACAGGATAGGGAAAATCACTCATCACCTTAACTAGGTCCGGGTCAAACTTGCGATAGAAGGCTAGAATGGCTTCTGCCTGTTTTTCGCCCGAAGATTTCTCGAGGCCAAAATGGTGCCAGAAAGAGAAAGGCAGTCGATCGACGCGTTCGCCATGCAGAACGGCTTTGACACGTTCAAACTTAGACATTTGAAGTTTGGAAGCGGCAGACATATCTCTTCCTGCCAACATTGCCAAAGGAACTGCCGCGCTCAATTTCAAAAAATCACGCCTGGAATTCATCATAGGAAACATTGCCAATAACCTTTCCTAAAATCTCTTTAGCTCGTTATACCGTCAGGCCCTTTTAAATCGGGAGTCCTTGAATCTTACCATTTCCCTCTTACTCTACAAAGCAGGCAAATTCTCTCGTCGCCGAATATGGGAGGCAGAAACGGGCCTTATCGCCCAACCGGCATCTGGCCATTTCGGCAGCTTTGAATGATTTTGCCCTCCATGTGGTCCCACAGGTGGTGGAGGTGGAACACCTGGGCCGCGTGATTTACGCCGGCGGGGATGATGTTCTCGCCATGTTGCCGGTTTCTGATCTGCTTTCCGCCATGCAGCGCCTGCGTCGAGCCTACAGCGGCACATCCCGGCACGACCGGCCAATGGATTGGCGAAGCCTGCGCCGGAGCAAAGAGCTCGTCTGCAAGGATGGGTTCGCCTATTTGTCTGGCCGGCTCATGCGCATGATGGGCCAGAACGCCACAGCCAGTGGCGGTGCCGTCATTGCTCACCACCAGGCGCCCCTGAGCGCAGTCCTGCGCGAATTGCGGGAAGCAGAGAAACGGGCTAAGAACGAAGGCGACCGCGATGCCTTCAGTCTCACCGTCATCAAGCGTTCTGGTGGCGCAACATCCCTTACGGGCAAGTGGGACATCCTGGAGCTACTGTTGAAACTCCGTGATTTTCTCGCTGCACCCGAGGTTTCACGCCAGGCTGTTTATCACAGCATCGAATGGTTAACCGACCTTCCGGAAAATGCAGAAAAGGCCATGACTGGCGCTTTACTTCGCTATCAGCTTCAGCGGCAAACAGCTAGCGCGGATAGGTTCAAGGCTCTTGGCGGAGCGCAGTTGGCAGATCAACTGGCAATCAAGGCTTGTGAGCAGCGGGACCGCACAAAGTGGCTGCAGATATTTCTGAGCACCGCGGAATTCATAGCCCGCGAAACCCGTGCGCCGGTTTGCAAAGCAAGCGAGCCCTCGCCTGTGGACCGTTAGGTAGAAAATGACATGAGCGCAAAAAGGTACTTCATTGAGCCTCTCGATGTCCTCATCTTGCGAGGCAATAAACTGTTTGGCGACCCGGGCAGCTTCGGCGAGAGCCTGGTGCCGCCCTGGCCTTCGGTCGCCGCTGGAGCATTGCGCTCGGCGCTGATCCTGCACAAAGGCTATGATCCGGCGCGGTTCGCTCGGGGCGAAATCGGGGACGATCCCGAACTGGGAACGCCGAGCCGGCCTGGAACATTCACATTGACGGCCTTCCAACTGGCCCGCCGCCATGAGGACGGAAAAGTTGAAGCTCTCTTTCCGCTACCTACAGACCTCATTGCAACCAGGGACGACAAGGATCGAATCGGGTTCCAGCGACTGGTGCCTCACGTGCCGGCAGAAGGTATCTTGTCGTCGGCGTCAACTATGCGTCTCGCCGTCCTGCCAGAAAAGGAGCGTTCCAAGCCAGTCACCGGCCTCTGGTTGACTGCTGACGGTTGGATGCGGCACGTTAAGGGCGAGTCGATCGACAGTGGCAAGCATCTCGTTGGTAGCCGCGAGCTCTGGAGCCTGGACACGCGCGTCGGTGTCGGGCTCGATCCAGGGGAACGCCGCGCGGAAGAGGGCAAGTTATTCACCGTGCAGGCCGTGACGCTGCGCCGGAAGGAACACAGGAATCCGGACGGCGGG
>QHZP01000232.1:0-1008 GCA_003224715.1 Acidobacteriota bacterium | reverse complement strand
GGAGCCCGATTACGAAGCCTTCGTGCGGGCAGGCCGTTGCCGTCTGATTCTCACCACGCCTGGGCTCTTTACCGGCGGTTGGCGACCAAACGGCACGAGCGAACACGCGGCAGGTCTGCACTTCAATCTGCGCGGCGTCGAGGCCCGGCTCGTCTGCGCCGCCGTGCCGCGTTACGAGACTGTCTCCGGGTTCGATCTGGCTACATGGAAGCCGAAACCTGCCCAGCGCGTTGTACCCGCCGGCAGTGTCTACTGGCTGGAAGAGTTGGAGGCCACGACTGACGCGCTCCGCAAGCTTGCCGAATGGGGCCTCTGGTCCGATCCGCCGGAAAATGCATCACGGCGCGCCGAAGGCTTCAACCGCTGCACCTTTGCTGCTTATTGAGGAGAAACCATGTTCGAGAAAAAGGCTGTTGTCTTTCTTTATGCAGTGAGCCCCGTCCATATGGGTGCGGGTACCGCCATTGGCGTCATCGACAATCCCATCCAGCGCGAGCGCCACACCAACCACCCCAGCTTTGCCGGCTCCGGCATTAAGGGTGCGGTGCGCCACGGGTTTGAGGCCATCGGCGGCGACGGGAAACTCATCGATGTACTGTTTGGCCCGCCATCACAGAGTGGGGACCTCTACGCCGGCGCCGTAAGCTTTGGGGATGCTCAGATCGTTGCCTTTCCTGTGAGAAGTCTCAAGAACGGATACGTTTACGCCACTTGCCCCCAGGCCCTAGCACGTGTGCGGCGTCTGATCGAGACTATGACCGGCCGTTCGCTCGACTGGACCGCCCTGCCCGTTGAAGAGGGGCGCTGTCTGCCGACCAACCCCTCGCTGCTCTCCGGCAACAAGCTGCACCTGGAGGCCTTCGAGTACGAAGCCACCGAAAACGACTCGGCAGCGCTCAAGAAGATTGCAAAAGATCTCGCCACCAAGGCCCCGCCGGGCAGCGGCGTCAAAGGGGTGCTGCGCCAGGCTGCGCGGGAGCTGGCCAGTGGGGAATGGGGGGAAAGTCT
>QHZP01000231.1 GCA_003224715.1 Acidobacteriota bacterium | reverse complement strand
GCCGCGCTTACTGCGACGGTGGCGTCATCGGTAGCGCTGAGAACGGAGTCGCTGGCGGTGAGGCGCAGGACATAGGTTCCAGTGGCGGAAAAGCTGGCGGTCGTGGCCATGGCGTTCGGGTTGCTGAACGCGACCGTTCCCGGCCCGCTGACTTTCGACCAGGTGATGGTTAAGGTGCCGCCTGTGGGGAGACCGTCGTCACTCACCGCGCCGTTGAGCGTGGCGCTGTTTGGCAAGGTGAGAGTTAAGTCTGGACCGGCATTCACCACCGGCGGCTGGTTGGCTGCGTTCACCACGATCGTCACATCTGCCGCGTTGCTCAGTTGGCCGTCGCTTGCGGTCAAGCGCAGAACATACGTACCTGCTTGTGAGAAGTTTGCCGTTGTGGCTGTGGCGTTGGAGTTGGCGAAGGTTACTGTGCCCGGCCCGTTCAGCCTACTCCACTGCACGGTAAGGGTTCCTGACGGCAAGCCATCATCGCTGGCCGCGCCGCTGAGCGTGGCGGCATCTGGCAGGGTAATCGTTTGGCTCGGTCCTGCAGTCACGACCGGTGGCTGATTGGGGGGAGGCGCTGGATTGACCGTGGCAGTGAGTTCGTCACTGCGACTTAACTGCGAATCGCTAGCAGTGATTCGCAAGACGTAGGTACCAGGCGCGCTGAAGCTGGCCGTGGTGGCAGCCGCGCTGGGGTTCGAGAACGTAACCGTCCCGGGACCGCTCGACGTCCATGACATGCTGAGCGAACTGCCCGCGGGTAATCCATCGTCCGTCGCTGTCCCTTGCAGGCTGGCGCTGCTGGGTAACGTGATCGTCTGATCCGGCCCAGCATCGACTAGTGGCGGCTGGTTGGACACTCCTGCCTTGAGAATGCCGCCACTATTGATGGTCAACCGGTCTGAGCCCGTGTTCCCTTCTAGCCGCCCGTTGATGGTAACTATCCCCGCCGGCGCTCGCACTGTCCCGTACACCACGCCCCCGCTGTTAATCGTCACATCGTAGCGCGCCACATTCAGAGACACCCAATCAGCATTCCCGGCTGCTCCCAGAGCCACACCGGCATTCACTGTGGCCCGATTGGCTAAATTGATCACCACCGGCCCTACCACCTGCAGCCAGCTGTTGCTGTTCAGTGTCAGCTCTTCCAGATTGTAGACAGATGGTTGACTGACCCCGGCCACTCCGAAGACAAAGCCGGACTGACTGTTGGCGGTGAAGCGCCGATAGGTCCCTGGAGGAATGTTGAACGACCCGGTATTCGAGTACAGCGTCAGATCGCGAAGGGTAGCAAAGTTTCCCAGATTTTGGCCGGCAGAGCTCACCGAGACATCTCGGGTGCCAGTTGAGGCCGGAGGCACCGGCACCGAGCTGAGCGGTACTGGGTCGGTGCGTCTTACCACGTGTCCCAGGGTGGCGCCGCTGTTAAGCGTCACGGTGTAGCCCGTCGGCTGGGCGCTACCACTTCCCGTCTGCGTGCCACCGTAGTTGGGCGACCCATTGATCTTCACCGTCGGAGTACCCGGAACGAGCAAGTCTCCGGTGATCACGGTGCTGCTGTTGAGCGCGACGTTCTCTCCGTTGAGCTGCTGCACCGTCCCTTCGACGCGTCCATTGATCGTGGGCGCATGTCGGACCAGCGCCAGCCGCAGCGGAACCGGATCTGCCCAAAGCACTCGTGCGGCCCACGCGCCCAATCGATAGGATGCATCCACCTTTTGGTGTGGCCGATCAACTCGCGTCGGCAGCGGCAGCTCCTGCCAAATCAGTTGCCACAGTATCCAGCACAGGAGAAACCGCGCGATGACTCGCGGGGCGGGAAAGAAATTTCCTCGAAGAGACACGACTGGTGCTTTCATAATCACCCTCTGTTCCGCGGGTGGGCCTTAAACTGCCCAGTTCACAAGCCTTTTAGCAGGCAAAGAAAAACAGGCCTGCCTTCCTGCCAGCGAAGCGTTTTGTTATTGTGAAGAACGACAGAATTTGTTTGAGAAATCCCCAGAAAGACGCAGAGCGTAATTCTATGGACGAAGGTTTGTCAAGAACAAAATTCTTTTCTGCTGTCACACATCACATGTGCGAAAAAGAGGGCATGGAGCACCCCTGTACCTGTGATTTATCGAAGCTGCACTGAACTTGGAATTTGCGAAATTTTATAAAATCCTGTCAAAAAACTAGAAGTGACGAACTTCGCTTAAGAAAAAAATTTTTTTGCACACACGAGCGCGAAAAAACTGCCGATCTTTTGGACTGTGTGGCATTTTACGATCGCCGTGCTTCCCCTTGCGCCGGGTGAAGTTCAAGGTTAGAATTCCTGCTTTGGTGTAGGTGGGTACCAATTGACGCTAGGGAATGCTCGAGTTCAAGAACTGCGAAAATAATAGGAGCTGTATTCTGTTGAGCGGCGGGTTGGATAGCTGCGTACTAACTGCAGCTTTGGCCAGGAGAGCCGAGCAAATTTATCCAGTTTATGTTCGGAGTGGCCTGGTCTGGGAAGGGGCTGAACTCCATTGGGTGAGGCAGTTTTTGTCGGCGGTTGCCTCAAAGACCATTCAACCCCTCAAGGAAATTTCCTTACCCGTTGAAGACGTTTATAACTCTCATTGGAGTACCACGGGGGATCGCATTCCTAATCACCTCTCTCGGGATGGAGATGTTTACCTGCCCGGCCGGAATCTGATTCTCTTAGCCAAGACGTCTTTGTACTGCGCGCTCAGTCACATTCCCGTCATCGCTCTTGGCCCCCTGAAAGACAACCCGTTTCCGGATAGCACGCCCGAGTTTTTTTCAAAATTCCAAGAAATGGCCAGCCAAGCTCTAATTTTCAAGTTCCAGATCGTGACTCCTTTTTCCAACCTCTCAAAAGCCGAGGTGATTCGGCTTGGCAAAGGATTGCCCTTACATCTCACTTTTTCGTGCCTTAACCCGGTGGATCATCATCATTGCGGCGCGTGCAACAAATGCGCAGAACGCAGGCGATCCTTTCGGCTGGCTGAAGTTGAAGATAAGACTGAATACGATTCTCTCCCAACCCTTGAGCCCTGAAGTTGTTTTTTCAATCAGATCATGGGCACCCGAGCGTTCATAATGAAAAGGTCAAATCCCAAAACTGTGAAGATTCCCCGCTACAATAAAATCCCAAGAGATATCAAGCATTCCGTTCTGGCTAGCATTTTTCAAGATTTACACTCAGCCCCGGATCTGCGTAACCTGCTTGAAAACATAAATCGTCTGATCAAAGAAGAAATCCATTGCCAGGCAACGTTGATATCTATCTACGATCCCTATCGCGAGGAGTTGGTCTATCACTCGCTTGAGTCCGAATCTCTGGCAACAGAGTTCAAGCTCAAGCTGGGCCAGGGACTGGCCGGTAAGATTGCGGCCTCCCAACGGCCGAGTTACATCAGGGATTTGACCGACTTCCCTCTTTCAAAGGTGATCTACGAAAGCTGCGGGATCCCATACCAACAAATTCTAGGCTGCCCTCTAATTCGTCGCGGAGCGCTCCTGGGCGTCATTGAAGTTTTTCTGGCAAACCACCCCGAGGCATCTGCCGACGACGATCTGGCCTATCTGACGGTGCTTTCCCACCAGTTCGCCATTTCCTTAAATTACTTCAAGCAATCGGAGCAACTCGAACGTAAAAGCCTAGAGGAAGAAAACCTGGCTCAGGTTAGCCAGAGAATTAGTTCCTCCCTCGACCCGGATGAGCTGCTTGACATTATCATCAACGCTCTGCGCTCTTTGATTCCTCATGACGCGGCAGGGATTTACCTGTTAGAAAGGAATTCTCAAGAGATTCAGCGAATGGTGGTTTACGGTTATCCACTGGACATCAACCAGGACCGCCTGCTGGAAGTGGGGCGAGGCGCCAGACAACTGGTCGGCGAAACACGGGCGGCCGTGATCTTGCAAGATCTCTCGCAATTTCCTCTTTATGTCGATGCCAGAAATTCAGCCCGTTCTGCCATGGTAACGCCGATATTGAGCAATAATCGAATGATTGGCGTTTTTACTTTGGAAAGCGATCAAGCGGATGTTTACACCTCTGATGATTTAGCCCTGTTCAAGAAATTTAGCCATCAAGCGGCTCTTTCGATCGAAAAGGCACAACTACACCGGGCCTTGATCGAGAAGAACAGGCTGGAGCAAGAGCTCTCTATTGCCCGAGAAATCCAGATGACTTTTCTGCCGCGCCGCGAGCCGCCACTGGCGGGCTTCGATGTCGCCGGGCTGAATCTTCCTTCCAGCCGGGGTGGAAGGCCAGTGGGGGGTTGTCATTGGCGATGTGTCCGGCAAAGGCATTCCCGCTTCTTTGATCATGGCCAGTTTCCGCGCCAGCCTCCTGGCCGAGATCCGCAACAACTATGCGATCAGTACCATCATGTCAAAAGTGAATCAGCTGCTTTGGGAAAGCACTGACGCCAATCAATTCGTCACAGCTTTTTATGGAGTGCTGGACGAAGGGGAAAGCGTCTTGACTTACTGCAATGCCGGTCATAACCCGGTGGTCCTTATTCGCGGAGACGGATCGTGCGTGAAGTTGGAAACGGGTGGACTGGTTCTGGGCGCATTTGCCGACACAGTTTACCAGGAAAGCAGAATTGAAATACAACCCCATGACATTCTCTTGCTGTACACCGATGGTGTCACTGAAATCTACAACGAGGCAAACGAAGAGTTCGGTGTCGAACGTTTGCTGGATCTCGTCAAAACACACCCTCAGTTAACCGCCAAAGAGATTACTTCGCTGGCTCAAAACAGCGTCTTGAATTTTGCAGCCGACCAAACCATCCAGGATGATTTTACCCTGGTGGTCTTGAAGGCGCTGTGAGTGAACCGCCGCGACAGTGAACCGTGACAAGCGAAGCGTGAGACCTGTCGCGGCGGTGAATTAGGGTGGATCGAAACGAGAATTTTGTTCTCGTTTTGGGGACGGACTGAGAGCCCGAAGCGCCAGCGAGGGACAACCGCGCGATGACCCTCGCTAGCGCTTCGGGCTCCCGGTCAAGCGTCGCGGCAGGGATAGCAAGGGCGGCAGCCCTTGTCTAGTTGGTGGCACGATATAAGACGGTGAGGTCGTTACCGCGCCCCCCTGCCCAAAAGCGCTATAGGGATCGTTTTCAAGAAGATCTTGAGATCGAGCAAGAGGGACCAGCTATCAATATACTGCAAGTCCATTTTCATCCAGTCTGCAAAGTCAATTTCATTACGTCCACTGACCTGCCACAAACAGGTCAGACCAGGCTTCATGCGTAGCCTGCGCCGCTGCCACCGTTCATACTTTTCCACTTCCTCCGGGATGGGAGGCCGCGGACCCACGAAAGACATGTCGCCTTTGAGAATATTTAAGAGCTGGGGAAATTCATCGATACTGAACTTGCGCAGAAACCTGCCGAGCGGTGTGCAACGCGGGTCATGGCTGAGTTTAAAGACAGGGCCCGACATTTCATTGAGATGTTCCAGTTGCCTTCTTCTCTGTTCCGCATCATGGCTCATGGACCGAAATTTATAAAGCACAAATTTCCTCCCGCCTAAACCGCACCGAATCTGCTTAAAAACGACCGGCCCCCTGGAAGTTAACTTGATGAGTACTGCGACCAGAACCAGAAATGGTGCCAGGACAGCCAGAAGAAAAGCTGACAGGAGAACATCGAAAGCATTCTTGATAAAGAGCAGGTACTCATTTTGTGGGGTGGTCGTGAACGTCAGGAGAGGGAGGTCATGCAGGGCTTCCAGGTAAACTTTGGAGGTGACATGAGGAAAAAAACTCAGCATGACCCGAGTCTTAATTCCCTCTTCTTCGCACACCAAGAAAATCTCTTCGAGACGCGCTAATGCCTCTTTCGGCACGACGAAAATGACTTCGTCGACGACATGATTTTTAAGCACTTCAGCCAGTTGATCCAGCTCAATAAGGGGATATTGTTTCAAATTGCCTTCGAGAGGCTTGGCAGGAGATTCACTAACTATACCCTTGAGCTTGTATCCCCATTCCTTGGCTTCCTCCAAGACCTTGGCTATCTTGGCAGCTTTTTCATTGGTCCCAACAATTAATACATTGAGCTCTCCGTTCAAGAGATTGCGAAATTGGCTTACTCCTGCCTTTGCGTAGAGACGAAATCCGCAGAGAAAGATAAAATTAACCAAAACAAAGATCAGGATAAAAGGGCGACTGATGAAGTCATATTTCAGAATGAAAATGGCAGCGCTGATGAGAACGCTTCCCGTCAGTACGGTCAGGGCCACCTCTTTGACTACTTCTAGCGGATCTCTGGCTATTCCAGCCCGATTGGCACGGATCAAGGCGAACAGCAAATTCCAAAGCAGGATCACTACAATTAAGAGACCGATGTAGTCCGAAAATGGAAAGAGTCGACCGAAATAAGGGGATGGCAACTGCTTTCGGAGAAGATAGGCGATAAGAAAGGAGAGAAAGGTGATACAGGTTTCAACGAAGCTATAGATCAAATAAGCAATTCGGTATTTCCGTTTGATCATAGCGCCGAGGAAATTGGATCAAAGTCTAGAATTCGCGACCAGATTATTAGCCCTCAACAAAGATTCGAAGGTACCCGCATCTGTCCACCATCCTTTCATGACGTCATAGGTCATTTTTCCTGACTGGATGTAATAGTTGTTCACATCAGAGATTTCTAATTCACCCCGTGCAGAGGGTTTCAGCGTTTTGATAATGCCAAAGACGGTGCGGTCATAAAAATATACCCCGACCACCGCATATTTCGATTTCGGGGCGCCAGGCTTTTCTTCGATCCTGACGATCTTGCCGTTTTCAAAAACGGGTACACCAAAACGCTGCGGATCTTCGACATCCTTCAACAAGATTCTTGCTCCCTCACGCTGCTGCTCAAAGGCTTTGGCAGAATCAGCTATCCCTAACTGAAAAATGTTGTCACCCAGAATCACACAGATCGGCCCGTTATCCGCAAAAAACTCGGCCAAGCTGAGGGCGGCAGCAATTCCTCCCTCCCCTTCCTGATAGGTGTAGTTGATGTGTCGAAGTCCAAACTCTTTTCCATTTCCCAGGAGTTTTAGAAAATCCCCTGCGTTGTTACCCCCGGTGACAATCAGGATGTCGTCGATGCCCCCGTCTACAAGCGTCTGAATGGGATAAAAAATCATGGGCTTGTCGTAAATGGGCAGCAGATGCTTGTTGGTGATTTTGGTTAGCGGAAAGAGCCGCGTGCCCAGTCCGCCAGCGAGCACAACACCTTTCATCGTTGTCTCATCTTTCCATTCAGGACTGACGAAAATCGAAGGGTGAGTGTAACTTACGCAAGAATGATTGTCAAACCTTGACCAGGATGGGGGATCGAGTTAAGGGTCCAAGCGGACGATGAGACCATCGTAATGGCGGGTTTTCAATTCCCGGAGAGCCGTGGAAGCAAGCCGCTGATTTTTGTACTCACCCACTAATACCTGAAAATAGCGGCCCTCCGGAGATTCAAAAGGTTTGATTAAAACCGGCTGGTAGTGCTTTTGCAATTCCTTTCTTACTTTCTCAGCGTTGTTCTTTTCCTTAAAAGAGCCCACTTGAATAGTTAACGGAAACGGATTCGAGACGATTTCAAGAACTTCAAGGCTCACTCTGGCAGTCCCGGGCCCTAGCATGCCAATTTCCTTAGCAGCGGCATAAGAAAGATCAATGATTCTGTTCTCCTTGAAGGGGCCACGATCATTAATTCTTACTTTTACGATTTGGCCATTCGTCAGATTCTTGACTTTGACAACGGTATCGAAAGGCAGGGTTCGGTGAGCTGCCGTCAAGCCGTACTTATTGTAGGTCTCACCGTTAGAGGTACGCCGGCCATGGTAAGGATCTCCATACCAGGAGGCGTAGCCAATCTTTTCTTCAGGAGGCAGGCTGGCGGTAGTGGGGATGGTTGAATCCGTGGGAATGGCCACGGCTGTTGTTTTCTTGTGGCACGCGCTCAATCCCAACAGCAATACCACGGAGCTAGTGATTGTTATGAGAGAAAAGGTCCTTGAAGCAGACATCACTTCATTCGAATTTCTTCAGGGGCAGGTGTATGGGGGCGAGTGGCTTTGCGGCGTTCCTTCAAGAGCTTGTTTTCAATGAGGGTGTCGATGACCAATTTGCGACTAGTCTCCAACAAGCTGCAAATCTCCGCAACCGTTTTATGATGATTGGCAAACAAATTACAAATGGTCATTTTGCGCTTTGACAACGGATCGAGATAGTAGAAATCATATTTCTCTGGTTCGGGCATGGGGTAATGAATTCGTTCAAGGTCGCCTGCGGGCTCTGAACTCCTTTCCTTTGGCTCAAACAGGTGCCTGAATTTCTCAAACATTTTGCCAGGCATTAAAACCTCCTTTTCGCTTGCTGAAAGCAAAACAGGCTAAAGAACTACGCTCAGGCCCAATCCTTCCCATCAGGCTCTGAGATAAATTCATTCATTTCGCTAAGGGAAGACTGAAGGAGAAAGTGCTTCCTTGGTTCAGCATGCTCTCGACCCAGATCTCACCCTGATGAGCTTCCACCATCTGTTTGACAATGTACAACCCCAGTCCTGTTCCTGGAATTCCGCGTGAGGCCTCATTTTTGATGCGGTAGAATTTCTTAAATAAGTTAGGAATTTCCTCTTGGGGAATTCCGAAACCCTTATCTCTAACCGCAATAACCATGGTTTCATTTTGGGGCTTGTGCAAGGCCGAAATGGTAACTTCGTTGTCGGAACCGGAATATTTGATGGCATTCGTCACCAGGTTGTCCAGTATTTCATGCAGCCTTAACTTGTCGGCTCGAACTTTCGGAAGGAGGGCAGGTAATTCTTTCTTGAAGCGACATTCGTGTTGGTGAATGGCGACGATGTTCTCAATGGGATAAGTGACATCCAGATCTTCCAAGTTGAGTTCAATGATTCCCGATTCAATTTTAGAAATCGCTAACGTATCTTCTATGAGTCGAGCCATCATGCGAGTTTGGGCGATTATCTCTTGAAGAATCGATTCCCAGTTCTCGGCGACCTTATCAGGTCCATCTAAGAGGATCTCTGCATATCCAGAAATGACGGTTAGTGGCGATTTAAGGTCATGCGAGATGATATGGAGCAGGTCCGACTTTAAATTGCTCAACTTCTTGAGCTGCTCATTGGCAACGTTGATCTGACCAAACAGACTAGCATTCTGCAATGAAATCGAAGCCAGGTTGGCGAGAGCTTGACACACTCCGGCTTCTTTGTCGCTGAAGGAACGGCGGAAACCAAATTTGTTTACGACGATGAACCCAACGGTCGTTTCTTTGGCGAGCAGCGGAATCGTCAAGAAGGGCGTCGTTTCGGTGGACTTCAGTTCATCTGCTACATTGCGGGGGAGAATGCTGCTGTTCGTGTGATAGGTTACTGTCGTTTTGCGCCTGTGAATGGCTTCGGACAATTCCGGATGATCCGTAATTTTGACATTGATCACCGAATAGTTCTTGTTCTCAATGCTGGCTTTGCTGTAATAACGCCTCAAGGTTGCTTTGTCGTGGTCCTGACATTGAATAATGGCCAAGCGCGAGTCAGGAATGATATCCATCAACCGGTAGGCAACGCGATCAATGATGAAATTCAACTCCAGGGAAGAACTCAAGTCTTTGCTGGAATCCAACAGAAGTCCCAAGTCTCTTTGAGTTTGATTGACTTCCGTAAATAATCGGGCGTTTTCAATGGCAATCCCCAACTGCCCGGCTATGGTTTCAAGCGCCGCAATTTCAAAATTCTTTGTGTTAGCAGCGATTTCGCTAGCCGCATACAAAATGGCAAAAGTCTGCCCCGCGATCTTGACAGGCAAGTAGACCTCTTTGACCGGTTGCCCCACCAATGTTTCATTGAGATTCTCTCTTGAAACGATGACAATTTGACGTTCACCTGTCCGGGCCGATCTCCCCAAGACTCCGTCATTGAGATTCTTTCGCAGATAGTTGGGAATGACACCCACAAATTCACCCGCCTGGGCCTTTAGGACAACATCGTTAAATTGATAGATGCTTGAGGCCTAAAGCAAAATGAATCGCGTCAACGGCGACTTTAGGGATTTCTTCCTGGTCAAGCGCCGAAAGAACGACCCGGCCGATCTCATTAAAAAGATTAAGCCGCCGAGAAAGTTCCGATTCCAGGACGTTCTGGTCCTCCCTTGACAGCACAGACTGACCATTGGAGCCAGCTAATAAATTTTGATCCATGCTTTTCCCACAAAGTTAATATGCAACGGACAACCGGAGACAGCCGATGGTTCAGTATAGTTTATGGCTAGGGCAAATTCAATTGCGATCTAACATGGCCCTGTAGATGTAGCGAGCAACCTCATATCTCTAAGGTCCCTCATCCGGCCTGGTGAAGGCTTCTCAAGCCCCTCACCCCTCTCCCCAAGTGAGAGGCATGGGAGCTTTGAGAAAGCTCCCTGGGTGAGGGAATGGCAGGTTAACAAACTCGAGCAAAGTTTGAACTTTGTCGCCCACCAAGTGACCCTAGCAAAGAAAAATGTAACAGCTTCCAGGCTCAGTTACCATTTTGCGCAGAGAGTTCAAAACTGAGGAGAAGACATGCTTCCAAATCCTGCTGAACTAAGTTATCGGCAACTCGCTCATAGTAATTAGTCTTCCGATTCTTTTTAACGACGCGTCAATTCCTTCCTTGGAAAATCATGACTCAGTTTTGAGCGTGGCTACGAAGTTGCTCGCAAACGCTACAACGCTGCCGGAGGAATGAGGCTATGAAAAGAGTGAGGGGTCTTCGTTGGTGGGTTTTCAGTGTTTGTTGCCTATGTGGCTTGGCTTTGACTGGTGTGTCCAGGTCCTGGGCTGCGATGGCCGAGGAGGATAATAAATTGACCACTGCAGAAGAGGACTACGCCTATGATGCCAAGACCCCCCACCAGCGAGTGAAGGCATTCTTAAGAATCGCGGACGCAAAGGTTGAGTCTGCCAAGAGAGCCCGAAAAAGAGATCCTTCTTCTGCCATCTCTTTCTTTTTGAGAGGTTATTCAATCGCGCTGGAAGGCGCCTGGATGGGAGTCTCCTGGGGGCAGGCCCAAGGGACAGATATGACGGAATCGATTCGTGCCATTGAGAAAGCAACTCGGAGACACTCTGAAACTTTACGGAAGCTAGAAGCCAATTCCAGTCTCACCGAACGAGAAACCCTTTCTCAAATTCAAAACGCAGCCAAGAAGAGCCAGAAGTCAGAACAAAACATCTCCTATACAGCGAAGAAATAAGCCAGCCTGACAACTTTTGCCCAGCCATCATTCTCCCTCCGTCCTTGCCAAGAATTGTGCGAGTCTCTGCCGCTTGTCCGAATCAGCCAATCTATTAACTGCCAATCGGAAAAAAGTATCTGTCCCCAACCTTTCTTTTAAGTTCAGTGTACTTCCGTTTCTGTCGATCGTCAGAGTCGCCTCCTCGCCTAGCCGCAGTGAACTTCGCAGTTTGAATAGATCGGCAGGCTTGATGATTCGATTTTGGTTGATGGCGAGAATTCTATCCCCCAAACGAAGGCCAACCGTTCCTCTCGGTAGCTGCACGATTTGGAAGGTCTCTGACAGGGCGAAATCGAACTTGGGCAATTCCCTCCGCTCTAAGAGCAATCCATAGGGTCTTAACAAGTCCGTTACTACAAACGATTCAGAACTGTTCAGGAATATCTCAGGGACTTTGGCTTCTGATCTCAAACTCCTCGGCAGTCCTTCAAGGATTGTCTGGGGCCCCTTGGATTCGAGCAGAAATTTCTGCAAAAACTCGTCCAACGAACTCTTTTCTTTACCGAAAAAAGCAAGGGCCAAATCAATTAGAAAAAAATTGAGAGGCCCACGAAGTTTAATTCGGAGTGGCGAAGATCCCATCCTGATTGGAGCTGACAAAACCTCTGGCTTGGGGGTTGCGGCACTCTCGTAAAACCCCTCTGCCATCTTCTCGAGAAATTCATCCTTGGTCAGACCACCTGTCTTCAGGCAAGCCTTCCAAGCGAGATAATTGGTGAGGCCCTTTTGAAATTCCGATTCAGGCGCGGCGCTCAGGGAGGGGGAAAAAAAACCAATTAGTTTCCCGGCTAATAGGAATTTGACGTCCTTAAGGATGTTACCGTCAGCTGAGATAAATTGCGGGGCAATCAGCACAATCGACTCTGCACCTTCAATGGCCACTGCCTCAGCTTTCCCGTTGTCTTTGTGAGAACCGAAGAAGACCGCGAGTAATGATTGAGGCTGCCAATCTCCAGACAGGCTTTGCATGTATATTATTTGCCTTTTCACCTCCCGCAAAATATCTTCGCTTGCCATGGGCCAATCAGGTTCAATGGCCAAGCTGACTGCGCAGTTGTTCACACTCTCTCTGATTTCCGTCGCCTCCCCCAGATAAAATACAACGTTCTTGTTATTTAAGAACTCATAGCTTTCTTGTCCAACCTGTTTGGCCAAAGTGATTGCCTTCCAGCGCGAGGGTAAAATGAATGAAACCTCGAAGGGGATATTCTTATCTTCAATACCAAACAAGGCGTCTTGCGATTGCAAAAGACATCGACCCTCGTCCAAATAAGTGCCCTTATCCAGATTCGAAAGAAGATCAGACCTCAGCTTATAGGAAACTTCCACCATTTCATTTGGATTGGTTTCCAAACGAAGCTGGGCTTCGTTGATTTTTGTGATTTCCGTCTTAGCGCTTCGTAAGCTCAGTCCAATAACCCGCTTTGCAATTTCTGGGTTTTTTCTTTTGGCGTTTGAGAACCGGAAGGCCACCTCACTTCCTGCCAGGCCATAGATTTGCGCCTTAATAAGCAAGATTCCCTTGCTCGCTTGTCGAACGTCTACCACATATTCGATTCTTTCGCTGTTTGCAGCGCTTACAGGGTTTAGTTGGAGTGAAAAAAGCAAATTGGGTCTCGCAAGCAGACCAACAGTAATGGTGGAGAGCATGAGTTTGCGGACTAAGACTAATAAGAACAAGAACTCGTCCCGCTTCTTGGCGCCTTTTTCAGGCTGCCCCCTTCGCAATATCATGGCCACCTATCTTTAAGTTTTCGCGGCGATTTTTTTTGTCATGCAACAAAACCTGAGAGGATTCGGGGATGTCTAATCTACTGGTCGATCCACTGAAAAACTGGTGATCGCCTAATTCACAACCCAGTTCTGAATTGGCCCGGAGAATTGAATCCCAATCTTTGTTTTCCTGTCGTAATCGTCAATCCAGATTCCCTTTACAACCGCTTGGCCTTTAAATTTTCCTTGACACGCAGTTACCGTAATGGCCGTACCCAATCTTAGCTCCCGGGTCACCGCGAGGCAGGCTCCACTTTTGCTCACGTTTTCGGTTGTGGTCTCCTCGCGAAAATGATTGTTGGAAATATCATCTCCTTCGATGGTGACCGGCATCGCTAAGGCAATGCGCGCCTCGGAACGTTTAGATTTCCAGATATCGACCATTTAGAACTGACCGACCCAAAGAGAACATTGGGTAAGTTTTCCTTTGGACCAAAGGGGACTGCAGCCTGCCGGGCTTAAACGTCATTATAGGCTATTCTCACTTGACAAGAGATCCAATTTCAAAATTAGCCCGCTTAGGTTTTCCAGTCATGACCAAGGCATCTCTATTATTCGGATAATACTTTCTTAGCCGTTTGACTGTATGAAATCCTTGAGCCCGATAAAAACTGATAGCCTTTGGGTTGTCTTCAGCAACTTCCAAATCAACCCTTTGGATCTTATCCAGACAAGCGCGATTTAAGATCTGGTTCATTAATAGGGAGCCGATTCCTTCACCTTGTAGGCTGGGCAGAACGTCTAGAGTGACCAGATGCATCTTTGTTGTTTCAGTGACGATAATCGCAAAGGCAACAATCCGCTGATCGTATTCGGCCACAACAGTGTAAGAGCCGTTCTTTTTCGACAGATAATGAAAATCTTCCTTGGCGTACGCAATACCCTCTGGGAAACAAAGCCGGTCAATATTCACCAACTGTTCCAAATCCGCTGGCAGAGAATCTCGAAGGTGTAATCCTGAAATGTCAAACCCTTTGGTGCGATGGTCCTTCATCTATATCTTGACTCTGAAAGGCCGTCTTCGAAGGCAGAGAAACTTTTTGATTCAGCCTCTTCGGTGAACCCGGGGAGGCCGTAACCGGAATGCAAAAGACATTCGTTCTCAATTGTACATCGATCTTTTGCGGGAACCTGCGCGATTGGCTCCCCACCCCTCCCTTGAGAAAAGGGCGGCGGAGGGGCTGGCCCGCAACTCTCGGCGGCCTGAGGTTGCTCGCTACAAAGCTTGGCAGTAAATATGGGTAGGAATTGTAGACCCAGCCGAGGCGTTCCCTCCCAAAGGTCCAGATTTCCTGGGCGGCAAATGGGTTGACCGACGGATTCTTGAGATCCTCGAGCCGCTTAATGCGTGAGGAACACGCAATGCTTGAGGAATTCTTATCTCTCGATGTCAGACCAATTATACAATCGGCCCTGACGTCGATTGAATTCCAGCTTTCTCTGTTCGAGATCGATTAGTGTATTAATGAAATCCAGGACTTTCTCTTTGCCTTCTTCCGACAGCAAATTAAGATGATTCATGATTATGTCTTTCAACTGGGCTTCAAAAGTCGAACCCGCAGGCTGACTTCGATGAGACTCATCTCTCAACGGTTTTTGGCTTTCCATAACACTAATCCACAATTCTTGACAATTTGAATTTGGGAACGATGAAAAACAGGGCGGACCTAAAGAAAAAATTAAGCAACAAATTTCTCAAGCAAATCTCTTAAATTTTCTTAGCGCAATTGTATCAAGACACTGCTACCGATTGCAAGGGAAAGATCAAAAAACGAGCCGATGGCCTGTAACTGTGACTGGCAAAGGATCTTCACCGTTTCATACTCATCGAGGCCATTCAGACTTCCTTGGAAATGGACGGGCCGGCGCCGCTGGCGGGTTAACGCAAGCCGCCCTTCGAGAGGGATTTCAGGAACTGCTTGGAATCCACCCGCTGTGTCAAGACGATGCCTGTCAATACCAAGCTCCCGCCAATGATGAAATTGATGGACAGCTTTTCAGATAAAACCACAACCGACGAAATGGTTGTCACTACGGGCTGCAGGTAGGTCAAGGAGGCCAGCCGGGAAGCAGACATCCTGCGCAAGGCATAATAAAATATTAACTGGGCCAGCACCGAAGACAAGGCCGCAACATAAAAAAAAGCCAGATAGGATCTCCAGGTCAAATTAAGCCATTCCACCTTTAGCATAAAAGGGAGTCCGATGGGCAGCAACAGGCAAGCGCCCGCAAAGTAGGTAAAGCAGGTCGATGGAACTGAGCCATAGAGCGAGGCCACATTCTTACTCAGGACCGTGAAGTAAGCGAAAGCCATCGAACCCGCCAGAGTGAAGGAATCTCCCAAGAGACTCTGGGTTTGGAGAGTAAAGTCGCTGTTGAAGTTCAAAAGAACGATACCTGAGATGGAAGAAAACATACCCAGTATTTTTCTGGAAGTGAGATTTTCCTGACCCCTGAGCCAAGCAAAAATCAAGGTAAAAAGTGGACCGAAAGTAACGATTAAGGCGGAATGAGCAACGGTTGAATAACTAAGACCCAGAACAAACAAAGTTTGGTTTAGCAGCAGTCCGGTCAATGCTAGCTTGAAGAAGAAGATATAATCTTGCTTGCGCAGTGGATGCAAGCCTTGGCGGCGACGTGAAAAGAGATAAACAAAAATCAGAATGACGGCAGCTCCACTAACCCGGAAAGCAGTGACTCCCAGAGGGGGCATCGCACGCAAACAAACCTTGAGCGCAATGAAATTTCCGCACCAGAGGATGACCAGAGTCGTGATCAGGAAATAGAACTTGATCCTAGCCGGGCGCATTCAACATTTTCTCTCTGATTTTTTCAACCGCCCGGCACAACATCGGCTCACTAACCCGCTGCATCTTACCCTCTTCTAACAATAGCTCTCCACCCACCATCGTCATTCTGACGTCAGAAGCCCTGGCAGATAGCACCAGCGCCGTTACAGGAGAGAATACGGGCAAAGTATGAGGCTGAGAAAGATCTATAGCAACTAGATCTGCCTGTTTACTAATTTCAATGGATCCGATTTTGGAAGACATTCCCAAAGCTTCGGCTCCTCCCAGGGTGGCGAGGCGAAGCGCATCTTCGGCGCCGAAAGCTAAAATTGAAGCTTTCATACCTGAACCGGCAGGGGTCGCTTCGAGCCAGGAGGGATTGAAAAGAGCAAATCGCATTTCTTCAAAGAGGTCCATATTATTATTGCTGGCTACACTATCAGTTCCAAGGCCAAGCCTGATCTGCCGCTGACGCATCGCCTTGAGGTTCATATAGCCGTGCCCAAGCTTCCAATTTGATTTTGGGCAATGGGCCACACTGGCCTTTTCCGATTCAATAAGTTTGTAGTCGTGGTCCGTCAAGTGAACGCAATGCACCAGGAGCGTGGAATCCGTAATCACTCCCAACCGGTGCAAATATTGAACCGGGCTGCACTCGGGTGGCTGCCAGTCAACCCCTCGCGTTCGGTAGGACTGCATGATCGGGCCAAGGCCTTTCTCCAAGAGTTGGATCTCGGCTCGTGATTCGGCCGCATGGATACAAACAGGAATTTTCTGCGTCCTGGCGTAAGTGTGCACCTTTTGAAACAAGGATCGGCTAACGGTATAAGGAGCGTGGGGCGATACTCCCAGTGTCAGGCGAGTGTGGGGTCGTTCGGTATCCGAAGGGGTGGTCGAAGAGCTCTGGTCTGTCGCCGGAAACAAAGCGTCTTCCGGCCACCTGTTAACTTTTTCCTTGAGTTCTTCGACTTTTCTCTGCAACCTCTCCAGCACCTGGTCGGCTTCTTCCTCTTTAGGTGAAAAACACTCCTGGTAAAGGACCGCTCTTAATCCACTGGTTAGCACAGCCTCCAGGCTTGCCCCCAGATCCATGGGATCAGCCACTGTTGTGATTCCGGCTCGAATCGCCTCTACCGCACCCAACAATGCCGAAACTACAAGTTCGTCATAAGTCAAAACCTGGTACTTGGTTCTGGTCAGCTTCTGGATCCAGTTCCAGAAAGGAAGATTTTCCAAATAGCCGCGTAATACAGTCAGTTCCAGATGCGTGTGGACATTCACAAAGCCGGGCAAAATAGCGGCGTCAGGATAACTTCGAATTTGGTGCTGGCGATATTTTGCTTGGATGGTGGCGGAGGGTCCAAAGTCAAGGATTTTATCCTGCTCAACGACAACGGCACCATTCTCGAAGTAGGGAGAGCTGACCGGAACAACCCACCTGCCGAGGAGGATCATAGCGCTAGGAGATGCTCATTAAAGGGTTCCAAATGATAAAGGACCTTCTCATGATGACGATCGATTTCAAATTTCGTGACGCAATAGTCTTTCGCCAAGAGATTCAAGATCGTTTCACGGAATTCCAGTTGTACCTTCAAGGCTGCCTGCGGGTCTCTCGACTTCAATTCACTAATATTAGAAGGTAACTCGACAGCCGTAGACGCCGGCATAGGCGCTGGCTCGATTGGGTTGGGCCTGAGGCGGGACTGGACTCGAGCACTCTCTAAATGCCACTCGGCGACCAGGCGGTCAGTAGGCAACCCCGCTTGAAGATGACTGCTGGTCATGCCATAAGTATTCACACAAAACCGTCTACAGATGGCGCCTAAGACCTCGATGTTAAATCGGGCGTTGCGTGTCTCGAGGGGATCAAAAGTCCATTCGACCCGCTGGATTCCCCGACTCATGGCCTCGTCACGTTGCCTTAATTTGAGTTTCTTGCCGATGCCCATGTTTTGAAATTCTGGGAGCACACCCATCATCTGTGAATGCAAATACACCTTGCCCTCACGCAATCCAGGAAAGGCGTTGAGGAATCCCAACACCCTGCGGTCTGAATCGAGTGCCCCAAAGACCTGGCCGCCGATTTTAGCGCAAACAACCAACATCCGCAGCGGTAGCAGATCCTCATCGGCAAATCCCCAAGCCTTGCGCTGAAGGTCAACGCACTGACGCAGCAGTTCAATGTCCTGGAGGAATTCTATAGTGTAGTTGATTGACTCAGGCATGGTGGGAATTTCAAATCAGATTGTTTACGTAAGCGCCGACGTCAGGCACAAACTGGCGGGTACCTTAACACAAGCAATTCTTTAGGGTCAACCTGGACTCCTGGCTCGCCTGGCTCGGACTTAAAGCAGTGGATATCGCTTATAATCTAGCTAAGGTTGGGATCTTGGGAGGAAACATGCGACTCAGTAAGAAATACTTTGTTGCTTTAATCATTTCTCTCTTGGCACTTTTTTTGATTATGAAGCGACCCCGTCACCCTGACAATTTGAATGTGGCCGCTGCAGCTGCCAGCTCGGAATGGGGAATGAATCCGACCTGGGATGATGGTTTGGCCGAAGTGGCCAAATACCAAGCCAGGCGGACAGTTTATGGCAAGACTAGAGTCTTTGAGACTATTTGCATTACCGTTAAAGAAGATTTCACTCCTAACTTTTACGTCAAGGCAGATTCCCCTTCAGATCAAAGTATCCCAGTGTTGAAGTTCAATGTCGTCTCGACGATACCGGCTGGTAATTACGACTACCGATACCTGACCAGCGTTTTTGTCAGCCGGCATAACCCCATGAATCTCATCAAGCTAACCAGTGGAAGCCAGGAGTGGTGTGGCAATACATTCAAGGAAGTTAGAAATTGGGAAAATAAATCAGGCCTTATCTTTCACTCTTATTTCGACGGCGAGGGAGATGGCAGTCTAACTCTGGACCTCAGACCAGGCGATCTCATGGAAGATCAGCTTCCTGTGGCGTTACGCAGTCTGGCATTTAAAGAAGGACATCAATTCCGAACCAGAGTCCTCGATTCTTTGATTGACAATCGGGCCAAGCCACCTAGGTTATCCAGTGCTGAAATTGCAGTTCGAGGGCGGGAAAAGTTGAACGACTGGAATGTGTGGAGGGTAGAAGTTAGGCGCGAAGGGTTATTGCAGACCTATTGGTTTGAACAGGCGTTTCCCAACATTTTAGTCAAGTGCGTTTCCAGCGATGGCCGCGAGTTGCTACTGAAGGAAAGAACCCGTTGGAAGTATTGGTAGTCATCAAAACTAAAGATAGGTCATATTGAAAAAGAAAAAATCTGCTAGGAAATGCGCCAAGATAGCGCTCTCCAGCCCCCCTCTAAGATAAGCGATACCGAGCAAAGCAATCATGAAACCATAGCTCCCATGAACCACACCGAACAAGAGGGACGATAAGAGAAGTGAAAATAACAATGGAATCCAGCGGGTCATCCCAATTCCCTGCTCGATGAGAGGGCGAAACATTCTTTTCAGAATATAGAAAAAGGCTGTCAACAGCAGGAATCTGAAAACCAGTTCCTCGGTTACTCCGGCCCTCAGGGAAAGAAGAAATGTATCATAGTGGTTTTCTATGGCTCTTATGCGAACGGGTACGCGCGAGCTAAATCGATACGGCGCGAAAAGACGATGGTAGGTGATGCCCATCACTCCTCCCGGGATGAGTCCGAAACATAACAATGACAATCCCTTCCTCGGCCAACTTGTTCCTCGTCGAAATAGAAAGCTTTCCATGGGTGTTTTTTCGGCAAAGACAAGCCCCAGCAGACAGCACGACGTGTAAAGCGAGAGATTTTGGAGCATCTCGAGCCAGTCCAGGGATTGGGACCGATGAGTGTTCATGTCGGCCAAGGAATTGATCAAAGCAGCCACCAGTCCCAGGCTGAACGCAATACGCAGCAATTTCTTGAAGTTAATACCTTGAAAAAAATACGGGTGTGAAGTCACCATTTTGGGTTGCCTGAATTCCCGGCTGGTGCTACGCCAGTCAGTCGTTCGCCAAAGGCATTATGAAATATCTGTCAGCAGGATTGCTAGGGCTTGTCTCTCGTCGCTTGAGGATTCCCCGCTTCAAGCGGGATATGGACCACATAGCTTTCCCCGCGAGGGGATAATAGAAGAGGTGTGAGAATTTCTTTGGCCTTGCCAGTCGCGACGGTGTAACTCATTTCAAGAGCGGGTCGAGGTGATTGTATTACCCACCATAAATAGAGTGACACGTCCTTGACATCTTTCACTGCCCAATCCAGCAAGGCTTGCTTAGAAAAATTTAGAGGGAGGGAATAATAATTCCAGAGCTTGGATTCGCCCTCTAGACTGAAACTCTCCGGTGTTCCCAGATCCAATTGCTTCCGGTTCAGAGTGACATATAAAGGGGACATTCGCCGCTGTTCTCCGGTCTGTACAAGCCAAAGGGTCAATTCCGATGTCACGCCAGGCCATTCAGGCAAAGTCAATTGAGCGCCGCGTTTGGCATATACACCGACTTCCGCTTTTCTCTCGCTCAAAGATTTGTGGGCCTCGACCATCGTCATTGCTTTCTCCTGAGCTTGCAGATCAGCCTTTCCGGACGAATCTAAAAGAATTGATTGTCCGGCGAGCTGTAATCCAGCAATTCCCTGTGACTGGGAGAACCAGATCTTGGACGTATCGCCAAATAACTTGAGGACCACTGTTCCAGATACAGGCTCAGCCGACCGTTGCGTTAAGAACATAAAATCCATATTAAAGGGCAGAGGAACATTCAGAGCGTTCTCGGGCAGCATTTCCAGGACCCGTGTTTCCAATCCCTCCATTGAAGTGTTAATAATGTCGCCTGCTTTCAAAAGTTGAACTTCCTGCCGGCACCTCGGATAAGTCTCGAACATTCTCAGAGAGCCTCGCAAAGACCGAGGCAATTGAAAACTCACTTCACGCGGAGAAGGTGAAGGATTGCGTAACAGGGCTATGGCATGGGACCCATTCCAGTGCAGATATCCATGTGGTTCTCCCTTGTCGGGATCTCCTCCAATAAGAACACCTCTTTGAAACAAACCCTTGCGACTGGCTTTCCACTGGAGCCCGCGATCAACTATCTCCCAATCTCTCGCATTTAAACGCTCGAGGTTAAAATCCAACTCTATTAAATCTTGCCCACGCATCAGATATTCAGCTACTGCGTCCGCCCACGCGTCCTCGGGCTCCCTCATGCCGCCTGATTCCTCGTGGAGTGCCCGTGTTAGGCTACCCGTCATCAAGCGTGACAACGGAAACTGAAAACGGCCATTCGCCAGGCATTTACGCAATGTAATAGAAAGATGATTGATTTCCCAATCGCGAGCTCGCGGAGAGAGGTCCATGCCGCCATAGCCCCGTCCGATACCTCCCAGGCAAACATTGTCGGCATACTGCAACCACCAGGGACTTGGCCAAACCTTCCCCGCCAGGCTGATATACAGTTCGCGATTGAGCGATCTTTCCAGTTGCAAAACGTCGATCAAGGCATCCGTGGCGGCTTGAACCGCCGAACTCTCCTCGGCCGGATGACCATGATCGCGGGACGTACATAGCCAATCCTCCACATCATGTCTCACAAAGCGCAAGGGGGCCTCTCGATAAAGCTCATTCAAATATTTCTTCAAAGCCTCTCTGTATTTAGCGCCCGCAAGACAGAAACTTGCCACAGCGTCTCATAACCTTTTTGGATTTCACTCTCGCTGAAGGGAATGGTCAAAGGAAGATAGAGCCCCAGGCCACTGCTCTTTGATTCCAGATACTCCCGCAAGCGATCAAGTCTGGGCGGAAATTGTGCAGCATCAGTCTGTGCTTGAAGGTTGTGATGCCACCAATTCCCCCCCAATACTATGGCATCCAGGTGAATGGCGTGAAGACTCTTTTGAAACTCCTCAAACGTTCTCTTCAGGCTTTCTTCGGAGACTTCATTGTTGCTTCGATCATTTTGAATCTTGTAAATCGTGAGAAAGCGTGAGGGCAAACGAACACTATCGACATAGCGGAGGAACCAGTCTTCGATCTCCTCGCGGGGAGAAATGCCTGCGACAACGGGATGGGATTCGAAGCCTTGTCTCGGAATGCGCCTCCCAGGATCCTGAGTGCAACTTATTATTCCTTCGGCAAAATGATTCCGACCGGCTGGATGTTCCATGCCCCAAAAAAAACTCTTGTTGAAATAAACGGGCTGGCCCAAGGACTGATATTGATAGGAAGTGTTGTCAGGGTTCTTTTCCCTCTCGGGTTGTCCGGCCGAGAAAACATAAACGGATTGGGCATTCGCAATCTTCAGCGCTTCGACCGACACCCAAAGAAGACGGGCCAAGTTTGTTTGAAGCGGGTAAAGTCGCATTCGCTTACGCATGAAAAAGTCGTTAGGCCCCATCGTGTACTCCAACTCCAAGCGAAGGCGTTGACGCTTGTCCGTCAAGCTGAACAGGGTTCGCTTCACATCATTGGCCAGTAGTGTAGGAGTGTAATAGTCGGCTACAAAGTCATCACTGGTTAAGAGCGGCTCATTTTCCAATTTGATTTGAAACTCGGGAGACGCCGTTACCAGGTTTTCACCCGTCAGCAGATTGGCGAAGTGCGAGGTTTTCGTGACAGAAACCGGTTTTCGAGAACGATCTCTCGTATATCGCTTGTCAACTTTTTTCGTTGTTCTTGAGCTTCGGTGGGCCCGGGCAGGAAGAGGGCTGCTAAGCAGAACCAATGAATGAAACGCGGAACAAAAAATGGCATGTAATTGAAGCTGGATCTTGCCGTTCAAAAGGTGAAGTATCGGGTCATCGGCCAAAGTTTTCGGGGGGCCTTCCTTCGCTCCCATGGATAGAAATAATTCTCATCCATCAACCTGCTGGGAAAGGAGTGAGGACTCATAGGTCTTCAAAGGCTGGGTAACTTGCCGGCAAAGCGCCATCGGCTAGCTCTCACCGTCGACCTTTCTCATGACCTCTAATAAACCTTGCAAGGACTCACGGCTGGCCAATTCCTTGTTCTTATCCGGTCTCTCATAATGGGTCTCCAAAGACAGAGTTCCTTGAAAACCATCGGTCTGGAGGGCACGAAGCTGG
>QHZP01000005.1:23165-30602 GCA_003224715.1 Acidobacteriota bacterium | reverse complement strand
TCCTTTTGCAGGGAATATCATTCCGGATGGCCTGCGAGACACCGTCGCCAAGGACTTGTTGCAGTACTGGCCGAACCCAACCGGGGGAGGCCTGGTTAACAATTATACGGCTTCCGGCGGCGCACCCGTGGGGGTAGACAAGTACACGGTGCGGGTGGATCACGTCATCAGCGACAGATCGCGCATGTTCGCCCGCTGGTCGCAGGAACGGCAATTCAAGCAACTGGCGGGGGAGTTGTTTGGGAGCAATGACGTGGGTGGTCCGGGGACAGTGGCGCCCGACAATCGTTGGGACATTGCCGGCAACTACAGCCTCACTCTGAGCCCCACCTTTGTAATGAGTGTCAACCTGGGATACAACCGCTGGGTAGAAGGCCGCAAGCCCCAAGGAGTCCCCTTCAACCCATCAAGCCTGGGGCTGCCATCATTCCTCGACAGCAATCCTGGCGCCTTTCCTTTCATCCAAATCGATGGCACATCCAGCTTGGGTTCGGGCGGCTTGAACGCCACGCCGCGCGAGGCCAGAACTTACGCGGTAGACTTTACCAAGATGCGCGGAGTGCATGCCATGAACATTGGATTCATGGGCGTGGGTCTGTACCTGAACACCTTCAATTCTCCCCAGGCGGGATTCCATTTCCCGGTCAGCATGACCCAAGGACCCGATCCTACGGGTGCCAGCCCGAACACCGGTTACGGGTTTGCCTCGTTTCTGCTGGGGACCGGCGATAACGGCGGCCAGAATGGCGTGACCTTGAACGCCAACGGGGCCTTTCAAAAAGGTTTCTATGGATGGTACTTCCAGGATGATTGGAAGGCGACTCGCAAGCTCACCTTGAACCTGGGAATTCGCTACGACTTCCAGACCGCTCCCACCGATCGATTTGACCGCTATTCCTGGTTTAACTACACGGATCCGAATCCCATCAGTAAGGACATAGGCTTTAGCGTTCCCGGCCATCTCGTTTATACAGGGGGCGGGAATCGACGCGGGATCTACCAGCCCCAATACAATAACTTTGCTCCACGTTTAGGCTTGACGTACCTGTTGAAAGAAAAATTATTGATGCGGGCTGGATTTGGGATGTTCTACATTCCCGCCATGGAATTTGGCGACTATCAAGGGTTGAGCCTGGCCGGCTTCACACAAACCACTCCGTTCGTGGGCACGGTCGATGGCATCACTCCGACCAACTTGCTCAGCAATCCTTTTCCCGGCGGCCTGATCCTCCCACCGGGCAAATCAGCCGGGGCTTTGACCAATGTCGGCCAATTCACCAACGCAGTCGAAAACTTCCGCCCTACCCCCTATGTGGAGCAGTGGTCGCTGGGTTTCCAGTACGAACTCACTCCCAATAACAGTTTTGATGTTACTTACGTGGGGAACCACGGCGTGAAACTGCTTTTCACTTTCCTCGAGAAGAATCAATTACCTCCAAATCTGCTGTCTTTGGGGAATCAGTTGCTAGATGCTGTTCCTAACCCCTTCTTCGGACACGTCACCTCTAGCGGGTGCGGCCTTGACCAACCCACGGTACCGCGGGGCCAATTGCTACGACCTTTCCCTGAGTTTTGCAGCGTCCAAAATCCGCAAGCTCCCGCAGCCTTCTCCAATTACAACGCCGTGCAATTCACGTTCAATCATCGCTGGAGTCAAGGAATGCAGTTCCTCGCCTCCTTCACGATCTCCAAATACCTGGATGACGCCGAAGGCTTTGAATCATGGACCTCTTATCAGGGCGCACAGATTCGGGATTTCTACAACACGGCCGCTGAAAAGTCGCTCAACCCCAACGATATCCCCAAGAGTCTGGTACTGAGTTATATTTATGAGGTGCCCTTTGGGCGGGGCAAGCGCTACGGGGACCAGATGAACGCGGCTGCCAATGCGATTCTGGGTGGGTGGCAACTTTCTGGCGTGTCCACCTTCAAGGATGGCTTTCCTCTCGGGATCACGGCCGCCAGCAATAACACGGGGTCTTTAGGCGGTTTCCAGCGTCCTAACCTTAGCGGCGATCCCCATGTCTCCAGTCCCACCATCGACCGATGGTTTAATGTCGACGCCTTTACGCAACCCGCAGCCTATACTTTTGGAAATGTGCCGCGGTATATGTCCAATCTGCGCGCAGCCGGTCTTAACACCTGGGATCTGGCTATCCAAAAGTGGTGGAATTGGCAGGAGCGGATAAAAATTCAATTTCGAGCAGAGATGTTCAATGCCTTTAACCACCCCAACTTTTACGCACCGAACACAACTTTTGGAGATCCCGGTTTTGGTCAAGTCACCGGTGCTCTCCCGCCGCGGGACATTCAGTTCGGATTGAAGATTCACTGGTAACGCTTCAGGGGAGCCCTTCATTGATGCGTGAGACCACCACGAGGGATGAAAACTAGTCCCCTGCACGGGAGGGGTTGGGAGTTTGGACATTTGAATGTGGGAGCCGGCCTCCGGACGGCGACCAGAACCCGTTGAGTCACGGTCGCGGCCCAGAGGTCCGCTCCCACATTCTCAATTCACTGCTTCATCAATGGATTGCTATCGCCAACAACAAAGCCTCAGCTCAATTCTCTTCCTGGCTCTCCTATTGCCCGTGGCGAGCCGGGGTCAAGCAATCTCTAACTCTGACACAGTATTGGACGAGCTTTCCTCGCGCGCCCAAGAAGCTCAGAGCCGCGCCGACTACCGTGCAGCCGCTGCCAGCTATCGAGAGATGCTGAAACTTCAGCCCCAACTCGTGGAGGTTCGCGCTAACCTCGGCCTGATGCACCACTTGCTTGGAGAATACAATGAAGCCATTCGACACTTCGAGGCCGCGCTTCGCCAGAAGCCGCAGCTCTTTGTTCCCAACCTGTTCCTCGGTCTCGATCTCCTGCGAACACAGCAGCCGCGCCAAGCCCTCCCCTACTTGCAACGAGCTCATACTCTGAATCCCCGCGATGAACAAGCTACCTTGGGTTTGGGACAAGCCTACGCGGCGGTTCGTGATTTCCAAAAAGCCAACGAGTTTTATCTTGGCACAACGGTGATCAATCCAGGCAATGCAGATGCCTGGTATGGGCTGGGAGCCACTTATCTGAGCCTTCAGCAGACGGCCGTGGAGCAACTCAAAAGAGCTGACCGGAACTCCTCTTATTTTAGAGTTCTCTTAGCGGAACCTTTGGAGCAGCAGGGACGTGTGCGTGACGCGATCACACTCTACCGGCAAGTTTTGGAATTGCATTCCTCACAGCCCTGCTTACACGCAATGCTTGGTGTTGCTAACGTTAATCTGGGCGACCTTGCGGCTGCCGAAGCAGAGCTTCTGACAGAACTCAAAGACAGTCCCGGTTGCTTGCTGGCTCGTTTAGGATTGGCGCGCGTTTCCTATCAACGGGGAGATTTCTTAAACGGCCTGCGACAACTGGAAGAAGCTTGGAAGGTCGATCGTAGTTTTGTGGAAACGAATGCGTCGCAATTCTGGCAAGGCTTCAGCGCGGAGAAGGTTGAAGAACTGGAAAGGAAACTCAAGCAGCACGAGGCAAGCGAGGCGGCGACCCAGCTCTCAAAATTTCTGATCGGTGCCCTCGAAAGATGGCATAAAACACCGGCAGAAACATCTCTTCGGCTGACAGAAACCTCGACTGACGATGTCCCGCGGGAAGAGTCCCCTCAGCAGGCATCCCTAAAGGACCCAACCAGCCCGGCGCGGCTCTATTCCCAAGGACAATACACTCGATGCCTGGAGAAGCTGAAAGCCCAGCTGGCCCCATTGAGGTTTGCTGATCTGTTGTTACTCGCCCAATGCGCCTACTTTTCTGGAGACTATCGATCAAGTTTCCTGGCGAGTGGAGAGGCTCTCAAAGCAAGTCCGGAAAGCCTGCCAGGCTTGTTCTGGCGGGCCAAGGCCAACCAGAAACTGGCTGTCAGCGCCTTGGTGCAAGCTGGTCTCGCCGAACCTAATTCACACCGAGTTCATCTGCTGCTGGCTCAGACGTATCTGGAAAAGCACGACTTCAAAGAAGCGGAGTCGGAGTACCGAAAGGCAATCCAGCTCAAACCGAACGATCTGGCGGCTCACCTGGGACTGGCAACAACTTATTATCGCGTATTTCAATTTGACAAAGCACTCCCGGAGCTAGAACGAGTGCTTCAAATAAGCTCCAAAGATCCAGAGGCGTGCTATCTCATGGGCGAGGTTTTAGTTCATCGGCGGCACTATGCGGAAGCCTTGCCCTACTTAAAAACCGCACTTAACGGTGTACCCTCAACCATACTCATGGTCCACGCCTTGATAGGGAAGGTTTACGCGTCTCAGGGCCGAGATATCGAAGCCGTGACCGAATTGAAACAGTCTCTAGCTGCCGACCGCGACGGCAGTTATCATTATCAGCTATACCAGCTCTATAAAAAGGTGGGTGATGAGAAAGCGGCAAAAGCCGCGTTGCAGAAATCGGAAATCCTTCGGAGGAACCAGCTCGATAGTCAACGCGCTCAATTCAGTTTATTCTCTCAGTAGTCGGGTTTGCGAAACGGAGCAGAGGAAGAAGCGCCCCATGCCTCGTTGGTTTGGCGGCGATGGCCTGGCCAGACATCGCCTTGCACTGCTTTTGCTTGTTTTGGTCCACATTAACTTCTCTTCTGAAAATAGTCTCGCAGTCGATCGGAACGCCCCCTCACCCCGGCTCTCTCCCCCGTTTCCGTGGGAGAGGGAGAAATTTCTTGAGGAACTGTCACACCGGGTTCCGCTGCGCTCTACCCGGGGCTACCATCTTTCGCCCCCTTTCGGGGGCTGGCTTGAATTTTCATCCGCCATGGCCAGTATGAACAACTCCTCTTCCGCAGGGCCTCAATCGCCAACGACTCAGAGTGAGATCGACTTCCTTTTCCGCGAGGCCCGGAGCGATTTCATGAAAGGGGATTATTCCGCAGCCGCCAGAACATATGAGCGCTTGGTCGCACTCCAACCAAATTCAGCCGAGGCGCTGAGCAACCTGGGAGTGGCCTACCATATGGCCGGGCGGATACCGCAAGCGGTCGACACCTTACAAAGGGCGCTCCGTCTAAACGCGAGCCTCGTGCCAGCCAATCTGATTCTAGGCATTGACCTCGTACAAATGGGGAAGGCTGAACAAGCCATTCCTTCTCTCCAGAAAGTTCTCCAGCACGACTCGACGAATCGAGACGCCCTGCTGGCCTTGGCGAGTTCCTACTTTGCACTGCAAAGATTTGACCAGGCTGCTGAAGTCTATCGACGCCACACTACCATCCACCCGAAGGACGCAGACGCTTGGTATGGTCTCGGGCTTTGCTTCGAGCACATTGGCGAAGCTACTGCAAGGCGATTGTCCGAGGTCGGTAAGGACTCCGCCTATCACTACAGACTCGTGGGCGAATTTCTAATTGAACAAGACGCCGGAATCGACGCTGAGGAAGCTTTCCGCTAGGCTCTAGTTCTGGCCAAAGAGGACCAGGAGGGATTGCACACCGCGTTAGGATTCGTTTATCTGCGGCAGCGAGAAACTCTACGGGCGAAGGAGGAATTTGTCGCGGCACTCAGGCTTCATCGGGAAAACCTGGAGGCGAAGCTCGGATTGGCGGCACTCTCAATGGAGCAGGAGGATTTTGCAACCGGCCTTCAAGCTCTATGCGCCATATACGACGCGGACAAAGGATATTTTAAAACCCGGCTGAGCTTTTTCATTTCCTCCCTGAGCGACCAGACCCAATCGAAACTGGTTGATCGTCTACAAACTTCATTGCCTGCGGAAACCTGCTTGCCGGTAACTGATTCCCTTCGAAAGGAACTGACTTCACCGGAATCGATCGTCGAATTGGGAGAGGCATTTGCGCCACTGGCATTGGATTCAGTTCGCCCAGCTCCCGCAGACGGATCTGCTATGGCTGCTGCACGCGCCTTATGCCTCCGAGGTCGATACGCGAGATGCGTGGAAACTTTGCAGCAGGTGACAACCTCCACGACGCCCATGGCACTGCAACTGGCCAATTGTGCCAGCTTTTCGGGTCAATTTCTGGTTGCCTTCGAAGCTGCCAAAACCGTTGTGAGCCGCGAGCCGCAAAATCCAGCGGCCTATTACTGGCAGGCGGAGGCCGCCAAAAGGCTGGCTCAGGCCGCCTTTCAACAGGCCGTGTCCCTGAATCCGAATTCCTGGCAAGGGCATGTACTGCTGGGTGACATTTATCGCCAGCGCAAGAATTGGCCCCTGGCCACTTCACACTATCAAACTGCCGCTCAGCTAAAACCCACCAGTCCGGCATCATTCTTGGGGCTGGCGACAATTCATTGGCAGAACGGACAGAATGATCAGGCGGAAGTCGAGTTGAGAAAGGTCTTGGAGCTCGACGCAGACAATGCACAGGCAAATTTTGAGCTGGGAGACATCTGCGTCCGCCAACACCGCTTCGAAGAAGCCATTCCCTATCTTAAGAAGAATCTTGCCCGCCATCCCGATCTGTTGGTAGCGCATGCCGATCTGGGGAAAGCCTATTCGGCCCTCGGCCAGGTCGAAGAGGCTACGGCCGAGATCATTCGAGCCTTGCCCATGGATCGGTACGGAGATCTGCACTACCAGCTTCACATTCTTTACAAGAGGCAAGGCCAGTCGCAACTGGCCAAACAGGCACTGGCGGAGTCCGAAAGACTACGCGCCAGAGAATTGCAGACCCATCGCCGGCGGATCGAGCGAGCGGAGAAAGCAGCAGGCAGAAAGCAGTAAGCAGTAGGCAGAGAGCAGTAGGCAGTAAGCAGGAGGTAGAATTACGTGAATTGGCTTGGATCATTGATGATGCTGGCCTAGCATTTCGCCTAATTCTTCGTACCCCTTAGTCAAGTACGGATGACGTTCTTGCGGCAAGTAGCCACAATCGCGAGCGAAGTCAAGCCAGACCCGCGTTTCGGCTCCTTCTGCGTCAGAGTCTACCATCTTACTGATGAACATATTGCGATATCGTCGTTTGCGGTATCCTTCAGCGAGGTTTGCGGGAACGCCGCGTGAACAGCGGCGAAGCTGATCAGTTAAAGAGTATCGTTCCTCCTTCGGGAACGCCTTAGACTCGACAAAGATCTCTACCGCCAGTTTGTAAGCCAACTGGTAGACCCTCAAATCTCTAAATCCACGATACACATCATCCTCTTTTCTGTGGCTGGGAGATTCGGAGTATCTCCTGCCCCCTGCTTACCACGTTCTCCTTACTGCCTACTGCTTAGTGCTTACTGCCTTCTGCCCCCTGCTTTCTGCTTACCGCCTACTGCCCCTACTTTCTGCTTACTGCCTTCTTCCTCCTGCTTACTACCTTCTTCCTCTTGCCTACTGCTTTCCGCCCTCTGCTTACTGCCTTCTTCACTCCTACCTTCGGACACACTTCATTAAGGACGCAGCGCGGGCATTGAGGATTGCGTGCCATGCAAACGCGCCTGCCGTGATGAATGAGACGATGAG
>QHZP01000005.1:1217-23146 GCA_003224715.1 Acidobacteriota bacterium | reverse complement strand
AGAAAAATTAATCCACTCTTCCTGCGGTATCAGCTTCATCAAATCAGCTTCTACCTTCTCTGGGGTTTTGGCCCGGGTCAGCCCCAAACGATGGGCGATGCGAAAAACATGAGTATCCACGACTATCCCTGCAGGAATCCCATAAGCGGTGCCGAGCACCACATTGGCCGTTTTACGAGCCACGCCGGGCAGGCTCAAAAGCTCCTCCATGATTTTGGGAACCTCGCCTTTGAAGTGGGTTACCAACCGCTGGCAGGCTGCCTTGATGTTTTTTGCCTTGTTGCGGAAGAAGCCCGTCGAGCGAACCATTTTCTCCAACTCGGCTTGTGATGCATTGGCAAAATCACCAGCAGATTTGTAACGTTGGAAAAGCTCTGGAGTGACCATGTTGACCCGCACGTCGGTGCATTGGGCCGAAAGCATGGTAGCGATTAACAGCTCTAAAGGATTTTTGTGGTTCAGAGCGCATTCGGCAGTCGGATATTCCTTCCTGAGACCTTCGATAATCTGAGGAACGCGCGCTTTGGCTGGCTTCACTTTTTTCTCCTGGTCTGCCGGGCATCGGGCTAGTTTGTGGTCAAACTGATTTCCGGCTCATTGCCAGCAATTTTCATCGCATCGAACGTTGGAACGTTGTGCAGAGAATGAGTACTAACCGTTGTGTTATGGTGCCAACTTCGGGTGGCATTTATAGACTAGTCGCGAAGTTTCCGCACTGTTGTGGTCTGTTCTTTGTATTTCCCGTCAGCAGTCTCGGTTTGGTTTTCTTCACAGCAATCCGCCCAAGAACGAGCGCGCCGCGGCAGGATCGGCCAGGCGGTACTGGGCCCGACTCGGACCTGACCCCACATGCACGGCGAAGCTGCCTGGAGGGAGGGCGGCGAAAAGGTCTTCGTCAGTGCGGTCATCACCCATCGCGAGAATTCGTGCAACGGGATGTTGGTCTACCAGACGAGGCACGATGATTCCCTTATGGATGCCTTGGAGGCGCACTTCGATCACCTTGTCACCTGGCAGCACCTCAACGGGTATTCCGTCAAGTTCCTCTTTGAGCCTCAGGCTTAAGGCTTCTGCTTGCCGCGTTCCTAAGTCGAGGTCAGCCATTCGGTAATGCCAGGCAATAGCCGCCGTCTTCTCCTCGATCAAGGATCCGGGTGTGGCCGCCGTAAACTGTTCTAGCATGTGTAGAACTTTCTGTCTCCACTCTGACGACACCTCACCAACGGCCTCCCACGAACGCTCGGGCGGTTGCCACGACCAGAACCCATGTTCGGCATGCAGCCTGATGGGCAAGCTACCAAACCAGCGCTCCAATATGTCGCGCGGTCGACCACTCACTATGTGAACGCTGGTGCCGCGGCGCGCGACGAGCGCTTTCAGCAACCTTTTCAACGCCGCATCGGGAGCAGCCAGTTGAGGCGTACTGGCGAATGGGACCAGCGTTCCGTCGTAATCCAGTAACAAGAACAGGTTTTCAGCGCTGCGGACCTCCTGCAGAACCTTTTCTATTTCTTCTGGCGGGGACACAGCCTGCGAAGGTGCAATTTCTTCTCGGCTGATCGATTGCAGGGTGCCGATGAAAGAGCTTGCCCACTGGTAGGCGTCAAAAGCCAGGACGCGACGGCGCAGCGCCTGCATGCGGGTTCGACGTTCGTCTTCCGGCATCGTTAACGCCTTCTTGATGGCTGAAGCCACGCGGTCGATGTCGTAGGGATTGACCTGAAGGGCTTCGGCGAGCTCGGCGGCGGCTCCCGCGAACTCACTCAAGATCAGCACCCCGTCTTCGTCAACGCGGGAAGCGACAAACTCCTTGGCGACCAGGTTCATGCCGTCGCGCAGGGGAGTGACCAGCATGACGTCGGCCGCTCTATAAAGTGAAACCAACTGCCGCTCGGAGATGGAGCGATAAAGATAATGAATGGGGACTGAGTTAACCGTTGCGTGGGCCGCATTAATACGGCCCACCATCTCGTCAAGCCGCCGCCGGTACAATTCATAGGACACGACCTTGGTGCGAGAAGGAACCACTACCTGAATGAGGCGAATCTTTCCTCGCAGCGAGGGCTCACGCTCCAGCAGTCGATCCACGATTAGCATCCGCCGGGGCTAGCCCTTGGTGTAGTCCAAGCGATCCACGCCCAGAAGGAGCTTGTGATCCCGACAGTCCTTTTTGATGACTTCCAGTTCCTTCCTCACGCTCGACTCTTCTGCCAGACGAGCGAAGGCCGCCGCATCAATCCCCATCGGGAAGACGCCGAGGCGAACCTCTCGATCCCGATGATGGAAGTACTCGCTATGAGCATCGATACCCAGAATGAGATGCAACGCTCTTCGGAAGTGTTTCAGGTAGGAGTAAGTGTGGAAGCCAACCAGGTCGGCTCCTAGCATTCCTTCCAGAATCTCAATACGCCATGGCAGAATGCGAAAAACCTCGGCGGAAGGAAAGGGAATATGCAGAAAGAATCCGATCCTGGCATCCGGGATGCGTTGTCGGAGCAGAGCAGGAACCAGACAGAGTTGGTAGTCGTGGATCCAAACCAAGTCCCCCGGGCGGTACTGCTCAGCCGCCCCTTCAGCAAATCGCCGGTTCACTTCCTCATAGGTTCTCCAGTTTCTCCAGGCATCGCGCTGGACTTTATCCGTCAGGTAGTGAAATAGCGGCCACAAAACTTCATTCGAAAAGCCTTCGTAATAGCGGCTGACTTCTCCCTGCGTAAGGTAAACGGGCACAGTCCCGATGACCGGCATCCAAGCGGGAAACGTCACCGGGCCATCCCAGCCACAAGGACTCCGAGCGCTGATGCGGACCGCGCAGTCCTGTCGCTAAGCCGCCCGCAGATTGGGTGACGACGATCTCGCCATGATCCAGCTTAACAGTAACCGGCAGGCGATTCGATACGATGAGTAATCTGCTCATGTCAAATATTTATTAAAGCAAGTCTCGGCAATTTGCCGGTTCAAGCGCCAGGCTATGCCCAGGCTCTCACTTTACCGTCACGCGCCTCAAGCAAATCTCCAATGGTCATTGCGGCATGAATTAACCCAACGTGAGTATAGGCCTGGGGAAAGTTGCCCAGGAGGGCGCCGCTGGCCGGGTCAATGTCTTCCGAAAACAGCCCCATCGGACTGGCGTAGCCCATGACGCGGTGAAACAATTCAATGGCCTCGTCCAGCCGCCCCGCCAGTGCTAAAGCCTCAGCCCACCAGAAGGAGCATATCGTGAAGGCGCTGGTGGTTTCGCCAAAATCATCCGGGTGGCGATAGCGCAGCATCAGGCCGCGATCCACCAGCAGTTGCTGGTAGGCATCCACCGTGGAGATGAAGCGCGGATCACGCGCGTCGATGATTCCCACGTCCGGATTGGTCCCATCCAGGCCCTGCGTGAAAAAGCCAACCTCTGAATTGTACCCGCGTTGGAGAATGATGTTCCGCTCGGCTTCCGCCAAACCGTCCCAACGTTCGGCCTGGCAGATGTGACCAAAACGGCGAGCCAGGACGGCCCCTCGGTGCATGGCAACCCAGCACATGGCCCTTGAAAACGTGTAGGGACGCAGCAATGAGCGGAACTCCCAGATGCCGGTATCGTTTGTGGGTGCCGCTGCAATGGCTTCTTCGACGAGCCGCTCGATGAGCGGAAAGAATCCTTCGGGATCTTCCGGCACGAGACGCGGGTCATTGAGTACCGTCTCGAGACAGAGCAAAAGCTCGCCCATGAGGTCGTTCTGCCGCTGCACGTAGGCCGAGTTACCGATGCGTACGTGACCATTGCCTCCAAAGCCTGCCAAGTGGGGGAGAAACTCTTCTTCCAGATCCCGCTCCCCGCCGATTCCATATACGGGCTGAAGCGGGCCGGCCTCAGCCACATCGCGCAGGTAAGCGATGAACCTTTCTCCCTCGTTTAAATGACTCAACCGGCGAAGCCCCTCGACAACGAACGCCGCATCGCGCAGCCAGCAATACCGGTAATCCCAGGTACGTTCCGATCTCATCGCTTCCGGGATGCTGGTGGTGGCTGCGGCGATGATGGCTCCCGTATCATGATAACTGTGCAGTTTCAAACAAAGCGCCGAACGCAGTACCTCTTTCTGAGCGAAGATCGGAAGCGCGCAGGCTTTCGCCCAGGCCCGCCAGCCGGCCACCGTCAGCTCCAGACTGTGATTGAGACTGGCTAGCGAGGGGATTGCATCTCTCATCCCATAGGAAAGAGCGAAAAATATAGGGCGATTCAGGATAAACTCGCGCCGGCCCAGCACATAGGGCACCGGCAGGTTGGTGCTCAAATGAAGCGGGTGTGCGCCGCCCAGCACCGCGATTCCGTTGGTTTTTTGAACCAGCTCGACCTTAGCGCGAGCGTAATCGGGACGGGGGTCAAAATCGACTCTGAGGCGTGGCTGACCACTGACCGGACGAAGCAGGCGTACGATCTCGATGGGAACATGGACCGTCAATCCTTCAGGAACCCGTGGAGCAAAGTCGATGAGTTCCCAGATACACCCGTCGCGCTCGAAACGTGAGCTGAGCACATTGGTGTTGGGAAGGTAAGAAAGGGAGCCACGCACCTCTTCCTCCCCGCAAAGAAATCGGAACGTCCCTCCCTGCTCAACATCGAGAATACGGGCAAAAACTGACGGTGAGTCAAAGCGAGGCAGGCACAGCCAGTCGATAGCGCTGGTTGGGGAGACGAGCGCCAAAACCCGCCCGTTCCCAATCGCCCCATAATCAAGGGCTGGATGCGAGCTCCCACTCAATCCTTCGCTAGATGCCATCGTATCGGTCATGCTTCATAGTAAAACACACAGGTTGCGTCACTGGCAAGATGCCCAATTGCTGATCGAAGTCCCTGCCCTCCCTTACCGTCGAGCCCACTGAACAGACCGAGGCGCAACTCAGTAGCCCCGCGTCAGCCAGGGCTCTAGCTTAACCCAATTGACTTACGGCACGTTGACCGGCCTACTGCTGATCCATTAGCTCTCATTTTGCGACTTTTGGAAGTCTCCCATGCCGCGGGCGGAGTCACAGGGTATCAAAAAGTGGGACCGAGCCGCGACCGTAAGGAAGCGGTTGAGACCACCTGCCGGGTCTACCCCTCCCTGACGGTCGGGGCTCGGATTTCTGCTATATTCTCGCCATTTTGGAATATCCCGCTTCTGTGTGGATACTTTCGCTTATAATGAAACTGCCAATGAAAATTTCGCCGAGAAGCGGCTCATTCCAGGGTTATGGGTAATGAGCCGAAACCCTTCCAGGAGGAAAAATGAAAATAAAGAGTGTTCTGGTCGCAATACTCTTATTATGGGCTACTGGCTTAGTCAGGGCGCAAATTACCGTACAGGTGCAAAAAGCTGATTTGGCCATCCCGTTTGGATCAGCCTCGGGAAAGATTGTAACAGTGGGGGACTACTTGGTTTTCCTTGATGAAGACAAGCCCGACAAATCCTTTGCCATTGCCAAAAGTGAGATTGAAAATCTTACTGGCGAAAACGGCGTGATTACGGTAGAAACTCGCCATCCTATTCGGGATCGTTCCGGTGAGCAATCTCAGGTGAGCTTCCGCCTGGCAGATAGGACCGCCGTAGCTGCATTGATCAACTGGTCCGGGAAGACAGCTACGGTCACAGCCCGCGCCCCGGCTAACCCTGACCAAGCTAATAAACCAGTCCGCGATCCTCAGGGTTCGCGTTCTGGCGAGCGCAGTTCCGTCACCATACCCGTCGATACCGTATTCCGACTACGGCTCAATCAAGGCTTCAGTTCCCGCACAGCTCAGAAGGGTGACAAATTCACGGCAAATGTCACAAACCCTGTAGTTGTTGGCGAAACTGTGGTTGTTCCTGAAGGAAGCATTGTTCACGGGCGTGTGACTGAAGTTACGCCGGCAGAGAGAAGGAAGAACGCGACCCTGGCCGTCGAATTTTACGAGCTGGAGGTTGGCTCGCAGCAGGCATTCCCGATTTATGGATCATTGACCCGCTTGGAAGATGAAAGGGGTCAAAAGCGGGAAGTGGGGCCAGAAGGGGAAGTTCAAGGCAAATCCACTGCCAAGCGGGATGTAGTTTTTATTGGTGGCGGGGCTGGAGCTGGCGCTCTCATTGGTGGACTGGCTGGTGGAGGTAAAGGTGCGGGCATCGGAGCCGCCGTCGGCGCCGGCCTCGGAACTCTCGGCGCTTTGTTTTCGGAAGGAAGTGAGGTCGAAGTGGCTTCGGGTACTGAGATTGCCATGGTGCTGGACCGGGAGGTTACAGTTCCTCTGCGTCGCTGATCATCCGCCGCGTCTTAGCCGGTACTCCTCTGAAAATAGCACAAATCCGAGCCCTGACCGTCAGGGAGGGGTGGTCCGCTGATTGCTTCAACCGCTCCCTCACGGTCGCGGCTCGGTACCGCATTTTCATGCTCAATGGCGCCCTATCAATGGGGCGTAGGGAATGTCTTTCGGCTTTCCAGTGCCGTGTTCGCCCACAGGACATCCCCCCTGCAACCGCTTCGAAGGAGGAATAATTTTCATTTATTTGGGGGCGGCGCCGACCGGCATGGTTGGCTCCCCTGAAAATCCGCCCAAGAGAGACGATACATCTTGGGAAATCTTGTCTGCTTTTAGACCCCCAATACCGCCTTATTGCCTGTGGAGGTTATTACCGTGTTTGATCGAAATTCCATAATGACCTTGATATTAATTGGAGGGCTCTCCATCGGATGCCAATGGCTTCTGTTCTATGTCTGGCGCCGATTCACGCGCAAGGTTCAACCGGATCAGCCCTTGGGACAGCTCATGGTTAGTGGCCTTCAATGGGTCTATAGGTTAGCCAGCTTTGTCCTTTGGTCGTCTTTCGCTCTGGGGTGCCTGACATGGATTGCCCAGACCCAGCTGTTTGCGCGGAGACTGGTTGACTGGGGCAGTCAACTGTCGCGGGAGTTCAGGGACATCTTGTTTGAGCCCCTGGCTCGGGTAGGAAAGTCAGAAATTTCGGTGTTTAAATTCTTTGAGGTTCTCATTTTTATCATCGTCATCGTTTTTCTGGGTCGTGCTTCCCGGCGGGTCTTGTTGAACCGAATCCTCCGCCAAACCCCGCTCGACTTGGGAATTCAACACGCCATCGCCACTTTCACCCAATACATCGTCATCACCTTTGGATTCCTGATAGGTTTGCAAACGGCTGGCATTGATTTGAGCGCCCTGACCATCCTGGCCGGCGCGGTGGGGGTGGGTGTAGGCTTAGGATTACAGAACATCGCCAACAATTTTATCAGCGGGATTATTATTCTTTTTGAAAGACCCATAAAGATTGGCGATCGCATTGAAGTGGGAGCGGTCAACGGCGACGTGGTGCACATTGCAGCACGCAGTACCACGGTCAGAACCAATGACAACATTGCGATCATTATTCCCAATTCCAGTTTCATTTCCTCGAACGTCATCAACTGGAGCCATGGGGATTCTAAAGTACGCTTTCGAGTCCCGGTAGGCGTGGCTTATAGTTCAGATGTGCGCCTGGTGGAAAGGCTTCTCCTGGAAGTCGCAAAAGAAAACGAGAACGTATTAGAAAATCCACCAGCGGGCGTTCGCTTTCTCGAGTTTGGCGACAGCGCCCTCGAGTTTGAACTGAGGGTCTGGAGTTCTCGCTTGCTGCATCGGAAGGGATTACTGATCAGCCAGCTCAATTTTGCGATTTACGAAAAATTCAAGCAGCATCAGATTGAAATTCCGTTTCCGCAGCACGACCTGCACTTTAAAGCGGATCCAGAAGTGTTGAGACAAGTGATCCATTCCGCCAATTCCGGCCAGGCTTCTCCAGAACGTGAGCCGGTTGCGCGAGAATAAGTTCAAAGTTCAAAGTTCAAAGTTCAAGGTTTGACAGCAGGCGTCATTCGCTTAATCTCGAGCGGGTTCTCTCTAATAAACGCGACTGCCTCCTCAAAACCGAAAACACTCGTGGTACAACCCAGGGCCCGCGTGCAGGATGCGCCTGCGGCACTGGCGAACCGCAAGGTGCATTCGAGCGACCATCCTTCGAGAAGACCGGTTAAGAAACCGGCGGCAAACGCGTCTCCAGCACCCGACTCATCAAGGGAATTCACCTTGAAAGAACTGGCGTGGAGGACTTCTCGGTCAAGCCTTGCCAAGGCACCCCGCGAGCCTTGGGTGATCACTATGGTGCAGTCGGGATTCAAACGTGCCAGAAAGTCTGCCTGCGCTGCGGGCTCTCTCAAGCCAGTGAGGGCGTAGGCTTCGTCATCATTGGGCAGAAAAACATCCGTGTAGGACAACATGGACTCGATCTGTTCTGGGGAAAGAAGATTGCCTGCCGGAATGACCACATCCAGAACGGTCGTCAATGACCGCTTCTTTGCCTCGCGGAACAGTTGCGTCAGATCATGCGAACCAAAACCAGGCATCGCCATATATCCGCCGACATAGAGCGCCCGGGCGCCGTCCAGCGCCGAACAATCGACATCCGCAAAAGTAAGGTCGGCATTGGCGCCGATGCAATGAATATAGCGCCGGTCTTGGCCCCGCACGTTGAGAATGAAAGTGCTGGCAGTCGGATGTTTCTGACTGCGCTTGACACTCGATACATCGACGCCCAACCGCTCCAGATCCTTCAGAACAAAATCACCAAACAGATCCTCACCTACTTTCCCGAGAACTTTCACATTTCGTCCCAGGCGTCGAAGATCGGCGGCGGTGTTGGCGGCACAGCCCCCGATATTGAGAAGGAGCCGGTCGGTAAGCTTCAAGTGGCCGGCCTCAGGAATGGAATCAATCGGACTGGCGAAGATGTCGGCGACCAGTATTCCCAGGCAGATCACGTCCATTAGAGAAACCTCACGAGGCAATAACGTTGACGCATGAAAAGTGACCGGCGTTCTAAGTGAAACGTGATGCGTGAAACGTGACCCGCAACCATGTTTTCACGTTTCACGTATCACGTTTCACGTTGTTTACATCAGGTCCGTCACTGCAGTCACGATTCTCTCCACTGACGGCACATAGAAATTCTCCATGATGGGAGCAAAAGGAACCGGAGTATCCGGGGCTGCCACGCGACGGATGGGAGCTTGCAAGTACCCAATACACCTATCGGCCGTGCGGGCTGCTACTTCCGCGCCCCAGCCGCCTGTCAGGTTGTCTTCTTCAACGATAACCAATTTCCCCGTTTTGCTGACAGACTCAAAAAGCGTTGACCAATCGAAGGGTACCAGTGTCCGCACATCGATCACCTCCGCTTCAATACCGGCCGCAGCCAAATTCTTGGCCGCTTGCATAGCTCTGTGGACCATCAACAGGTTCGCTACGAGGGTCACAGCCTGCCCCGACCGCACCACCTTAGCCTCCCCGAAGGGGATGAGGTATTCTTCCTGGGGGACTGTCCCGAAGACCTCAATTCCGCCAGCTTCCTTCCTCGAGCCCTTGCTGCCGTAAAGCAACTTGTGCTCAAAGAAAATCACCGGGTCGTCCAGACGAATAGCCGTTTTCAAGAGACCCTTGGCATCATAGGGATTGGAAGGGCAAGCCACCTTCAGTCCGGGAACATGCATGAAAAAGGCTTCCAGTGACTGGGCGTGCTGGGCTCCCCTAGTCGTCGCGCCCACCGGGGCACGCATGACCAAGGGAACACGCAGCTTGCCTCCCGACATGTATCGAAGTTTGGCGGCATGGTTAGCGAGCTGATCCATGGCCAGGAATAAGAAATCGCCATATTGTACGTCAGCTACCGGTCGCAAGCCGCCTAAAGCGGCTCCGGTAGCAACACCAGCAATACCCGCTTCTGTAATGGGCGTGTCGATGACTCGGTGATGGCCAAACTCCTCAGCCAATCCGAGTGTTACGGTGAAAGCCCCGCCAAACCCGCCTGATACGCCAATATCCTCACCGAGGAGGATGACTCGTTCATCGCGACGCATTTCTTCCTGCAACGCTTCACGAAGAGCCTCGACGAGGGTGATCTTCCTTCCTTCCTTCTCAGGCCGGGAAACCATCTCATTCATTGAAGACATCGGTGAGACACTCCTCGGGCAGTGGAGCGGGGCTGGCTTCAGCAAACGCCACAGCCTCGTTCAACTCTTGCTCCACCGATAATCGAATGGTTCGGATGAGATCATCCGTCAAAAGCCCTTCTGTCAGGTAGGTTGCCTCAAAACGAGCGATGGGATCTCTTTTCTTCCATTCAGCCACTTCTTCTTTGGAGCGGTAATGCCCCGGGTCACTACGCGAATGGCCAACCAAACGGTACGTTTCCAGCTCCAGCAGCGTAGGTCCTTTTCCTTCCCGGGCTCGAGCGGCCGCCTCCCGCATGGCCCGGTAAACGATTTCGACCTCATTGCCATCGATCGTCTGGCCGGGAATTCCATAGGCTGCCGCGCGGTCGCTCACTCTCTTGACTTTCATCACTTGATCAATCGCAGTGGAGGCCCCATATTTATTGTTTTCGCACACAAAGACCACCGGCAGATCCCAGATAGCGGCCATGTTGATGGCCTCGTGAAAGCTGCCGATATTAGAGGCCCCATCGCCAAAGAAACAAGCGACGATGTTGGGTTTTTTCAGGTATTGGAATGATAAGGCATAACCCGCAGCCAGCGGGATGCCACCTCCCACAATAGCAATGGCGGGAAGCATGCCCAGGGCTGCATCTCCAATGTGCATAGAGCCTCCCTTCCCACCACAACAGCCGGTCTTCTTGGCAAATAGTTCTGCCATCAGGTACTTCACAGGGATCCCACGCGCCACCGCATGTTCATGAGGCCGGTGCGTGCTGGTAATCATGTCGTGCTCTTCCAGGGCCTGGCAAACGCCTACAGCGCTGGCCTCCTGTCCCTGGGCCTGATGGATGGTCCCAGGCAACTTGCCCTGCAAGAATAAAGAGTTCACCTGTTCCTCAAACATGCGGCACAGCACCATACTGCGGTACATGGCGAGTTTCTTTTCCGGAGTCAGATTCATTTGAAGCCTCTATGCTGTTTTTGACACCCTTAAAGCTGCGACCCCAAGTTTAGGGCAGATTAGCCTGGAGCAGAGCGAATTGGAGTCAACCTAAGCCAAGGCGAACCCCAAAGGGGTTGAATAAAATAGCCACGAGCAAGCTCCGGCGTAACCCGTGGTTCGCATGTCAACGATCAGGCCAACCCTGAAGGGGTTGAACTTCCGGCAGCTCCTGTTCAACCCCTCTGGGGTCGGAATGTGACTCGCCCAACCACGGGTTCCGCTCTGGGACTGGCATCCCATCGCTGCACCCGTGGCTACTCAAATTGTTCCCCTCCGGGGATCACCTCATGGCTTAAGTTGACGTCAATGAGCACGGGCTGCCCTTATTGGCGTTTCCGCGCAATCAAGCACTTCATGAGTTGGATCAAGCGGCTACTCCTCCCTGCCCTCCACATCGCCGCTTTCCATCATTTGAGCAAACCGCTCAACGTCACGTTTGGTGATCAGGCCCTTCGGTCCAGTTCCAACCACTAGTCTTAAGTCGACGCCCAGTTCCTTGGCAAGTGACCTTGCCGCAGGAAGGGCCTGAATCGCCGTAGGCGCAGCCTTTTCGCTCGACGATGGGACAACAGAGGGCTGTCGAGCCTCCCGAACAATGGAAGGACTGGCGTCAAGCTCCTGATAAGCTTCATCAGGCTCGTCCGTCAGAATAGCAATAGGCGCCATAGCGGTCGCCACCTCTTCTTCTTCCACCAATTTCTCGCGCAGATAACCTCCCACGTAGGACTCAACCTCCAGGGTGGCCTTATCCGTCTCCACTTCCACTAAGGGTTCTCCCGTAGAAACCTTGTCCCCCGGCTTCTTCAGCCATCTCACAACCTTGGCTTCGCTGCTGGTTTGGCCAAGATCGGGTAGGATGATGATGTGCTTCATTTAAGGCCCGATAGTGCTAAAGGGTTTTTTGTCGTGGCGCTCCCAGATCATTTCAATATCGATGCGTTATGCCCTAGCGGCTAACGCATCCTACAACTAAAGGGTTTTTGGCGTGATGCTCCCAGATCATTTCAATATCGATGCGTTATGCCCTAGCGGCTAACGCATCCTACAATTAAAGGTTTTTGGCGTGACCTTCCAGATCATTTCAATATCGATGCGTTATGCCCCAAGCGGCTAACGCATCCTACAACTAAAGGGTTTTTGGCGTGACCTTCCAGATCATTTCAATATTGATGCGTTATGCCTAAAGCGGCTAACGCATCCTACAGCTCTACTTGTCGAGTATGCGCATCTGCGGCAGAAAACCTTCCTTGGATTTGCGCTTAAGCAATTCCTCATAGCGCAGGATAGTTGCAAGCTCTTTGCCTCGCCGGATCTCCCTCCCAATCTTTTTCTCGACCCGGAGCAGTTGGGCCGCCGTCTTCATTACTGGCGCCAAGCCATCGGCCGGGATGACGACCACGCCATCCTCGTCGCCAACAACCCAATCCCCCGGGTTCACGACCAAACCGCCACACTGAATCGGAATGCCCATCTCACCCGCATATTCAGCACCCCCCGCATTGGGCACCACAGCGCGCGCGAAAACCGGGAACCGATCTCGCCGAATGTTCGCGTGGTCCCGAACCGCTCCGTCAATCACCACGCCTTGCAGGCCTCTTAAACGCGCAGCCATCGTGCTCAATTCTCCCCACAAAGCCGTATTGAGTTCTCCCTGCCCATCGATCACTAATACTCTGCCCGCCGGGCACTGTGACAGAGCTATGCCCACCATTAAAATGTCGGCCGTGTGAACACGCAACGTAACGGCCGGGCCTGCCATTCTGCAATTGGCAGACAAGCAATGCATGTCGTGATCCATGGCCCCCCGCTTTCCCATGGCATCCGAGAGGAGCGCCGTCTTAAAGGCAAGCAACCTTTGCCGAGTAAGCTTCAGGGAACTTGAGTTGTTCTTGGACATATCGATACCTGTGCCGGATTTATCGCCTTGTATTTGGCCTTATGGCCGGTTATTTCAAATGCTCGGGGAACCGACTCAATACCAGACAGTACGTGGGTGATCACCGGCTTCAAACGAACTCGTCCCGAAGCCACCAGTCGTACTGTATGTTCCAGATGCGCCACCGTACTGATATCCGGGAAAAGATAACGCAGGCTGCGTTCACGCAACCAATCGATGTTGATTTGAAGTGGTTGGCCAAACCAGGAAACACCAATGATTTTGCCGCCGGAACGGACAGCCTCAAAGGCCTGCAGCAAAGTCTTGCTTTCGGAAAGTCCTTGCTTGGGACTGCCACCCGCGCATTCAAAAACCACATCCACGCCGTTCCCCTCGGTCAAATCGCGGATCGCAGCTACAGGATCGCAGCCAGTGGCGTTGATAGCAAAATCTGCTCCAAGTTCCTTTGACATCTGACAGGCTTCCTCGCGCACATCTACCGTGATTATCTTCCCCGACCCGCAAGTCCGAGCCACCTGCATACATTCAAGCCCCATGCTGCCCTGGCCGAAGATAGCGACCGAATCCCCCATCCGGATTTCGGCGGTTTCCACGGCAGCGACGCTATCACTCAATGATTGAAGACAGGCCGCCTCGTTATCTGAAATTTTCTCGTCCACCTTCACCAGGGCGATTTCGGGCAACAACGCCAGTTCCGAGAAGCAACCGGGAAGTTGAAATCCGATAATCGGGCCCCGGCGGCATAGGTGGCTTCGTCCCGAAAGACACAACGGACAAGCCCCGCAGGGCAGCTTGGCCCGAGCAGCCACACGGTCTCCAGGGTGGAACCTTGAAACGCCCTCGCCGGTCTCCCTGATTCGAGCACAAAACTCGTGGCCAAAGAGTTGGACCGGAGCTTCGGTCTCCAGCCTGGCTTTAATTTGTTCGTAGGCCAAAGTTGGTATTCCCCGGGCGAGCTGTGCTTCGGTGACACTGGGTTGAACACACAATACCTCCGCAATGACCTGACCAGGACCGCAACGCGGTTCCGCCACGTCATCCAGTCGCATATCGTTGAAGCCATAAAATCGCCAGGCTTTCATGGGGTACTCCTCTGAAAATCCCCCTTAACAAAGGGGGAGAGACAAGCCGAAGGCTTCAGGGGGTTGTCCCGTGAGCGAGCGCGGGCAGACGCCAACAAGACAACCCCCAAAGCCCTAAGGGCTTTGCCCCCTTTAATAAGGGGGAATCAATCATTTTCATTTCCTGTGGCGCCACCTCCGGTGGCATGGATGGCTCTCCTGACAATCCCCTCTTGGGAGGGGCAGAAAGCATCAGCCTTCGGGGTGGGTCCTTCCGGTTCGGGACGACCCACCCCTGCACCCCTCCACTGGAGGGGAATTGAGGCATTTCCATTTGTGCTCGTGCTCCTGCTCTTGCTCGGCGTTCTGCCAACTAGTCGAGTAAGAGCACGAGCAAGAGCAGGATGATACTGGAGACATTCGCAAGCATATTTATAGAATCGAGTACTTAGTGTCCATGCATCTGTTGAAGCTGTAGCTGAAATGTCTTAATCTCATAGGGGCCCAGATCAAATTGCAAGGTATCATTTTGAATTCCTAGCTTGCGGCCAGCGTCCTCCATGAGATTGGCTTCATTAGCAGTGAGAATCTTGGCCTGGAACTTAATCTTGGCTCCCGCCGTGGCTTTTCCGGTTGCCTCGTAAACTCTCAAAACCGTCGTTCCACCCTGCCCGGGTCTCAACGTGGAGGTCACCACGTTTGGATGTGACACTTCCAACAATCCCCAGCGCTTCGGCAGAATTCCTCCATGCTGAGTTACCTTGCGACTGATCAGGGGATGATTAAACTCCATTCCGGCCTGATAGACCGCAGCGGTGCGCCAGTCGCCTAGATGGGGAACAAGGGCGTATCGCAGGGTCAGCACCTTCCCCAGTTCCAATCCGGAGTCGGAGGAGACGCCCGGCTCAAATCCGCCAACAGGGGCGGAGGAATAGGTCCCAATCGTGGCTGAACGCAGCAGTGAAAGCATGAGGGTTCCGTCAGCTACGTTATTGCCAGGAATCCCGCCATTGATCAAGGTGACTCCTTTTTTGCCGTCCCCATAATCGACCCAGTTCTGGGCGGGAAATTCCAGCCCGGACGGCCGTTCTATGGCGCCAAAGGGGACTTCGTGAACGCCCTGACCGTCCTTGATCGAGGTCGGGAACAGAGCCCGATAGCGCACGAACTTTTCGTTATTCAAGATCTTGGTGCTGATCTCAATTCGTTTTACGCCCGAGTAAACTCTGACAGTGGTGGCAAATTGTCCGCTTCCGAAGGGATGGGAAACGCTGTATTCAGAAAAAACCGGGCCTGAGCGCGCTTTGCCACTGCCACTTACCTGCTGATTACTAAACACCGCCATTCCAGGCCGAGGAGGAGAATGTTTCTTGGTCATGGCGATATTTCTTCCTCCGTGCAGTTGACCATAGAGCTCCCAGAAGTCTCCGCCATCGGGTTCCCGAGCTACCACGTTGGCAGGACCACCCAGAGCTTCCCAATTGCCTTCTTTATCGATGAGACTGGTCATCTCGCCTGTCCAGAGGTTGAACGTAGCACGATAATACTGATTCTCAATCGAGCCGCTATCTTGCTGTGCTGTCGAACCTGTCCACCAATCACTCGAAAAGTCGATGTCGCCAACGCCCGTTTCCTTGCCGGATTTGAGTCCACTGCGAGATCGTTCCGGCACAACCTGATAGACGGAGTAGCCCAGGGCCGGCACACTACGAGCCACAAAGGCAATCTTGGCCTGCTTCAGGCCACTGTCTCCGTAATGTTCTGCGGACAGGACTTGAACCGGGACTGACTGGCCATCTGGATCGGTTAGTTTTAGATCGAGGATGCCGCCTTCGCCAAACCCGATTTCCACTTCCGCCTTGTCCGTGCGCGTCCAACCCAGAGTGTTGAATACCAAAACAGGAACCCCATTTCCTCTGGTATCGACTTTGGAAGAGATGCCGTTCAACCAGTCCTCTACCATTTGATCCCCGAGCCGTTTGGAGAAATGATAGCCACGCAGGGTATCTTCATACACATGGTCCGTCATTACCCCGGACGCCAGATCATGAGTCAAGTTAAAGAGGACCGGCTCCCAAGCACGCCACAGGCTTCCCTCCGCTGCCGGCAATCCCAGCCAATAGGCCAGCGCCCCGAGTTTTTCGGCTGTGATGAGAAGAGCCTCCAGGCTTCTGTACCATTGCTTGATCTCAATCCGGCTGCTATAAACGCCCTGGAACAGGGGATTCAATTCCCCTGAGATGACGGGTCGGTCGGATCGCTTGGCAACTACAGCCTCGAAATCAGTCGGAACTCCTAGCCTTAAGCTAAAGGGCGCATCACTTTTCCGGTTAAACGTCTCCACCATGGCTGGTACGTGTTCTTCAGGCTCGCTGACGTCAGCGCCTGCCAACCCGACTCGGTCCGTGCCTCGGGCAAAACGCCCCAGGCCCTCGAACCTGTCCTGCATAAAACGTTCGAACCCGACCGTATCTCCAGGGGAGCCATAAAGGAGGCTATAGCCACGCGGCAGCCAGAAGGCAGGAATCTGCGTACCATCGATACCTTGCCAGAGAAACTCCGAAGGGGTGTCGAGGCTCGAAACGCCGCGAAAAAACCAAAACGACTTGAACCCGGCCAGCTTGAGAATCTGCGGCATCTGCGCGTGGTGCCCAAAAGTATCCAGCAACCAGCCCACCGTGACATCCACGCCTAGCTTTTCCCGATAATACCCTTTGCCATACATCACCTGCCGCACAAAGGATTCCCCGCCGGGCATGTTGTCGTCTGGCATGATGTTCATACCACCCACGAGTTGCAGCCTTCCTTCGGCCAGAAACTTGCGAAAAGTGGTTTCCTCTTCCGGGTATCTCTCCAGAAAGGGCTTCACGTAGGCAACCTGATCGAGCACGAACCGGTAGCTAGGATACTTTTTCAGCATGTAAAGTGCTTTCAGGATATTAGGTAGTCCTATGTCCAGGAATTCTTCCCGGGTCTTGAATACGGCTCCCTCCCAGTGGGTGTGAGGAATAAACCACAGGGTATCTTTTTTAGCGGGTCCGGAGGTCTGGCTGGACGATTGACAAAGGACAAAATCAGAAGTGCCAATGAAAATGAAGATGCAGAGAACAGCAAGAATCGACAGCGATCGCCACTGCATGAGAGACTCCTGTGAAACTCCCCTCTTGGGAGGGGTAGAAGGCGCAGCCTTCGGGGGTGGGTCCTTCTTTCGGGACAACCCACCCCTGCACCCCTCCTGTGGAGGGGAATAATTTTCATCGCCCGTGGCGCCGCAACGCGGCATGGATAACTCCTCTCTTTCCTGCTAGCCGCTCCCTGGTAGCGCAACTATGGCGCTTTATGGATGCGTGCTTGAAACATGACGCGTCAAACGTGAAGCGTGATACGTGAGGTGCCGTCTCGGTCAATAAAATTTAAGGGAGATCGCATCCCCTATCACGTTTCACGCATCACGTTTTACGTTGCCTTTCACTCCTTTGCTACCACCGGCATCCGTTGAATCCTGGGATCAGTGAAGAAGTCCGCTTCGTCAGTACTCCGGGTTGAGAATTCTGACACGATCGCTCCTTCCGGTCCTGATTGAAACCAGTGAAGCGTATCTGGAACAAGCGTGTACTGATCGCCCGGCTTCAGGCATATTTCTTTCCACACCGTGTAGTGCGACTCAGACCGTTTTGGAGGATGACAAGTGGGTGTCTTGGTGGCTTCTCCTGACACGTAGAGATACACTTTCCCCCAACGACATCGAAACGTTTCCTCTTTGCCCAAAGTGGTTCCAACTGTTGGATGGCGATGCTCGGGACAGGTCTGGTGGGGAAACATGATGATTTCCTTGGCGCAGCAGCGCTCCGTATTAATGTAGGTGATGATCTGCAGGCCTGTCTTTTCCAGTTCTCCCAGCCCAAAGTCGGCCACTTCAAAACGTTCTCGTTCTGCGGCCGTGATGACGATGCCGGCTTGCTTCAGCATGGCTTCGGCTCTTTCGACAGCCTTTTGGTATTGTAGATGATCAATCATCGGTTCACCTCATTCCCATTGAGTATTAAGGTTCGGTTAAGCCCCATCCCTTGATTCTCCCACGAGAATAGCAGGAGTCCGAGCCCCGACCGTCAGGGAGGGCAGAACCGGCAGATTGCCTCAAACGCTCTCGTACGGTCGCGGCCCGGTCCAGCTTTTTCATGCGCTGTGGTCCTTACTTTCCCCGTGTTACTTTCCCCGCGAACCCGTAGACCCGTATCAGTTCCTTGACCTTGAGCTTGACGGCCCCGCGCCCGGCGGCCATGATGTCCTGTTCTCCCCCAACACCCAGGAATACGTGAGGATTCATCGGCTCATGATAGCCGGCCAGCTTGTTTCGAATGGCGGCCAAATAGGCTTGCTTGAGAACGGTTCCAAAGTTGAACTTGGCGACTCCCAAGCTGATGACCGCGCCGGCATATTCAGGCGGGAAACTTGTGCCTCCATGGACGACCAACGGAATCGTTATTTCGGCCTGAATTCTTCGCAGCGCCTCGAGATCGACTGAAGCCTTGCCCTTAGTCAGCACATGAATATTGCCAATGGACACCGAGAGGGCGTCAATCCCGGTCTCTTCAACAAAGGCCCGCGCCGTGGCCGGATCGGTGATCTGTCCGTCGCCATCAGTACCGTCCCGCCCATCAGGCAAATGCCCAACCTGACCCTCGACAAAAACATTCCTGGCGTGGGCCAAGGCAACCACTTCCTTGACCAGTTGCCGATAGGGCTCCAATTCCAGATGCACACTCTCCACCATGACAGCATTAAATCCCAAGTCAAGTCCCCGTGCGATCTGAGAAAGGCTGTCCGTCTCGTTGAGCAGAAAAGCCACCGGCACAGCCGCTTCCCGCACGGCTAACAACCCCATGCCGGCATAGAAGGCTAGATTCTCGGGCTGGGGTCGTGACGGATGGCTCAGGAAGCCGCCGTTGAACCCGACAATGATGGGCGACTCCATTTCTTCCGCCGCTTCCAAAACTGCCTGCAGCGATTCCAGATTCCATGACTCACAATAGCAAACAGCGTATCCCCCGCGCCTGGCGTCTTGAAGCAATTGACCCAGGGAGACGAGCGGCATTCATCCTCCTAATCAGCAAATTGCCATCAACCCCAGCACGTCGTCCTACTCATGAACTCATTCGTGTCCATTGGAAGAGGAAGTCGAGAATATGAATAACATTCATCGATAATTGTCATAAAATGAACTTTGATCAAAGACAGTCACTATGCATGAACTTAGGCGTGCCTGTCAAGTTTTTTAGTTGACAAACACGCCAGTAAGTTCCCTTATTATGTACGAAGATTTGTTCTAACGGTCGCATCAAAAATGCCAACCTTAAGGATGCCACGATGGGACAAGGTAAAACAGTTCGTCCACGGAAAGCGAGAGCGGAGCAGGCCCTGTTGCAGGCGCAACCCTCACAACGTCCACTGGTGGTTTATCTCCAGGCCATTTTGCCGTCTCTGAATCCCACCGAAAGACTCATCGGGGAATACGTACTGCAAGATCCGGAGCGGGTTCTCTCTTCGTCCATCTCAGAGATGCGAAGAGGCTCAGGGGCCAGTGTAGGTTCCATTGTGGGATTCTGTCGCAGCCTGGGCGTCAAGGGATTTGCCGATTTCAAGATCAACCTGGCGCGCGAGTTGGCCCAAGGCGGATTTTCAGCTGCTTCGAAAGCGCTGAGTGATCAGCCAAATGGCTCGCTTTTCGAAAATGTCTTTCAGTTTCACGCTCAGAGCTTAAAGGAGACGTTGCAAATCAACCCAGAGCAAATTCTGGTGCAAGCTTCCCGGATTCTGGAAATGGCCAGAAAAATCGAGTTTTTCTCAATTGGAATGTCCTACCCCGTAGCCTACACGGCTTGCTGCAAGCTAAGACTAATCGGCCTTCCAGCCGCCACTCAATTCGACTCGCATATGCAATTGGTCACTGCCACCCAGCTCAAAAAAGGGGATGTGGCCTTTGGCATTTCCTGCTCCGGCAGCACACGCGAGACCGTTCAGTGCTTGAAAATTGCGCGAGAAAGGAAGGCCACGACTTTGTGTCTTACCAATTGCATGAAATCTCCCATCACTGCCTATGCAGACCTCGCGCTGTATGCCACTCCTAGCGAAATCAAGTATTTTCAGGCACCATTAGCCTCTCGGATTACCCAACTCGCCTTAGTCGATGCCTTGTTTGTCTCGATTGCGCTTCGGCGCAAGAACAGGACCATGACTCAGCTTCAGAATGCAGGCGAAAAACTGCTGGAACATCGGATTTGAGCCCGATCAAAAAATAAACTGCAGAGATGCAAAGAAGACCAAGGCTTAACGCGGCCTCTGGCACCAAAAACTGACCGCGGAGACGCTACGATGCAGAGAAAACTCTTGGACGCAGATGAACGCTGATAAACGCGGGTCCATGGCGCACTCGAGGTTTCAGCTCACGAAGCCAGGAGATCCAGGCCAATGGAGAGTTTCCAGTCACTGTGCCAGATATGCCCACCTGAAACTAATGAGAAATGACGAACAGTTCAGCGTACTTTATTGGGAGCACCCGACTGATGAAAATCTGCGTTTGTCTGCGTTCATCTGCGTCCGGAAGTTTTTCTCTGTGTCTCCATGCCTCTGTGGCCTGCTGGGTTTCTGCCTGTAGCTGTTGCTGTGGCTCATTCAACCTGTCAGTTCCATGTCTTTTTCGAGAGGGCGGACGGGTTTGATTCCGAGCTTTTGAAGCGCTCCGTGATAAGCCCTAACCGCCTCTTCGGGAGCGATTTCTCCATCGGCGATCCTTCGTAAAAACTGGACGAATGTCAATTGATGTTCGGAATTATTTATCTTTCGACCAAACAGGGCAGCCCGCGCCCCATACTTCTTGGCTTCGGCCAGGAGCTTGAAGGCATCGTAGGTTGTCCCGGCAGATCCACCCAAAATTCCCGGCACGAGGTGAGGATCATAGCTGGCCAGCTCCTCCATGCACTGGGGTCCATGATAGGCGATCTTGAGGAAAAGCGGGCGGCTGGGGCGCGGTACACCGGCTAGTAGACGGGCGATGTGGTCGTTGATGAAATGCCCAAGCGTTTCCGGTTCGACGGCGCCAGGGAGGTTGGGATCGAAAACCTCCAGGAAATGACGGAAACCCTTTTGTTCGGCTTCAAGGCGGAACTCCCGGTAGGCTTCGAGAGTCCGGTGATCGCGCTCCGGATCATTGTTGAAGGTTATCGAGTAGAGACCGAGATTGCATCCCAATCCGCGTTCCTCCGGAGTGCAGAAGGCCTTGCCGCACTGTATTTGATCAATCGTGGGGGTTCGAAAGGGGATGGAAGGGGCCTGGGAATATCTCCCTCCTCGGACCAGATGGATATCCGTCGTGTCATTGGCCCGGGTGGCTGGCGTGACGGAGGAATTATCAAAGAGCCGTTCCTCAATAGTCAGGACCTCACTACTGCTGGTTGACATCAATAGGATATCGACCAGTCCCTGGCGAATAATCTCCCGCATGTGATCTCGGTATTCTGCCAAGCTGCGAAACGTTCCAGGCCCGTCTGAGGGTTCCGGCCTTCTCCCCGGAGCTGTCAAGCCGAAAGCCATGTCGGCATCCTTGGCATCGGCCAAGATGAAATCTTTAGCGGTTGTCGGACGGGTGTGGATATTGGCCAATTTGCGGTCAAGACTCTTTTCCATGGGGACGTTATTCTAAACTGAGATCGGTGTGAATGCCAGAATTTGAATACCAGATTGTGACCGGTAGCCGCAACCCCATGCTGGGGAATTCGAGAAAGCGAGCCTCCGAGCAAAATTCATTTCGCCTTGCCATTTTTTGAATAAAGTTTAAAAAATGCTTGACATGATAGGGCGGGCTTGGTGAAGCCTTGTGAAGGATATGAGGGGTCACTGCTTCACTCACGCTTACAGGGAATCCTTGAGATTTCGCCAATGAAGCGTCTCTTTCTCCAAAAGTGGATGAATAAACCAGCCCAGCGTTGCGGCA
>QHZP01000005.1:0-951 GCA_003224715.1 Acidobacteriota bacterium | reverse complement strand
AAAGAATTCGAATAATTTACGCTTTGAAAACAAAAGAGTTGAAATAATCTCAATAAACCTTGGAGGATTGGAATTTTTTTTGCTATGACAATACTGTGACATTAGGGAATCCTCTACAAACGAATCTCTAACATTCAGTCTACAACTTAAGAATTTAGCTCTTGATTACAACCCTCGCGAAGGAGGTTTATGCAATACCAATCAAGAATGGCGAAGTTGTTGGTTCCTAGCCTGTGGGCTTTGGTGTTTTTCCTTTTCTCAGTCAGTGCTTTTGCTCAGACTAGCGTGGGCTCTTTGGGCACCATTCTCGGTACGGTAACTGACGAGACCGGAGCAGTGGTCCCCAAGGTGACCGTTACGGTGACTAATGAGAAGACAGGTATTGCCCGCACTGCAGTGACGAATGAAGAAGGATCCTACCAGGTACCCGCCCTCATACCCGGGACCTATAAAGTGCAAGTAGAGGCAACGGGATTCAAAAAATATCAGCGGGCCGGAAACGAATTGCGAGTCAACGACAGTCTGCGCGTGGACGCGACCCTGCAGGTGGGGGAAATTACGCAAACGGTGGAGGTAGAGGGTGGAGCCCCTCTGCTGCAGACCACCAGCGGTACGGTAGGCCATGTCATTGATAATAGGTCAGTGGTCGAGCTACCGCTCAATGGCCGGGACTTCACGCAGTTGACAATGTTAGTTCCCGGCGCTGCTCAGGGCGCTCAGGGTGGCGGTTTTTTTGTTATCGGAGGGAATAATGTCTCGGTCACGGGAAACCGCAGCGATTCCAACAACTTTACTTTGGATGGCGTCGACAACAATGAAAACTTTTTCAAATTTCATGCCATTAAACCGTCGATTGATGCCATAGAAGAATTCAAGATCCAGACCAATATCACCTCAGCCCAATTTGGAGCGGCTGCCGGCGGTAATATCAACGTCGCCACCAAATCTGGG
>QHZP01000004.1:29646-30142 GCA_003224715.1 Acidobacteriota bacterium | reverse complement strand
AATTACTTTGATACCAAGCCGAGCCGCACCACGCTGAATGATTCTGTCGGAGCAACGCAGTGGCATAGGTGGCAGAAAGACTCCGTCCGGCAGATCTTCCAGATGGTCGGCATTGCCACAAACGCCCACCTCACGCTCCAGTTCGTCGTAATAGGGTGCCAGATCAGCATAATCAATGGGCCAATCCACGCCGGCGCCTTCGTGACTATAGCCTTTGAAATCCCGTGAACTGAGGCGCCAGGCGACAGCGTTCCATAGAAGTGTCTTGCCACCAACCCCGCGCGTTCGTGCGTCTTCAAAGCCGGCAACCCCCGGAACCATAATCGGGACTTTGCGGTTAGGGAAATCGTAAGGCATGGCATGAGTATTAAAAGCCGTGCGGGTATCGATCTTAGGCCCGCCTTCTACAACCACCACATTAAGCCCACTGCGTGCCAGTGCCGCAGAAAGAGTTCCTCCGGCTGCCCCGGAGCCCACCACGCAGACGTCAAAGATT
>QHZP01000004.1:0-29540 GCA_003224715.1 Acidobacteriota bacterium | reverse complement strand
AAAAAGGATGAGATCAACAATACGTTAGTTTCGGGGGAGTCGGACAAGGATGGGTGGGACGCAGGCTCCGACGCAGGTCAGTTAGCGTGCGCAGAGCGCCTGCATCGAGTTTGGACATTCCACATGCGTCGGGTCCCATTAGCCCCTCGATTTATCGAGGGGTTGAAAAAGCTTCAGAACCAAACAACCGCTTCAGCGGTTTTTCAACAGAGAATAACACGAAAACGCTTGCCAAGGTGTCTTCGGTTTGTGGTAGCGAAGGAAACCGTTCAAACGGTTAGCCCATTGACGTAGCCTAATGTCCGCTCGATGCATCGAGGGGCTACTGAAATGTCCAAACTCGAGGCGTGCACAGAGCGCGCGCTCCACCTGGGCTCTATAAAGGTTGCTCCGCACTCCTGTCCAGCGCGCGACTACGAGGGATCGACAGCTGTGTTCCCAACAGGTGAAAAACTCATTTGGAAGGCGGCGACCCTTTGAAAGTCTGCCCTCGAAAAGCCGCCGCACTTCATGATGGAATGAGAGGTCACTTCAAGGAGCTTGATCAGGCTGAAGCTCCGGCCACGAGAGGCTTCTCTTGAGCGGAGGCCTTGGCTTCGATTTCTCCTTTGGCTGCACGTCCCAGAAGCAGTCCGGCGCACAGATAGCTAGCCGCCAGTGCGAGACCGTTGAGCAGAATGCCGGCATTGAGAATCACGCTCTGCTTCCCGATGAAACCAGCATCGGCGATTACAAAGGCAACCACCTGGGCCAGAAAGAGACTACCCGCGGTTCTGGCCAGCCCCGCTTGGGTCCGAAGCGCCAGCCCCCAGAGCAGGTTCGACACTGCGATCGCGTACAGCGCCGGTAGAAGCAGAGCAAAGGAAACCAGATCAAAGAGGGCCAACCTTTCCTTTAAGGCTTGGGAAACCGGTTGCCGAGGCAGATCTAGCATAGAAGACCCTAGCGCTGACGCAGCAAAGAAGCCAACCACCGCGAAAGCCGCGAAAGCCCCGCCCAAATGAGCCCGGCCGGGCCTGCGGTCTCGCAGGTAGGCAAACAACCCTACCAGTGCGGGAATCCACAAGAAATAGGACAACTGATCGAGGCGAGAGGCAATGTGGGTGCCCTGTCTTTGGAGTGCGTCCCAGATCTGATCAGGATTGGGTGGCGTTACACTCACAGCTCCATTGGCCGCCAACGATATAAGATAAGCCGCCAGACTGACCACTGCATAGCCGATAGCACACACTCCCGCCCATTTGTAAAGTCCACGAAAATTCATGGTCTCCTCCTAGATAACCGTAGTTATCTTAAATTGTTGAGATAGGAAAGTGCGACGTGAGGGTTTTAAATTACTAAAAGTCAGCCGTCCTGTCAAGGATAGCTTTTGGGGTAGCTTTTGGGAGATGGCTTTTGGACAATATTGGGATACTAGCTTTTGGATAGTTTTTGGTAACGTGCCTTGGGACCTGAAGGGTTTATTTTGATTCCACCTTCAACAACTTCTGAATTCGCGTCATCTCAGGGTGAGTGATATGTTCCTTCTCCAGCGCCTTGAAGTCCTCGAGGATGGACTCCTCCCACTTTTTGTCTGAATTCGCTCCCATTTTCTGGCCACGATGTTGCAGGTAGATTGCCTCTGCCTCCTGAGTTCGGCCGAGAAAGAGCAATGCATGGGCGCGGTTGGTGTCGAGGGGCAGATAGGATTCATCTAATCTTCTTCCGGCTTCGCTGGAAGCCAATGCGCCAGCGAAGTCGCGGGCGAAGAGCTGATACCAGCCCAGGGACGTGTAAATGCCAGGCAGCCTTTCACTCATTTTTGGATCTTTTTCGCTTTGTTGATGAACGAACTCAACCCATTGCTGCTGCGCTTCGACTGCTTCTTTCCAGCGCTTTAGGTCGTAGCAAAGTCTCGGCAGTCGTCCAAGTGCTTGTGAGTCGTTTGGATTTAACTTAAGCTTCTCGCGGGTGTTTGCAAGTCTTGCCTCCTCAAGAGTCTGCATAATCCTGATTCCGTTGACGAAACATTCCACGAGGACCGCCAGATTAGTTGCCAGAGGCTCATCCTCGTTCATCTCAACCGAACCATCCCGCCGAAGTGCTAAACGCGTCGCGAACAACGCATTAGAGTACTGTATCGTGCCAATAGCCTGCCATCCGCCGCCAGGGGTCATCTCAACGACCAGAGGGCCGATTTTCTTCGCCACATCACTGCGCTGTTTGGGAGGAACACGAGAACGCCACCGGATATCATCCAGTCGGTCAAGCAGCATGAACCGGCCTTCGTCACCTTGGATCGCTCCGACAAAGAACCGTAAATAGGCGCTGGCGAGCTCCGGAGTATCCAGCTTAGGTGGGAACTTCTCGTTCATCTTATGAATCGGCGGCGAGGTGCCATCCAGAAGACGCGTTGCACGTATGCAATAATTCCGTGCTCTCCGTTCTCTTGAAGGATATCGGACTCATAGAGGGTAGCATTATCGTAGAAATCCAGCGGGAGCTTGCGAGTTCCCACAATTCGGTCCGGGGTCAATCGTTCGTTCAAGGCTGACAAACGCTGGCGCGCCGTCTTCGACTCAGGCTCACTTGGGGCCAGCACGCGCCACGCACCAGCCATCAGAGATTGAACTTCCCAGCTTGGCTGTGCAACGAGTAACTCTAAATTGTTACTCTTTGCCACCAGTTTTTGAATGCTCCCGAGCAGTTCCTCAGATTGTGGCGACGTTAATCGCCCTCGCCCTGAATTCGTCGAAGGCCGATCGCCCTGGATGGCAGATTTAATCTTCTCGGCACGTTTCCTATAAAATGAAAGATCCTCGTTGAGTGTCTTGTTTGAAGAATCATAGTGCAGGGCAGTCCAGACACCGTCAACTGCTTCCTTCAGAGCGGTTAGAGATCGTTTCAGATCGGCTTCGCCGAACCACAGATCGGATATCCTGCCATTCACGATCGCCTTCTGCCGGAGAAACTCCGTATCCGTGGGACGAATGGTTACAGCTTTACTAATTGCCTGCGAGGCGAAATCATACTGAGCCGAAGCATTGGCGGGGTCCTTGGCCTCAAGGTAGGCGTTACCGGAAAATGTGTAGGCAACTGACAACCCGCGGTAAGACGATGGTTTATTAGGATCTCTCCTCACCTCTTCAGCCCATATCTTTACAGCTTTATCATAAGACGAAATTGCCTCTCTGGGTCTCTTCAGCTTACGCAGTGCGTCACCTATGTTCGAGTAGTACCAGGCCCGATCGGTTTGGGCATCTGGACTATCCATTGCGACGGGATCGAGCGGCTGCAGGCTCTGAATCGCCTCTTGATATAGTTTGAGGGCCTCTTCGCCTCTATTTTGATTGTCACGAATTACTCCCTGCTTTCCGATGGAAAGTGCCAGCACACGGTAAAACTCCAAATATTCGCGCGCGTTCTTTACGAAATCCTGTGACGCTTGGTGAGCCCGAGTGAAATAATCCCAAGCCTTTACGAGGTTCTCCTCGCTGTGCAGGCCGCTATGCAGATCGCCTAAGTCCATCAGCGCGACAACCCGCATGAAACTGGCCTGAGACCAGGATGGTTGCGCATGACTAATTGCGTTGGTATCACCTAGGACCTTTTCTAGCACTTCTTTCGCGCGACCCGGCTCACCGCGCGCTTGATAGACCAACCCCAACCCGCGCCTAGTTTGCTCCAGGATAAGACGCCAATCTAGATTATCTGGTTCCCGCCCACAGAGATTCTCGCTCCCCGTCCTGGATGACTCGAAGAAACTAGCTGCCTCTTCAGTCTTCGAGAGGCGATACGCAGAGAAACCTTGCCTGTAAGCAAGCTCCGCAGAAAGCCTTTGCCAACGCAGATTTTCAGGCTCACGGTCCGTTAAGCCACGAACGATATTGTTTGCTTCTGCGAAAAAACGCAGCGCCTCAGCATCTTCTATTTGGCTCAGGCCTTTACCGCGCAATGCCAGAGCCCTCCAGGAGTCAGCCTCACTGCCCTTGAGACGGTTTGTTTCTATAAACTTCAAAGCTTGATCAAAGTGAGCGTTGGCCGGAGCAAACGCAAAAGCCTTCGTGGCCGCTTCACCGAGAGCGATTTCCGAAAGAATATGAACGCGGTCAATCTCATGCTTATCTCTCGAAATTGAACTCGCAACAGCTGCTGCAAGATTGAGCGCGTGCTCGAAGTCTGCTCTAGCCGGACTGATATGACCATTTGCGAGAAGACCCTTACCATGAACGTAATAAACTTCAGCCTTCGTATGAGAAAGCCGCTCCCCTAAGACTCTCGAAGTCTTCAGTTCCTCCAGCAATTTCACTGCCTTCTGCGCATTTTCGAAGCCTTCTTTGATATGTCCGGTCTGAAAGAGCACATCGGCAGCCTTTGCAAGGAAATGTGCGTGTTGCTCATTGACACTAGCGGAGGAGCCGGCGTCAGCGGAGAGTTGCTGATAAGACTTGTCAGCACTACGGATAATGTTGAGCACCGTTGTCGTCGGGACTCGCAGGTCTCTCGAGGTCTGCTCGAGGGGATTTAAACCCAGCTCTTCAGTTACGCCCAAGGCTGTCTCGAAATTGCGCTGCGCCTTTTGGAGACTGTTTTCTGCTTCTTCCCTGGCCTGCAATGCAACCTTGGCATTGTGCGTCGCTTCGGCCGAACTGCGCTCGGCCTCAACTTGGGCAGCCAATGCTGCTTGTTGACTGCCCTGGGCTTTCGCTGCGGCAGCTTTTGCAAGCCCCCTGGAGTTAAATGCGACAATCAAAGCGACCCCCGCGACCAGCAGCAGCACGGCGAAGACCGCCACCAACGCGCGGGTGCGCCGCAGTTCGTGAGCATATTCAGCTTCGCGTTTGGCGGCGGCCTCCGCCTGCCGGCGTTGCACGCGCACCGTGCGGCTCTGCGCGGCGGGATCGCTCAGCAAGTCATGCGTGAGTTCCAGCCAAACCACGCCTTCCCGTTCTTCGCGATGGAGGATGCGGCGGTCGACAAGTTGGTCGAAAGAGCCTTCGGGTAGTCCCAGCTTGATCGCGTCCTCCAGCGCGCACCGGTCGCGGTAACCGGAGGCTGTAAGGAGCTCATCCTCTATCCAATCGCGCACACGGCTGTCCACGCCATCGAAAGAGCGTTCATAGAAACTCTGAATGATGGCTTCCCGCTCGCCGCTCAAAAGGTCCGCTGTGAGGCGCGTCTGGTTCCGATCGAGACGCCGGCGGTTCAGTTCGTCGCATACCACGCTCAACAGGGCCGGCTCCACCTCGCGTTGTTCCATCACGCGGACCAGGCGTCGGCGCTGGGAGCTGGAAACGAAATCCACAATGTCGCGTGCTAGATCCGGTTCCACGAGCTCGCGCCCGCCGCGCTGGACCACCTCCAGCGCCTGTGCTCGCGTCAGATGCTCGAGGCGGAAGCGATGCGGCAGCAGGGAAGGCATTCGGGTTCACCAGGTGTCGAGATGCGGCAGAAAATCTTCTCGCAGGCTGAGCACGAACTTCACCGCTTGCCGCTGGAAGTCGAATTGCAAACCGTCCTCCGGGCGGGTGTCCAATCGCTCGCGTATCGCCTGGGGCGGGCGGTGTTCGAGCAGCGCCTCCAGTTCCTTGGTGAACTGTGCCACGCGGCTGATGGCGTTTTCGGTTCGCTGACCCAGAGTGAACACCTCCTCGAACTGGTCGAGCACAATCACCGGAGTGAGCAACCGGTTGCGGGCTCCCCAGAAATCCAGGTCACGCCGGTGAAAATATTCCCAAAGCGTTTCGCTCGCGCCAGGCCGGGGCCCATTGACTGCCGCTCCATCCAGTTCAGCTGCGAGAGCATTCTTGATCTGGCACGGGAGCGGGGCCGAGTCCTCACTGTGATCAAGACGCAGGCGCAACGGAAGGAAGTCGAGACGCTTGAGATCGGGGAAAACACCCGCCTGAAGCAACGAGGTCTTGCCCAAACCCGATTGTCCATAGAGCACCACCACGTTTGCGCGCTCCACCAGGCCGAGCAACTCGGCGCTCTCGCGTTCCCGCCCAAAGAAGAATTCACGATCGCTCTCGGTAAAGGGGCGCAATCCGGGCCAGGGATTTTGGAGGGAAAGTTGATTGGGATGGAGTAGCGTTTCAGTCATACCTGGGTGATTTGCTTGCGCTTGCGCCAAGCCTTTTGGCATCGATCGAGCTGCTCGATGAGCTCGGGTGGCGGATTCCCCCCAAGCGCTCGAGCGGCGCTGCGGTCGAAGGTGCCGCGGCGAAATTCGATGAGCTCATTGTTGGGCGTGCTATCAACTATCACCGGAAACAGGAAGGGGAGGTCGGTTCCGTAGTAGGACGGCGCGACTTCGTGCTTGGCATACTGCCATTCAATGCGGAACCAGCGGTCATTGTCAGGCTGAGTATGGCGCGAAAGCACTGGCAGGAAGGCACAACTTTCCCGAATATTGCGCTTGATGACGTCGCCGAAATCATCGCCGGGGTTGATCCGGCGATCTATCCACACTTCGAGACCCGCGGAGGTGAGAACGTCATAGAGGCGGAAAACCGCATCCCGATCTTCACTGGCGTAACTAATGAATACGGAACCCCCAGACATCTCGGCGGGCTTTCCAGTCGCGCGGGTGATACTGCTTCCGGATGCTTGCTGGGCTGGATGGCGTTCGAACCAGCGGCGGTGCAATTCCTGGACAAAATCTACGGGGGATCCTCCGATGAGACAGGATTGCTTCGGACTGAAGCGTTGCAGGAACTGGCTAAACTCGGGTTGGGCGCATTTTTTGTCGGCGATGATTTCCGTCGCTTCGCGGTTTACCCACAACGGATGTTCGCGGGAGAGCCGCAAAAGGAAGCGCGCCAGCCAATCGGGAAAACCGACACCCAGAATCAGCAAATGGCTTTCCCGCAGCCTGGCGATGAGCTCCTTGGGGCGTCCCTCCTTGGACATTAAGTTATGGATCTGCTCCAGCATCTGACCTTCTGTCAACGCAAATGCCGTCGACCCCGAGGCACGCCCAAGGACTTGAAATACCAAGCTGCCTTGCTTTCCCAAGTCCGCGTTGTTGAAATCAAGAATATCCGTGGTGGGCGGATAGGAGGCTACCGCAGGCTCGTGACCTCGAACTGCCTTGATGGCTTCTTCCAGCAAGTAGTCGAAGGTTGTGCTAACGAACAAGCGGAATTTGGGAATCGCCACCAGCAGACGCAACGCCTCCGGAACCGGGACGCTTAATGCCTTAAGAATCCGCACAACTTTGGGATAAATGCGATGGGCATCGCCATCGAAATTCTGGTAGGCGCAAATGACGTCATTCGTATCGAAGTCCGCTGGAAGACCATCGATAGAGACACTTAGTTCCGCTGCCAGTCGCTCCGCGACAAGACGATGAAATGGACGCAACCCCTTGTCGGTCTCGACTACGAGCAAATCGCGTCCGACAATGGGCACCGCCTTACCTTCTTCAATGAAAAGCAGAAGATCTTCCCAAAAACCTGTGTCTGTGGAAATCATCGGGCGAATCTTAGCAAAGGGGCAAGGGGTAGTCAATGACGTGAGTTCGCGCTTCCGGTACCACCCAAATCAATGCATTAAATTCTTTCTCCGTATTTTCAATAGGCCCGTGTTTCAGCCCGGGGCTATTGAAAATGCGAGGCATTGTTTTGTGAAGGTTCACTCGTTGGCGTCTTTGTGTGGCCGCTGTGAGCCTTGTTAGCCAGGCAGCCAGCTCAGATGAGGTAGTCCTTATCCTTATCAGCTGGGGAAAACAAGGGGCTTGTCCTGAAAAGCGACACGCCAGTCAATAAGCTCGGCGCCCATAACCTCGGCGGCCTTTTCCGCCAATTCGCCCAGCACCTCAGCGGAAGGAGCTTCTTGGCCCACCTTCACTTGAGCCACGATGCCGGACAGCCAGTCGTACATCGCGGCCGAGCGACGCGCCACTTGGTGGAAGTCACCTTGGCTGACAATCCCGTGCAAGGCCGCACCAAATGCCGGGAAAATGGCCGCCAGTTGGACGAGAATCCTGTGGAAGGTACCTTGCCGATCCCCGGGGGCTGAGAAATCGAAGTCGAGCATGAAATGGACCAGACAAACTACTAGAGTTCCGAAAAACAAACTCGTCCCCAACGTATGTAAACGCTTGTAGATGAGTTTGAACTGGCGGGAGGTCTCCCCGTGGTACTCGACTTGCGAAGGCAATTCGTGCTCGACCAGAAGCTTTCGGTAGGCAAGCCGATAAAGGGGGTCAAACTTTTCTCGAAGCATTCCGACCTCGCGAACAACGGCCTGAAAATGCCAGTTCACCCACGTCTTTCGCGGGTCGCCTTGTGATTCGTGCTCTGGAACAGGATCGGTTTTGCCGGACCTCCCGATCAGAAAGAGAAAGCGCATTTGCCGCAGCTTCTCCGCCAGCAAACGATAGTCAATCCAGCGCTCGTGCCATCGCCGGCGGCGGCCCAGCGTCGTGACCGCAATGATGAGGATGATCGTTGCTAGTTCTGCCAAGATCCAGAATTCTTGGCGGCTTGCGTCGAAATAGGCTCGTAATGCAAACAGGACGGCACAAGCGGCAAGCAAATAATTCAGCACAAACGAGCTGCGATAAAGGTTCGCGTAATAATTGGCCAGTTTGTCGGCCCATGTATAATGCAGCAGAAAACCGGCCTCAACTTGGTGTTTGGCGGCCGACGGGAGGTCAGGTGAAACTGCCCAGGCGCCCTGCCATTCTTCGCGGGTTCCCCTTTGATAGTCCTTGAGCAAAATGGGCGGCCACCGCCAAGAACCTGCCACAACTTTCGAAAAGACCCCAAAAAGGACGCCCAGAATCCAAGTGCGAGGTTTTTCCAGAAAATAATCGTCGCGAAGGTCTACCCTTGGCCCCTCGGGTGATGCGTGTTCTTTTTCCGGTTCAAATCGGAGCAGCCCCATGAGTTGTTTGGGAAACTCATCGAAATGAAGTTCGCAATGTCCACCCACTTCTGCGCAGGCCAACAGGCAGGCTGCATGGGGAGGCTCGGTCCTGATCCAAATGGTCGGAATTCGTAATTGTACCGCTTCGCCAACGATCTGGGCTGTGCCACCTTGCCCTTCCAGCCGGGTGCCGTCCCAGACTGCAATCAAGATGTCGCTTTGCCTGAGAACCGTTCTGCCGACAGCTTCGTACGAGCGGTTCTCGCTCTGTTCACTCTCCCGTGAACCATCCAGCTCGAGCACGGCGGTGGCCCGCGCCAACAATCCGCGGAACTGCTGCCGGGATTCCGGCGTCGCGAAGTCATGCTCGTAGTCCGTGTGAGAAAAGGGTAAGGGACACTGCAGTTCGTAACCGATGGCGATGGCTTCCTCAGCGACCATTTTGTCGGCGCCTTCGGCAAGTGGAGAGACGACCCGAAAAATCGGGGCGCCCGAAGCATAGCCAGCTTGGCCGTCGGCGGCGATCTGCTGCCCTACATCTCGCACTGTTTGCAGTACCTGACGAATTCGCTCGCGCAGAACTGAGTCGTCCGCATTTCCAAGGCGATTCGGGCGATGACCCGTGACCCCGACCCGTATGGCAAGCCGAACTTTAGGCGGTCTGGTTACAGCTGTGTTCGTCATAGCCAGCCTCTGATATCCCGATTCGTTCTCAATGGCAATATCTGTTAGAAGTGCGGGACTCTTATCCATCGGATCTCCACTAAACTCACGATAGATCCGTGGGCGGCACCACGGAGCATGAAAATGGTTAGGGACGCCAAACTGAGGCTCGTCTTCGACGCTGCCGCGAAGGAGGGAATCTGATTCCCCCTTTGAAGGGGGTGCAGGGGGATGTCCTGTGTCGAACATGGACCTGGAAAGCCGATGGACACCCCCCTACGCCCCCCTTGCTAGGGGGGATTTTCAGAGGAGTTCCCGATGCCGCCTTTGGGCGGCGCCATAGAGCATGAAAATTATTCCCCTCCGTTGGAGGGGTGCAGGGGTGGGTTGTCCCCAACGGGAAGGACCCACCCCTGAAGGCTGAAGCCTTCTTTCCCCTCCCAGGAGGGGATTTTCAGAGGGGTCGACCTCAGATCAAAATCCCTGAAAATGCTCAACTGTCACCTTCTTAGCGGCTACCGCCCTCCCTACTCGTTGCAAATCAAGGATGTATTCGACCGAATCGAGTTGTTGCACGTTTTCCGGATCGATGTCGTTAAGACCGAGCGAGGCCAGACCCTCGCGAGTAAGTTCCGCGTTGTACCTTAGGTAAGAAAACAGCTTGGGCTGAACCGGCCCCTTCGTTCCAACCATATCTCCGACCTCTTGATCTAATGGTTCTCCCGCGAGACATTTGCCAAACACTCTGCAGAGAAAATCCTGCTCATTTAGCGCAGCGAACATCAGGGCCGAAGGAATTGAGCTGGCATTGTAAAGCAGATTCATTTCGCCGGGCTTCAGGTCAGCATTGGCGTGAGGACTCGTGCCGGTTCCAATAGAAACGACGAGCAGCTCACCTTCGCCCGCCGGCCAATTGAGATTGAAAGGCTCCACAGTTGACATGAGAAAGGCTTGAAAGGCAGGATTATTGTACATTGTCATGCCGCCATCGACGAAGATGAATTCTTTCTCCCCTAACCTTACCGCTTCCGGTGGAAAGTAGGTCGGCGCTGCCGTACTGGCCCGAAGGAGCTGCCAGAGAGGCAGATCAAGATTGCAATCCTTACTCAGGCGGCTGTTATATTTTGCTCGGGGATTATTGGAGACGGGCCAAGGCGAATCGGTACTAGCATTGCGCATGACCAGGAGCAGAAGGGTCCGCAAGCGGTCGCTACCAAGCGTCTCCGCCTTGAATTGTTCCTGTAACCTCTTGGATAGCTTTTTGTCCCTAAACTTGTAGCGGTACTGTTTCAGAAGAGATGCTTTGTCGAACATCTCTTTGCCGTTTTGTAAATAGAATTCCCGGATTCTATCGACTCTCATTCCCCATGCAAGGCAAGCCGCGATGATCCCCCCGATGCTAATTTTCTCCTTTACCCAGTTTGTGCTGCAGGAGGCTTTCGATCTTCGCCAGAATCTCGACGGTCAGAATCCCACGAATGCCGCCCCCATCCAGCGCCAGAATCCTCTTTGGACCCTTCGACCCTATTTTTTCATCGAGGCTCATGCCGGCTCCGCTCACCACAGTTTTGTCGTATCCAGAACGTAAACCCGCCCGGAGTATTTCTGCACGGTCTCGTACATGTGCTTGGTGCCGCCGAAGCCGTCGCCACCTTTGCGATTCCACAAGCAGACAAACCGGAGCTTATCCGGCCCCCAGGCAAGTGCTGCCTCGAGCTGCCAAAGATTGTTTCGCTCATAAGGATTGACGCCTCTCGGTAGAGGAGCCAGTTCATCGGGCATCACGTAAACACGGGTGTTGGCATCTGACTTTATTTTGAAATACCGCTCTGACCAGCCAGCTCCAGCGAAGGCTACCGACTCTTTCAGAAACGTTGGCTCATCAAAGGGAATCCGAACATCGACCCGGACGCCTCGCTCCAAGCAGGCCTCAGCAAAGAGGATGTCACCGCCACAGGCTCCACCGCAGAATGCCTGATCCTCCGCGCCAGCTCTTAACTCATCCAACTTGGCTGCGATCGTCGCCGCGGCAATCCTTTCCTTGTCTGCGGGGAAGCGCGGCTCTTTCCGATCAGGCGCATCAATCATATGCCCGCTGAACAGAAACACCTGACTGGGAACCCAGGGCTTCTCAGGCGGATTCGGCCTCATAAGGCACGGTCGAGGATTCTCATGCTCGTTTCCACTTGGTTAGGACGAAAGGTTCGTCAGCACCAACTGCTGACGTGAGGGATATTCAAAGCACCCCAGATCACAACCCATCCCACCGTGGCCAACATCCCGGTTGCACCGAACATCTTTCTCCTGTCCTCTCGTACGAAATCCCCCCTTGAGGGGGTGGTGGCACAGCCACCCGGGGGGTGTCCCTTTCTGGCCGGTTGCACATCCCCCTCGCGCCCTCTCCGAGAGTGCTCTCCCCCTTCAAAGGGGGAATATTTTTAGCCGTAGTTATCTTAAATCGTTGAGAGGAAAATGCGGCATGGGAGGCTCAAATCTACAAAGGTCGGTAGTGGCTGTCAAGGATAACTTTCGGGTAAAAGGCCGCACCAATATTAAATGACTAGAAGCCAGGCTTCCTCCGGGACGAGAACCCTTGAGTTGCGGATGGAATTATGAATTCACCCAATCGGGTATTCTCTGCTATAAGAAGTATTGCCTGTGTCTGCGAATAGGGTGGCCTATATGCCTCCAGTCGAACAAGAGGCCGCGGATGAGGGGCGAGGGACGGTTGTTCCGTTATTGCAACCGATCCCTTAACTGAAAGGAAAGGCAAATATGAACTACCGCCAATTTGGAAGAACTGGCTGGAGCGTGAGTGAAATCGGCTACGGGATGTGGGGAATGGGTGGCTGGAGTGGCTCCGATGACGAGGAATCGTTCCGCTCTTTGCAGCGCGCGGCTGACCTGGGATGTAACTTCTTTGACACTGCCTGGGCCTACGGCGACGGCCGCAGCGAGAAGCTCCTGGGGCAGCTGGTGCGAGCCAATTCGGAAAAGCGATTCTATACAGCCACCAAGATCCCGCCTAAGAATCTCCGCTGGCCCAGCCGGCGGGAGTTTGCACTGGATGATTGCTTCCCTCCCGACCACATCGAGGAATATGTCCACAAGAGCTTGAAGAATGCCGATCTGGAAAGCTTTGACCTTATCCAGTTTCACACTTGGGAAGATGCGTGGTCAGGCGATCGGCGCTGGATCCACAAAATGGAGGACCTGCGCCGCCAGGGCTTGGTCCATGCCATTGGAGTCAGCCTCAACCGCTGGGAACCCTGGAATGGAGTGCGCGCCGTGCAAAGCGATCTCATCGACGCCGTCCAGGTGATTTACAACATTTTCGATCAAAACCCCGAAGACCAATTATTTCCAGCATGCCGGGAAAGAAACGTAGCGGTGATCGCGCGTGTGCCTTTTGATGAAGGCACATTAACAGGGACGTTGACCCCCCAGAGCACCTGGCCGAAAGGGGATTGGCGCAATACTTACTTTGTTGCGGAAAATCTCATCCCCAGTGTCAAACGGGCGGAGGCTTTGAAACGACTCCTGCCCGCCGGGATGACCCTGCCGGACATGGCGTTGCGCTTCATCCTAAACAACTCCACTGTCAGCACCATCATTCCGGGAATGCGCAAGCTGGCCCACGTGGAAACCAACCTGGCAGCCAGTGCTGCCGGGCCGCTCCCTGTCGCCTTGCACACTCAGTTGCGACATCACCGTTGGGACCGCCAGCCTAAGCCCTGGTCGGATTAGCGGAAGCCAAGCGGTCAGCTGTGAGCTGTCAGCTTTGAGCTGTCAGCCGTCAGCTATCAGCACTCAGCCCTCAGTGCAAACAATGAATTTATATTATATGAAGTTGTCATCAAACAAATACAGCGCCCAATGCCACGCTACCAAGGAATCGAGTGCGGTGGTTCCGGAGCTTCCGAGCTGCTGGCAGCTGACCGCTGACGGCTGACCGCTCCTCGATAACTGTCCGTTTTCGAAACGGAACTTTCCCATAAACGGACACTTTATATCTTCCGCCCCTGGTTCATCCTCGACTAAATCGAGTATTATTAGTACTTAGGTCTGGCCTAACCGGTGGCACAATACTTGCGTATAACTACATGAGACAAACAGTTTGTCTCGACCCTGGAATTTATGGACATTCCCAGAAAAATTTCAATCCGTAGACGATTTCTTCGCCGTCTCTTCTATACTCTTGCAAGTCTGTTAGCCATCTTGCTTATCACTTTGGGGCTGTCACGGCTGAAGCCGGCCGCTCCCAGCGTGGAGTGGTCCACACTCTGGCCGGATACGGTAAAACGAGGTCCCATGGTCCGTCAGGTGCGAGGCCTGGGCACCCTGGTTCCTGAAGAGATTCGTTGGATTCCCGCTGCCAATGAAGGCCGCATCGAACGTATTTTGGTTTTGCCGGGAAAGGAGGTCAAAGCTGATACGGTGTTGCTTGAGCTCAGTAATCCGGAGATGGAACTGGCCGCCTTGAATGCCGAATGGCAGTTGAAAGGAGCCGAAGCCCAGTATACGGATTTGCGTGTCCGACTCGAGAGCCAACGTTTAGATCAGCAAGCCGCCACCGCTCGCGTGCAGGCCGAATATCACCAGGCGAAACTAAAGGCCGATCGCAATGCATTGTTGGCGAAGGACGGCCTGTACCCAGATGTGGATCTGAAGCTGTCTCAGGTCACCGCCGAAGAGTTGTCCAATCGTTACGCCCTCGAGCAGAAGCGACTGGACATCAGCTCCGAATTCATCGAGGCCCAGTTGGCAGTGCAAAAGACTACGGTGGAACAACTCCGGGCGGTCTACCAGCTCAAGCGCAGCCAGGTCGATTCCCTGCATGTCCGGGCGGGTGTCGATGGCGTGTTGCAGCAATTGCCGATTCAGGTAGGTCAGCGAGTCACGCCAGGGACCAATTTGGCCAGGGTAGCCGATCCGACACGACTAAAGGCTGAAATCAAAATCACGGAGACCCAGGCCAAGGATATTCAGATAGGCCAGCCAGCTACCGTCGATACCCGCAACGGTATCATCCCGGGCCGGGTCATCCGTATCGATCCGTCTGTGCAGAACGGCACTCGCACAGTCGACGTAGTGTTGAAAGGTGACTTGCCCCTAGGCGCGGTGCCCGATCTGACTGTCGATGGGACCGTCGAATTGGAGCACTTGGATGATGTACTCTATGTGGGCAGACCCGCTTTTGGTCAGGAGAAGACTACCGTGAGCCTTTTCAAGGTGGTGGACGAGCGTAGGAGCGCCGTGCGTGTGCAGGTCAAGCTTGGACGGAGTTCCGTCAATTTCATCGAAATTTTAGAAGGCCTGAAAGTCGGTGACCAGGTAATCCTCTCCGACATGTCCGCCTGGGATGCGTATGATCGGATTAGATTGAATTGATCGTTTCGTCCGCCGTTGGCTGTCTGCTGTCCGCTGAGAAAGGCTTTGGCTTCGGTCCACTTCAAAAGATGAGAAGTAATTTCCAAAGACTGGACCGGGACAATTGGGCCGCGGACGGCTGACTGCGAACAGCGGACTGTAGACAAGCGACCGCGGACAACGGACTACTGACAACAGGTTACTGCGGAGATTCTATGAGCCAAGACAATCAATCTTTGATCCACCTGGAAGGCGTTACTAAAGTTTTTTTCACCGATGAAGTAGAAACCCACGCCCTTTCGGGTATCCACCTGGAGATCCAGAATGGAGAGTACGTTTCAATTGCGGGCCCGTCGGGTTGCGGTAAATCCACGCTGCTCTCTATCCTGGGTCTTTTGGACTCCCCCACCGAGGGAGGCCACTGGCTGAATGGCAAGCCTGTGGAAAACCTCAAGCTGTCTGAGCGAGCTCGTATCCGCAATCGGGAAATCGGTTTCATTTTTCAAAGTTTTAATCTGATCGGCGATCTAACCGTTTATGAGAATGTGGAACTCCCCCTAACTTACCGAGGCATGAGGGGTGCCGAGCGCAAGGTTCGAGTGAATGAAGCTCTGGAAAAGGTAGGCATGGCTCATCGGGCCAAGCACCTGCCCAGCCAGCTTTCCGGCGGTCAACAGCAGCGCGTCGCCGTGGCCCGTGCGGTAGTGGGCCAGCCCTTGATCCTGTTGGCAGATGAGCCGACGGGAAATCTGGACTCACGGAACAGCGAAGCCGTGATGGGCCTCTTACGTGACCTTCATCAGGGCGGGGCCACCATCTGCATGGTGACACATGATCCCCGCTATGCCAGGCACGCGGACCGTACCGTTAATCTGTTTGACGGCCGCGTCGTGGAAGAGAAGGTTGAGGTCGGAAGCTGAACTCTCTGTACCGCTCTTTTCTCATCCCGCAATCGCCAGTCCACAATTGGAAAGGAGTTTTCCATGTCGCCAAGCGGCGCCACGGAGCATGAAAATGAGCGCTCTCGGAGAGCGCGCTCGAGCTTGGCCATTTGCGGCGCCGAAGAACGCGGTTGGCCCTCACCCGTCGCTTCGCGCCACCCTCTCCCACCAGGAGAGGGAGAACAATAAACGGCGGGTGTGGCTCAGATCGACGTTTCATCCCACAGCGCTACCCCTGTGTCATGAAACGTCTGTTTGTAGCCTTCAAGTCAGCGCTCTAATCCGTGGATCTCTCCCTCGCCCTTGGGGAGAGGGTGGCCGCAGGCCGGGTGAGGGTCAACCCAGGGGAATTGCTCCTCAAAATGTCCAAACTCGAGAGCGCTCAGAGAGCGCGAGGGGGATGTCCGTGGATCTGAATGAGCCGATTGCCGATTGTCGAATGCCGATTTCCGATTGATGCATACAGTATATGGATGAACAGGAACTCAAATCCAGAACGAAACAATTCGCCTTGCGAGTCATGACTTTGGTTGATGCATTACCTAAGACCATGCAAGGCCGTGCTGTGGGGAACCAACTGATGCGCCGCGGAACAGCAGTCGGAGCCAACTACCGGGCTAGCTGCCGAGCGCGCTCAAGAGCCGAGTTCATTGCAAAGATAGGTGTAGTGGAAGAGGAAGCCGATGAAAGCGCCTTTTGGATGGAGTTGATCATCGACGCGAAAATCCTCTCTGGAAACAAGGTGGGACCGTTACTGAAGGAAGCTAATGAACTAGTGGCCATCATGGCTGCCTCACGCATTTCGGCAGTCCGCCATTCTTCCCAATCAGCAATCGCAAATCGCAAATCGGCAATGTGAACGTGGATACTTTCTTCCAAGACCTTCGCTACGGCTTGCGCATGCTGCGCCGCAGCCCGGGTTTCACAGCGGTCGCTGTCCTCACCCTCGCCCTGGGTATTGGTGCTAACAGCTCGATTTTTAGCGTGGTCAATGCTGTGCTGCTCAGACCCTTGCCCTATGAGGACCCCGACCGAATCGTGTGGGTCACCGAGGTCGTCCCGGCCTTCAACAATGCCGAGCATGTCTCCGGACCCGATTTCCTGGATTGGCGGGAACAGAACGAGGTCTTTGAGCAGATCGCCGCCTACGATTCGGGGGAAATTAATTTGACTGGTGGGGATGAACCCGAGCGCATCAGGTGTGGACGAGTTTCCGCCAGATTTTTTTCCTTATTAGGGGTTAGACCTGCCATGGGGCGCGCCTTTCTGGATGAAGAGGACCGGCCAGGGCAGAATCACGTAGCAATGATCACTCAAAGCCTCTGGCAGCGTCGCTTCGGATCAGATGCCAACTTGATTGGCAAGACACTGACGCTTGACAGTGAAAGTTACACGGTGGTAGGGATCCTGCCATCGAGCTTCCGTTTTCCTCAGCAGGCCGGTATTGAGTTGCTGATGCCCCTGGCTCTCAACTTGGAAATCGAACGCCGGGGAGAGAGGATGAGCTTGATCAGTGTGATCGCTCGCCTCAAATCGGGTGTCACCGTGAACCGGGCCCGGGCCAACCTGGAAACCATTCAGAAGAGGAATCAACAGTCTGGTCAAAGGGTGGTTGCCCCGCGGCCAAGGAAGGTCGAAGCCGGAACAGACACCGTTCCACTTCGTGGCAGCTCGTTACACTCAGCCCGTCGGCCCGTGGAGGGTGGTGGCCAAAGGTCGGATGAGGGCGGTAATTTGCGAATGAGTTTCGGTCTTAAGACAGATGTCCCGTCGGCTTCCCCGGAGACTGATACTTTCCAACGGGCTGTTCAACGCCCGTTTCCTCCAACGGGTCCGAAAGATGTCGATCAGATGAAATTGACTCCCCGTCAGGATCATGACGAACTTTCTCCTCGGGCCAACTTCTCACATGGCTCTCAGCCGTCCTCTTCCCAGGGGAGAGAGGGAACTCAAGAAATATTCCCCCTATCACCTCATGGAAGAACGGTAGGGGATCGGGCGAAATCAGCCCAGGGTCCATCGCCGCAACTCCGTCCGCTGCGGCCTGACTCTTTGCTGAAGGTACTTCTCTTGCATGACCAGCTTGTGGGAAGGGTACGACCGGCTCTGCTGGTCTTGCTGGGCGCCGTGGGTCTGGTGTTACTCATCGCTTGTGCCAATGTGGCCAACTTGCTGCTGGCCCGGGCTGCTACTCGCCAGAAAGAGATCGCCGTTCGAGCTGCGCTGGGGGCCCGGCAGTGGCGCGTGATCCGCCAGTTGCTGACCGAAAGCGTACTGTTGTCATTGCTAGGGGGAATCCTGGGACTGCTCTGGGCCTTCTGGGGGATTGATCTCTTGATCTCTTGGAGTCCGGCCAGCATCGCCAGCGTGAAGGGGATCAGGCTGGATGGCCGCGTGCTTGGATTCACTCTGATGATTTCGTTGCTGACAGGAATGGTCTTCGGTTTAGCTCCGGCAATGCAAGCTTCCAAGCCGGACTTGAACGAAGCCCTTAAAGAAGGAGGCAGAAGTTTAGCCGGAAGCTCTCGCCGCAATCGCATGAGCCACCTGCTCGTGATTTCCGAGCTGGCTCTGGCTCTGGTTTTGCTCATCGGTGCCGGCCTTCTGATCCGGAGCTTCCAGCGTTTGACTCGAGTGGAACTGGGCTACAATCCAACAAACACTCTGACGGCGCGGATCTTCCTGCCTGAAGTTAAATACAGCCGGCCTCAACAATGGACCGCCTTTTTTCAACAATTGCTTGACCGGGTGAAGACTCTGCCAGGCGTTCAGTCCGTCGGATTGACCAGCCAGCTTCCTCTCACGGGGTTTACCTTAATGGGAATGCTCCAGGTTGAGGGACATACTCCGCCGGAATTAGGCAAAGATCCGCCAACCCCAATTGGAGTGGTCAGCTCCCACTACTTCCGGACCATGGGGGTTCGACTGCTCGAGGGCCGCTCCTTCAATGAACAAGATAATGAAGCTGGCGCCAAGGTTGCCATTGTCAACCAGGGCTTCGCGCGTCGCTACTTCCCCAACGAAAGCCCCATCGGCAAAAGGATTCAGTTTGGCTCCTCGATTTGGATTGTGGGGGTGGTTGGAGATGTGAGGCATTTGGGTTCAGACAGGGAACTGCTGTCAGAAGTCTATCTTCCGCTATTGCAGCACCCCACTCCCTTCATGACTCTGGCTCTGCGCAGCAGCTCAGATCCACTGAGTTTGACCGCAGCCGTGCGTAGCCAGGTTTTGTCAGTGGACAAGGATCAGCCGGTTTACGACGTTCAAACGATGGAGCAGCGCTTGGCAGATTCTATGGCTCCACGGCGATTCAACATGTTGCTGCTGGGAATCTTTGCCGGCGTGGCCCTGGTGCTCGCTGGTGTGGGAGTCTATGGCGTGATGTCCTACTCTGTTACCCAGCGAACTCACGAGATTGGAATTCGCATGGCGATGGGTGCGGGGGAACGTGAAGTGGTTCAGCTGATACTGAGGCAGGGTATGGTTCTCGCTTTGCTGGGTATCGCCGCCGGATTGGCCGGAGCCTCATTTCTGTCGAGTGTTTTGACCAGCTTGCTCTTTCAGGTAAGCGCTACCGACCCGGTGACCTTTGCTGGCATCTCACTTTCATTGCTGGCTGTGGCGCTACTAGCCAGTTACCTGCCTGCCCGAAGGGCGGCCAAAGTGGATCCAATGGTGGCGCTGAGGTACGAGTAGGTGCGAGGTTTGAGGGGTGAGGTGCGAGTGGTAGAGAGAAGATGGTGAGTCTCAAAAGCTATCGCGATCTAGTGGTCTGGCAAAAGGGAATGGATTTGGTGGTGGAGTGCTATCGAATTACCAATCTTTTGCCTAAGAATGAAATCTACGGATTGGCCAGTCAGATCCAACGAGCCGCAGTCTCCATCCCAGCCAACATTGCTGAAGGGCACGGTCGAGATCATCTTGGGGATTATCTACATCACCTATCCGTGGCCAATGGCTCGCTGATGGAATTGGAAACGCATTTGTTATTGCTCCCTCGATTGTCATATGTGTCGTCTAACGAGCTGGAGCGTGCCTTCACTTTGACGGATGAAATTGGGAAGATGCTGTCCGGTTTGAGTAAGAGTTTGAAAGGAAAGATTTCCTAGCACCTCACACCCGCAAACCTCACACCTCGAAGTGGCGTCGTGGAGTTTCACTTTTGTAAACGCCGACTGCGACTTTCTGGTGCTTTATTTACTCATGTCACTCTCTGATGACATTTCAAATCAAGTGAACACCTAAACGTTCCAAGGAGGATCCTCATGAAATATCACTCTCTGGGCCTAGCACTCTCTCTACTCCTGCCCGCCGCCCTTCCGGCGCAGGACAGACCAGCCATTGAGGCTTTCGGCGGAGCTGAACCGGATGAGCGCGGGTCCACACGGGTACTTTATTGGGACCGGCAGAAAGACTTAGGTGCCGGTGAGTTTGCGATCGACTACGGACGGCCGGTCTGGAAAAAAGACTACGAGGATCTTGCCAAGTTTGATGGCATGACCAAGGGGAAAACCTGGCGGTTGGGAAAGGATTTTTGGACGGTGCTCGACACCAATGTTCTGCTGAGATTTTCAGGCAGGGATGTCAGGGTCGGGACGTACTACTTGGGCCTATCCCGGTCCGAACATGGACAGCAATGGGAATTGGCATTCATCGATCCTGCCAGAGTCCGCAAAGAACGTTTGGACGCATTTAACATTGATAAAGCTCCCATCGAATTCAAGGTCCCTATGGAGCCGGAGGAAAAGGGAACAGGAACGATGGCGGAGAAACTCGTGATCAGATTTTCTTATTCAAAGGAGAATCCTAAAGAGGTCACGATGAGCATCGCCTGGGGGAAGCTGCAGTTGAAAACGCGAGTTCAAGTGGTGATGTAGGAGCGTGTCATTTTCGTTTCGATCCGCAGCACAGCCCTTAAGTGTCGCCCTGCCAAGGGAAGGTGTGAAAAAATCAGATATCGAAAGGATTGGACTTGCCCCCTCACTCCGGGCCCCTCTCCCCCGATGGTGGTGAGGGGAACCCCCCTACAGTCCCCCCTTGCACAAGGGGGGACCAGAGGGGGTGCTTAACTCCCTCGCCCCCTTCGGGGGAGAGGGGTGAACGCTTGAGAAGCGTTCACAAGGGCGGGTGAGGGGGTGGTTCGGAATTTCTTCACACCTTCAAGCCCTAGAGTAGGTCGATCGTCTGGCCGTACATTTTGAAGTGATGTCAAGCAACGGTTCCGTGGCCAATTAGAAAATATGCAGGCAAGTCATCGTGCGAGCTGAAAAATGATTACATTGAGGAACGTCGAAAAATTCTATGAGCAGGGAGTCATCAAAACCTGGGTCTTGCGCCGCATCAGCATTGAAGTGCCGGAAGGAGCGTTCATTTCGATCATGGGACCCTCAGGGGCTGGAAAATCCACACTGCTGCACTTACTGGGGATGCATGACAGTGCCTGGAACGGCGAATATTACTTTCTGGATCAGCCGGTACATCAACTGCGCAAAAAAGAACGGTTCGAGCTCCAGAAGAAGTATATTGGCTTTGTCTTTCAAAGTTACCATCTGCTGGATCATCTGACCGTGTACGAGAATCTCGAGATTCCCTTGTCGTATCGAGATATCCCCAGGTCGAAACGAGAAAGCATGGTCTGCGATGTCTTGGACAGGTTTCAAATCGTGGGCAAGAAGGACCTTTACCCGAACCAGCTCTCTGGCGGGCAACAACAGCTCGTGGCTGTGGCCAGGGCCATTATCGCCAATCCCAAAGTGATCCTGGCCGATGAGCCGACCGGCAATTTGCATTCCAGCCAGGGGCAGGAAATCATGGAGCTCTTTAAGCGATTGAATGAGGAAGGGACAACGATCATCCAGGTCACACACTCGGAAAAAAACGCCTCCTATGGGCGCAGGATCATCAAGCTGTCGGATGGCTGGATGGTAAAAGACTAATGAGAACATCGGAACTCGCCAACTCGCGAATTCTAATTGCCGATGATCAGGCTGATGTGCTGGAAGCTCTTCGCCTGCTGCTGAAAGGTGAGGGCTTCCAGACCGAAGCCGTGGACTCCCCCGCAGCACTCATGAAGACGTTAGAGGCCCGGGATTTTGATGTCTTGCTGATGGACCTCAACTATGCCCGCGACACCACCTCCGGCCAGGAAGGTCTGGACTTGCTCTATCGCATTCAGGCCCTGGACATCACCCTTCCCGTGGTGGTCATGACAGCCTGGGGAAGTGTCGAGCTCGCCGTAGAAGCCATGCGCCGCGGAGCCCGCGACTTTGTCCAAAAACCCTGGGAGAATACAAGGCTTCTAACTATTTTGCGTACCCAGGTTGAACTGGGAAGAGCCCTGCGCCAGGGCCTAAGGCTGGAGGCAGAAAACCGGCTGTTGCGGGATCAAGGACGTCTTAAATTAATCGGGGAGTCACCTGCCATGCAGCTCGTGCTGCAGCTCATTGCCCGCGTCGGCCCTTCGGGCGCTCACGTATTTATCACAGGTGAGAACGGGACCGGCAAGGGGTTAGTGGCGCAAGCATTGCACGCGGTTTCAAGTCGCTCAGCCAGGCCGCTAGTGACCGTTAATGCCGGCGGCCTCTCCGAGGGAGTGTTTGAAAGCGAGCTCTTCGGGCATGTGAGGGGCGCTTTCACCGATGCCAAGGCCGATCGGGTCGGTCGCTTCGAGCTGGCCGATGGGGGCACGCTTTTCCTGGATGAGATCGCCAATGTATCGCTCAACCTGCAAGCCAAGTTGTTACGCGTGCTCGAAACCGGCGAATATGAGCGGGTGGGGTCTTCCAGGTCACGCCGGGTGGATGTACGCATTCTTTCTGCCAGCAACGCTGATCTTAGCGCGGAAGTGGCCTCGGGTCGCTTCCGCCAGGACTTGCTGTTTCGCCTTAATACCATCGAGATCCGCCTGCCTCCTCTACGAGAACGCCGAGAGGACATCCTGCTTCTGGCTCACCACTTCCTCCGTCAGCATACCCACCGCTACCGTAAATTCCTGACCGACTTTGACCAGGCCGCGGCTCAGACTCTATTGGATCACCGCTGGCCTGGCAACGTCCGGGAATTGGACCATGCCGTGGAGCGAGCAGTGCTCATGGCTCAGGGAAATATCATAAAAGCAGAGGATCTGGGTTTGAGGCCAGTACGCGAGGCTGCCACCCGCCTGGAAGAGATGAGCCTGGAAGAAGTAGAGGGTTTGCTTATTCAAAAGGCCCTGGCCCGCTTCGATGGCAATGTCAGCCGGGCGGCTGAGGCACTCGGATTAAGCCGTAGCGCGCTGTATCGCCGGATTGAGAAGTATCGGTTGTGAGGAAAGCAGTCAGCGGTCAGCGCTCAGCTCTCAGCCATCAACTTGCCTTCTGAAGCTCGCCAAAGGCATCGAATCATTTCGCTAGAATCTTCAGGCGCTCGGCGTGTCGCCTCTACACGATTGTCGTGTAGCCTTCATAGGATCCTCTTCTAAAGAGGGAGAGCGTTTATTCGTCGACGATGATTCCTTCAGAAAAGGGGGGTTCTGAATGAGGGACTTCAGAAACTTAGAAGTGTGGAAGAAGAGTCATGAAATGACTTTGGCAGTTTATCAGGTCACCGACGGAGTTCCTAAGGATGAACTATTTGGGCTAACCAGCCAAATCAGACGTTCGGGCGTTTCTATCTCAGCCAATATTGCGGAAGGCTGTGGGAGACAGGGTGAAGCCGAGCTGGCTCGCTTCCTTCAAATAGCAATGGGCTCGGCCAGTGAGCTTGAGTATCATCTTTTACTGTCTTATGATCTCGATCTCTTGAGTGAACTGGAACACGATCGCCTCATAAAACAGGTCACGGAGGTGAAGCGAATGCTCACCTCATTCATCCAGAAGCTGAAAGCTGATAGCTGATGGCTGACGGCTCCTCAAACCGTAAGTCTTTAGGACTGGGAAAACGACGCTTGTCCCACCAGCGCCGAGTCTTGTTACTGGCTCTCCTGGCTGGCTTGCCCGGGTCACTGGTCGCGATGTGCGTGCTCTGGGGCGGGGATTACAGTGCCAAGGTACAGTGGACCCTGACGGTCTTTATCCTCAGCCTGTGGTTAGGGTTTGCCTTTGCACTGCGTGAACGGGTGGTGTTTCCTCTCCAAACTCTTTCAAACTTGCTGGCAGCGCTGCGCGAGGAAGATTATTCGATTCGGGCGCGAGGAGCTAGAACGGATGACGCTTTAGGCGAGGTCTTGCTCGAGGTGAACGCCTTGGGGGAGACCCTGCGCGAACAGCGGCTCGGCGCATTGGAAGCCACGACCTTGTTGCGGACGGTGATGGCAGAGATCGACGTGGCCGTCTTTGCCTTCGATGGCGCGCACCACTTGCGGCTGGTCAATCGAGCCGGAGAACGCCTCTTAGCCCAGCCGGCCGAAAGGTTGCTGGGCCGCAGCGCCATAGACCTGGATCTAGACGACTGCTTGCAGGGGGAGGTGACGCCCACTCTCCAGAGAAGTTTTGCGGGAGGGGCAGGGAAGTGGGGGGTGCGCCGAAGTACCTTTCGCGAGCGCGGCTTGCCTCATCACCTGCTGGTTTTGTCTGACCTCAGCCGCGCCCTCCGCGAAGAAGAGCGCCAGGCCTGGCAGCGCCTGCTTCGAGTGCTCGGTCATGAGCTCAACAATTCCCTGGCACCCATAAAATCCATGGCCGCCACCTTGGAGAACCTGCTGATCCGTGAGCCACAGCCGGAGGACTGGCAGGCGGATATGCGACGAGGTCTAACTGTGATCGCGTCACGGTCAGAAGCGTTGAGCCGTTTTATGGGGGACTATGCTCGCCTGGCTCGGCTTCCCCAGCCGCGCCTCCAATCCGTTAGGGTGAGCGATTGGCTTCATCGGGTGGTGGGACTGGAGACTCGACTACGCGTCACCTTGCTTCCCGGTCCGGAACTCATCATCCAAGCCGACGGCGATCAGTTAGAACAGCTTCTGATCAACCTACTGCGCAATGCTGTGGATGCTGCTTTAGAGACCGGTGGAGGAGTCAAGGTAGGCTGGAGTAGGACGGCCTACTATCTTGAGGTGTGGGTAGACGACGAGGGGCCGGGCCTTTCCAACACCGCCAACCTGTTTGTCCCCTTCTTTACGACCAAGCCTAGGGGATCAGGTATTGGCTTGGTGCTGAGCCGCCAGATTGCCGAAGCTCATGGCGGAACGCTGACTCTGGAAAACCGCCGAGTAGGCATGGGCTGTGAAGCCCGGCTGCAGTTGCCACTGTCGCGGAAGGCTTGACCGTCAGGGTTTCTGTGCCACCTTAGCATTATTCTCAAGAATATTCTTGACTTCTAAGAAGCCCTTGTCATCCGGCTTGAGCTTGAGCGCCAGGTCTATGTTCTTCAAAGCTTCCGGGTATTTCCTCTGGTGGCCATAGGCTAACGCGAGAGCGTAGAAAGCTTCCGCGTTGCCGGGATCGCCTTCTGTAGCTTCCATCAGCGCCGTGACAGCCTTTTCGAATTGTTTTTGCTCAAGCCACTGCCTGCCTTCGTCAAAGCTGACCCAACCCATCACTTGTTTTTCCAATGTCTTGAATTGTTCCGGGTCTTCGGCCGCTGCCTTCTGAGCAGCTTCTCGGGCTTTATCGCGATTTTTCAAGCCTGCATAGGCGCGCGCCACGTTCGACCAGGTCACCGCATTCGTGGGTGCCATGGTCAATAACTTCTGATATTGTTCCAACGCTTCCTGGTAATGTCCCTGCTCGAAGGCGGAATTGCCGGCCGCCTCGCCTTTCTTGAAGACTTCGAAGTCGGCCAGGATTAGCGTGACATCCATCTCTTTGTCGGAAACCTCGAGCGCTTCAGATTTCGTCCCCAGGTAACCCTTCAATTCTGCGTGCAATTGATAAGTGCCCGAAGACACCTTTTCGAACTCGGCTTCGCCTTTCTTGTTGGCCTTGGCTGACTGTTCCTGGTGCGACTGGGTATTCACCAGCTTGGATTGCACGTTGCCGAGCGGCTTATTGTTCTGGTCGACAAAATGCGCGCGAACTTTTCCGCCTAACAACCAAGAAGGACTGAGGAGCAAGGCACTCAAGAGAAAGACTCGTATCATCATGGGTAGAACCTCCTGAGAGTGTTTTATAGAAAAGTTCGTACCGATTATCAATCTAAAAGTAGCGAGCAACCTCAGACCGCCAAGGGTCCGGTTTCCTGAAGCAGCTGAGCCCTCACCCGGCCTGGTGAACGCTTATCAAGCGTTCACCCCTCTCCCCGGGGGAGAGGCATGGGAGCTTTGAGAAAGCTCCCTGGGTGAGGGGACGGCGCGTTAACAAACTTGATGTCTGAAAGCTAATAGCTGATAGGTGAAAGCTGATAGCCGATAGCCGATAGCTCTGAATGCTTCTGGTATGCAGTCTTCGAGACTTGCAGTAAGATCTGTGGGGCATTTTTTTTCGAATAGGATTGTTACTGTCAGGGGGAACATTTATGTCTCTCAGAGAAAGTGTCGTGATCGTCACTGGTGCTGGTTCCGGTATCGGCCGCGGAACGGCGAAACTCCTCGCATCCGAAGGAGCTAAGATTGTCATTGCGGAAATTAACCAGGTAGGGGGAATCGCTACTCTGGAGGAAATCATCTCAGGGGGAGGCACAGCCAAATTCATCCACACCAATGTGGCAGACGAGCAAAGCGTCCATCGAATGATGGAAGAAGCCATCGCCTCCTATGGTTCCGTTTACGGACTTGTGAACAATGCCGGGATCGAGTTGGAAGCCGAGTTAAGCTCCATGACGGTGGCAGATTGGGAGCGGATCCTTTCAGTCAATTTGCGCAGCGTGTTTCTGTGCTCGCGGGCCGCCATTCCCCATATGCGCCGGAACGGCCGCGGCAGCATCGTGAACATTGCTTCGGTGCACGCGAATTTCGGCTTTGAAGGATATTCCGCCTATGATGCCAGCAAAGGAGGCATTGTGGCGCTAACGCGCACGATCGCTTTGGAGAATGGTCCTTACCAGATTCGCTCGAATGTGATCTGTCCAGGTTATATCGATACCGCCCTGTGGGACTCCTGGCTCGCCCGCCAGCCTGAGCCCGAAAAAATTGAGCGGGAGACGCGCCAGTGGCATCCCCTGCGCAGGCGGGGAACGCCTTTGGACATAGCCCAAGCAGTGAAATTCTTGCTGTCAGATGCGGCTGAATGGATCACCGGGATCAGCCTGGTAGTGGATGGGGGAATGAGCGCTCGTTTTTTTGGATCATAAGATCGACTTGATGAATCCAAGAACTAAAGCCGAACTTTTTCTCCTGGCCTGCACGCTGATCTGGGGAGGAACTTTTGTCACCGTTAAGAGCAGTCTCACAGACGTTTCACCCCTGACCTTGATTGCTCTCCGTTTTGGGATCGCCGCGGCCCTCTTCATCCCATTTTGTTTATCAACCCTGCTGAAGATTGACAAGCCCGCAGCCCTCAAAGGCTGGATGTTAGGATTACTCTTGTTTGCCAGCTTCGCCACCCAAACGATCGGACTGGAATATACCTCCGCCTCCAAATCAGGCTTTATCACCGGAATGTTAGTGGTGTTCACCCCCATCTTTCAGTTGCTGATTGAGCGCCGGCCTCCCAAGCTGGGGAATGTGATCGGCGTCATTCTGGTCACGCTCGGCTTATACTGGCTCACTGCGCCCCAAGGCGCCGAATTTAATCATGGCGACGGGCTGACTCTCCTGGGCGCAGGGATTTCTGGCCTCTACATCGTCTACCTTGACCTCTTCAGTAAAGAGCACGACGTGGCACAACTGACCTTTATGCAAATGGGAGTAACGGTCATTCTGGCAGCCTGCGGGGCTGCACTCTTCGAACGGCGCCAGGTCATATTTTCCGGCCATTTCTTGCTGGCTCTCGCCTACCTCTCGATCCTGCCGACGCTGTTGACCCTCAATCTGCAAACTCGCTATCAAAAACAAACCACACCGACACGGGCGGCCATCATTTTTTCGGTGGAGCCGCTGTTTTCGGCGGTCTTCGCGCACGTCTTTGGCAATGAAATCATTGGCAGCCTCAGTTGGCTGGGCGGCGGAATGATTGTGGCAGGATTAATTGTTTCAGAGCTCTCCGACGTGATCTTCCCTTAGATGATGGAAGAGAAATAGGATTGACTTGGAATTCCAGAATCCGTATTTTCAATGAGGATTCTACCTATGGATGTTGGCGCACACATCATCGTCACAGGAATGGTACAGGGTGTCGGGTTTCGCTACTTTGTCTATCGGCATGCGGCGCAGCTTGGGTTGAACGGCTTCTGTCGAAATCTCTACAATGGAAGCGTGGAAATCGAAGTGGAAGGAGATCGCTCTCTGGTGGAAGATTTGATCCAGCAGGTCAAGGTGGGCCCTCGATTTGCCGAGGTAACCGATGTCAAAGTGGCCTGGGAACCGTGCCAGCACAACTTTTCGGGATTCGAGATAAGGTAGCCATGATCCGCACGGGGTTCGGCTACGATATTCATCGCTTCGCTTCACAAAGGAAGCTGATCTTGGGGGGCGTCCACATTCCCTCTGAGTTGGGTTTGCTGGGGCATTCGGATGCCGACGTCCTACTTCATGCTATCTGCGATGCCCTTTTGGGCGCCGCGGCCCTGGGAGATATTGGCCGGCATTTTCCGGATTCTGACAGGAAGTTTAAAGATGTATCCAGTTTGAGCTTCCTTATCACGGTCAGAAATCTCTTGACCAGGAAAAAATTCCAAGTTGTCAATGTTGATTCGACGATCGTTCTGCAGCAACCCAAGATCGCCCCGTTCATCGCTCACATGCAAAAAAACATCGCCATGACACTGGGTATTAAGATGACCCAAGTATCTGTGAAAGCCACGACCAACGAGGGGCTGGGCGCCCTGGGGGCTGGAGCCGGCTGTGCCGCCTATGCGATTGCCACCATCCGACCGGTGAAACGAAAGGCATAAGAGCTTCATACCAAGTTGCATGTAATGCCTTAGTTATGGGTGGGGAAACGCACAAAGGGTGGAGCGGGCGCTCCGCGCACGCTGAATGAACGCGCGACGGAACGCGCGTTCCACCCCCAGTAACTGAGGCATTACAGTTGCATTCATAGGGTTACTGAAGGTCTTGGAAATGCAAACCCCTCCCGCCAGCCCCTCTCCCGTAGCCCGTGGGGAGAGGGGGGTCCGCCGGACGGCGGACCGGGTGAGGGGATCGCTCGACTCAAGGGTTCCTTTTGTTCGCAACTTGCTGTCAGGCCGGAGGACGGGAAATCTGGTAACCGAGGAGACGCTCGGCTTCTTCGATACCGCCTTGGAGGTCACCGACCGTTTTCATCTTGTTGAGATCCACCCCGATGTTGACGAGCGTTTGCGCGATCTCGGCGGAAAGGCCTGTAACGATCACCGTAGCGCCCATCAGGCGTGAGGCATCCACGGTCTGCACCAGGTGGTTGGCCACCGTCGCATCGACCGACGGGACGCCTGTGATGTCGATGACCACGACCTTGGCTCGGTTGGCGCGGATGCCCCGCAGGAGCTGTTCAGTCACCTGCCGGGCACGTTGGGAGTCGATCACGCCGATGATTGGCAGAATAAGCAGGCGTTCCCGGACCTGCAGCACCGGGGTGGACAGTTCCCGGATGGCCTCCTGTTGCTCGCGAATGACTCTTTCACGTTCCTGGACAAAGCTTACCCCAACCGTGTTGGCGATCCGGTTGGCTGCGGGTTCGTAAGCGTCCAGAACACGATTCAGCAGGGCGAAGTTTGACT
>QHZP01000279.1 GCA_003224715.1 Acidobacteriota bacterium | reverse complement strand
ATTCCTACTGGCAACCATACGCATGAAAGAAACAAACTATCTGGAAGCCCGCCGTTGCCTTGAGAAGGGCATAGCGATCAATCCAAATATCCCTGAATACTATTTCTCCCTTATTACTACTTACCACGAAATTCAAGACTACCGAGGAGCCCTAGAGCTGGCAAGACAAACATTACAGAGATTCCAGGACAACCCAGATGCTTTCTTTAACGTTGCAATCGAACTAACTTTTGTTGATGAGTTTGAACAAGCGAAGGAACATTTCCGAAAAACGATCGAAGTTTTTCAAAAGTATCCGGGCCCAAAGTATATGCAGACCTTGATTGCAGCGAAATACAAGCTGGCTCATCTGTTGCTCCGAGATGGGTCCGGTTATGAAGAGGCCTCTCGACTTCTGAAGGACATCGTCGAGATAGATCCGAATTACATGGATGCGTACTTAGATCTGGCACGGATCAATATCAGGCAACGGGAGTATCTGAGCGCTTGTCATCTGTTGGAGCGAGCGATTGCACTCAATCCACGAAATGCAGGTGCTCACTATCTAATGGCAAGGACGCTATCTCTCGCTGGAAATGAGACGGAGGCAGAAAGAGAATACAAAAAATTCAATGCTCTAAGGGTGAGTAGTAGCGGGAATCCCCAGCTAGAGCTGGTCGACTAATCACCTTTCGATAGTCGTGATAACCGATGAATCAAGTCTCTTGTCACCAGTTTGAGAGACAAAGTTAGCCATAAACCAAAAGGAGCTTAGCCATGTATTGCGCACTCTCTCCGAGAAAGTTGATGTGTGTTTCACTGGCATTGATGGTGGTTATTGCGATTCCAAGCCTCCTTCTAGCCCAAAACACAGCGAACATCAGTGGAAATGTAAGCGATGAATCAGGAGCCGCAGTTGTTGGCGCTGCTATCAACGCAGTTAACGAGCTCACAGGATTCAGTCGGTCTACGGTCACTGGATCGGACGGTTCCTACCTAATAACATTACTTCCGCTGGGAACCTATAGTGTGGGAGCCGAACTTGCGGGTTTTAAGAAATTTGTTCGTAAAGGGATCGTTCTCACCGTTGGCGAAAATGCCAGGGTGGACATCACTCTCTCGGTTGGAGAGGTTACCCAAACTGTTTCAGTCACTGGAGAAGCACCGTTGGTGGATACGCGCAACGCGACTCTGGCGACTCTAATGGATGAAAAACGTCTAGTCGAGCTCCCCTTAAATGGTCGAAGCCCTGCGTCATTGATTGCTTTGATACCTGGGGTAACCAATGTCGATCCGGGATCACAGCCCACGAGCCAAGTAGTGAACGTTAACATTTCAGGCGGCCGAACCGTCGCGAACTCTTTTCAATTGGATGGAGCCCAGTGGAATCAAATTCAATATAATCAAGGTAATCCACTTCCTCCCCCGGATATGCTTCAGGAGTTTCGCGCTGAAACGAACAGTTATGATGCGTCGAAAGGGCTGGTCTCTGCGGGAAGTTTTTCAGTTGTGACCAAGTCTGGGACCAACAATCTGCATGGTGTCTTGTGGGAATTTCTTCGCAACGATAATCTGAATGCCCGTAACTTTTTCAGTCCTACGAAACCTTTTCTGGCACAGAATCAATATGGATTCGCTTTGGGTGGTCCTATTCGAAAGAACCGAACTTTCTTCTTTGGGTCATACCAGGGAACAAATATCCGTAAGACCGTATTAAACAACACTGCCATCCCCCCGACCGAAGCAGAAAAAGCCGGGGATTTCTCAAAATCAATCGGAGGGCTTCCCACAGATCCATTGACAGGGCTTCCATTCCCAGGGGCATTATTCCTCAGGACCGCTGGGATCCTGCCTCTGTGAACGTTCTGAACAGTTTGGTTGGAGCTAATACTCCTGATGGCCGTTACGTAATATTACGTAGCCAGAAAGAAGATGGAAAGCAATTCCTGGTCAAGATCGACCATCAACTCACAAATAAGAACCGCATTTCGGGAAGATATTGGTTTAGTAATGGGGATTCATCATCACCTGCAGGGGACATTCCATGGGCATTTCAGGTCCATCATACGAGATTTCAAAGTCTCAACGTTGCGGATACAAATACCTTCACTCCAAATCTGATTAACGAGGCGCACTTCTCCAGAGGTACGATGTACGTAACGTGGTTCCCCACCGATACGGTAGCTGAGAGCTCAAACGCACTTGGCATCGACATCCCTCCACCTAAGTTGACTCCTTTCCCTCCTTCTATTTCTGTTTCAGGTCGTTTCAGTGCATCCGGCCCATTTCAGGGTCAGTGCTTACAGTGCGACACCTTTTATGACGTTGGAGATACCTTGAGCTGGATTAAAGGGAGACATAGTTTCAAGTTCGGGTTTTCATATGAGCATACCCTTTTTGGCCCGACGAATATAGGTTTCGACAATGGGATTTTTGCATTCTCAGGAGAAAGGACAGGAAACTCGCTCGCAGATTTCATGATTGGCAAACCCAGCTTCTTTGAGTTTTTGAGGGAGAGAGAGAATCATAGTTCCGCATTTTATGGAGCTTTTGTTAATGACGACTTCAAAATCTCGCGGAATCTCACACTCAACTTAGGAGTGCGGTACCACTACGAAGTTCCCACTACTGAAAAGGATGGGAATTCTGCAACATTTCGTCCTGGTTTCCAGTCTACACGTTTCCCGAACGCTCCCGAGGGGATGTTTTTTGCGGGGGACGCTGGACTACCGAAATCCCTCTTCTTCCCGGACAAAAACAATTTTGCCCCTCGATTTGGTCTGGCCTGGGATGTCTTTGGAAGCGGGAAAACGAGTATCCGAACGGGCTACGGGATCTTCTATCAACTCCAGATGAACGGGAATTCGGAGTTTATCAGTTTGAATCAACCCTTTCTCCCTCTCTTATTCCTGACGGACGTTTATTCGTTTTCTCAACCACTCAAAAACTTTACAGGTGGAGTGGTCCCGGGGGATCCAGTTGAATTGTACAATCCGAAAACAGGGCAAGCTGTGTTCAGCCCGCCCGTTAGCATGTGGTCCGTGGAACCCAATTTTCGCAATCCTTATGTTCAGCAGTACAGTCTGTCTGTTCAACACCAGTTGCCAAAGGACTTTGCAGTGGAAGTAGCCTACGTCGGAAACGTGGGCAGGAAGCTCCAGACTCAAATCGAGAGAAATCCTTCGGTCTACGCTCCAGGGGCAACCTTAGACAATCGGGAGCAGAGACGCCGCTTTAACCCGGGCGAACTGGCGGGGATCACAAATTTTGAGAACGCAGGCGTCAGCTCCTATAATTCATTGCAAGTGGGTTTGACAAAACGCTTCAGTTCCTCATACTTACTGAATGCCAATTACACTTGGTCACGCTCGTTGGATGAGACATCAGGCTACACGGGATCAAATACCTATCAGAATCCGGACAGACGAAGGGATGACTATGGTCTTTCGGATTTTCATAGAGCCCACGTATTCTCTGCCTCATGGGTCTGGGAGATACCGTACTTTGCCAATATTAATAGTGTGGGCAAGCAGATCTTGCATGGATGGCAGATTACCGGGCTCGTTCGTCTTACCAGTGGATCACCCTTCACGATAACCAGCAACCGAGATAATTCTTTATCATCCATTGGCAGGGATCGAGCCAATGTACTCGGTAATCCTGTATTGTCCGCTGGTCGCCCTCGTGGTGAACTCATCAACAAATTTTTCGACATCAGCGTGTTCTCTCCCAATTTGCAGGGTACGTTCGGCAACAGCGGCCGAAACGCGCTCATTGGGCCTGGCTACGCCGATACGGACTTAGGGCTGTTCAAGAATTTCCAGATCAGAGAGAGTCACCAAATTCAATTTCGTGCGGAGATTTTTAACTTGTTTAATCGACCGAATTTCGGGAATCCAGTAAATGGGTTAACTTCGTCCGATTTTGGCCGAATTCTATTCGCCAACGATGCGCGCATTGTTCAATTTGCACTGAAATACAAGTTCTGAACTGGTGAGTCCTGTCACCCAAGCAAAACGTCTCTCAGAGTCTAAGCCGCCGTCGTTTCTCAAGTCAATGAGGGGCGCACGCAAATTCCAATGACCAGAAACCATTCATTCAATCGGGTGGTGTGTCTTTTTGTTTCGAGCCTAATGTTTTTTGTGGCTTGCTCAAAAAGAGAGGAACAAAACGCGTTGGCAGGAGGGGAGTTGACCTTAGTTGAAAACGGTAAATCGTCTTACGCAATTTCTATCCCTCCAAACGCTCCAGCGCCGACGCGTTTCGCTGCTACCGAAATCCAAAAATATATTAGGTCCGTGTCAGAAGCGGAATTGCCGATCCAGGAGAACTCGGCCGCGGAGAATGTAATCGCACTGGGCCCTGTGCAGAATTCTAAATATCACCTTCTTGATGAGCACCCTGGAGAAGACGGCTTCCTAGTCATCACAAATGGCTCTCGCATTGAGCTTCTGGGAACTAACCCTAGGAGTGAATTGTATGCTGCCTATTGGTTCTTAGAGAAGTATCTTGGTTGTGGTTGGCTTTATCCAGGAGACGATGTCGTTCCGAAATCAGAAAACATAAAGCTCCCAGCCGCGATAGTAGAGATTGAAAAACCCTCTTTTTCTTACAGGGCACTCATGTTGTTTCCATATTCGCTAGCCCGATCCTTACAAGATATCGATTGGATGGCCAAGAACTGCCTCAATTATGCTCATGTGGCAGTGAATAGCTCCCGCGAAGGCCCCGTACTCGGTCTCAGGTTGTGGGACAAATATAAATCCCGAGAGACCTTTATACCTGAACTGGAGAAACGGGGCCTTAACCTCCATTTCGGAGGTCACACTTACTTCACGTGGGTTCCTCCGGAAAAGTACTTTCAGGAGCACCCGGAGTACTTTTCGTTAATCGGAGGCAAAAGAGTCGCAAAATCTCTCTGTATTTCTAATGTAGACGTGGCTAAAGTGGCGGCGGAGAACATGATTGATTTTGTGAAATCCAATCCAGAAACTGATGTGATCGATCTCTGGATTACTGACGCCGACGACTGGTGCGAGTGCGCTGCTTGCAGGAAAATGGAGCCATCAGCACGCCACACAATTCAAGGAGGTAAGGATGAGTCCAAATCAGATTCCGCTGTACAATTTGTTAACGCGGTTGCCAATGAATTTGGGAAGAAATATCCCAAAATCTTGGTTAATTTTCTTGCCTATTCACGAGTTATCGACGCTCCGATTCGGACAAAGCCTGCACCCAATGTCCTGGTCGGGTATGCACCCATAAGTCGGGCGTACAACAAGCGGGGCTCGAAGGAGGGTTATTATTCGCCTCTCTACGATAACACGGACAAGCAAAACCGTGCCTACTTGGAAGAAATGAATAAATGGCTAAATCTCACAAAGAACTTCTACCTTTACGACTACTATACGCTATGGCAGTCGCTGGGGACGAGCCGATCGAAACTCCACAAGAGACTGATGGAGTTCTTCCCCATTATCGAAACCATGGGACAAGACACTTGGTACTACCGCTACAGGGGAATAAGCGGAATTTCAACTGAACAATTTGATTGGCCCGAGCTCAATATGTACGCCTATGCGCACCTGATCTGGGATCCCAATCAATCCGTCCAACAAATCATAGAGGGCTACTGTCGAAAGTATTACGGAGCAGCTGAAGCCCCTATGTTGTCTCATTGGTTGGCATTGGAGCAGGCTAAGGGAGAATGGAAGAGTCGTAGTGCAGAATGCCTTGGGTATATCGAACAGGCGA
>QHZP01000278.1 GCA_003224715.1 Acidobacteriota bacterium | reverse complement strand
GTTCCTGGAAAATGCGGCGCTCCAATGTGGAATTTGCACACCAGGGTTCATTATGGCCGCCAAGGCTTTGCTGGATAAGAAACCGAGGGCTACGGAAGCGGAGATCCGGCAATGGTGCGCGGGCAACCTGTGTCGTTGCACCGGCTACGACAAGATTGTTCGAGCCATTCTGGCGGCGGAAAAGAGCATGTAGAAGTCCGGAGAATAAGATTGCAGGGTGCGCTGTTTTGTAACGCACCGCCTACCGACCGAATGGCGCTTGCCGCCTTGATATTGATAGGGAGAAGGTATGAAAAATTGCCGAATCCATTAAGATGGGAGGGCGAGGCTCCCGCCGAGCCGCGCTGGATTAAGCACTTGCGGCAGGGCGGCTCGCCCTCCCCAACTTTTTCACACCTTCGCTTGATGGGGGATTTTAAAGTGAGGGACAAATCATGAGTTCAAGTGTAATCGAAGAAAAGAAGTACAAGATCATTGGCACCCGGCCGGTCCGTCATGACGGCGTGGACAAAGTGACTGGCCGTGCGCTTTACGGTGCGGATATCCAACTGGCCGGTATGTTGCACGGCAAGGTGTTGCGGAGTCCGCATGCCCACGCCCGTATTCGGTCCATTCACACGAAAAAAGCGGAAGCCTTAGAGGGTGTCAAGGCTGTGGTGACTGGTGCCGACTTGCCCGACCCAGCGGATCGATCCGCCAATTTGGGTGAATTGGGTGAGGTCCCTTTGAAGTATCTCAGCCGCAATGTACTGGCCGCTGGCAAGGTCTTGTATCACGGCCATGCCCTGGCTGCAGTGGCCGCTGTCAGTCCTCAAATAGCTGAGGAGGCTCTTAAGTTGATCGAGGTTGACTACCAGGTCTTGCCTCCGGTGATGGACGTCCTGAGGGCAATGAAAGGAGATCCGGCCCTGCTGCATGACGACCTCTTCACGGATGAATTGGGCGAGAAAAGCGCCCGGCCCAGCAATGTGGCCTCTCATCAGCGATTCCAGCTCGGTGATGTGGCCAAGGGCTTGGCTGCCGCTGATTATATCCTGGAGCACGAGTATCGATGTGCCACCGTTCATCAAGGTTATATCGAGCCTCATGCGGCGACCGCCATGTGGAACGCCGATGGATTTCTGACGCTTTGGTGCACGACCCAGGGCGCCTTTACGGTGCGGGGAAGCGTGCATCAGATCTTGAATATTCCAGTTTCCAAGTTGAAAGTCGTTCCTACAGAAATCGGCGGTGGGTTCGGTGGAAAGATCCCGGTTTACGGAGAGCCTGTGGCCGCATTGCTTTCGCTCAAGGCAAAACGCCCCGTCAGAGTAGTGATGAGTCGCACCGAGGTTTTTCTCGGCACGGGTCCGACCTCCGGCTCCTATGTAAAACTCAAGATGGGAGTGACCAAGGACGGCCGGATCACGGCGGCCGAGGCTGTGCTGGCTTACGAAGCCGGGGCCTTTCCTGGCTCTATCGTCAACTGTGGAGGTCTTTGTATCTTTGCTCCTTATCACATAGAAAACGTGCTCATCGACATGTACGACGTGGTGGTGAACAAGCCCAAGACCGCCGCTTATCGAGCTCCCGGCGCACCTAATTCGGAATTTGCGACGGAATGTATGATTGACGAGTTCTGCGAAAGGCTCAAGATCGACCCGTTGGAATTCAGACTGAAGAATGCCGCCAAGGAAGGTGATTTGCAGTCTCATGGAATTCCACACCCGAAGATCGGCTTCATTGAGACGGTGGAAGCCGCACGCCGGTCAGAGCACTATCGCTCAAGGCTGGCGGGGCCTAATCGGGGCAGGGGCGTGGCTTCAGGCTACTGGCTCAATGCCGGCCTAACTTCCAGTGCCACGGCTCGTGTCAATGGAGATGGGACGGTGACTCTGGTGGAGGGCTCTACCGATATAGGAGGAACACGGACGTCCATTGCCATGCAGTTAGCTGAAGTCCTGGGGATTGCTGCGGAAGATGTCATTCCGTCAGTAGCAGACACCGATTCGATTGGCTACACCGAAGTGACCGGAGGCAGTCGCGTGACCTTTGCCACCGGATGGGCTGCTTACGAAGCCGGTCAGACGATTCGGCGGCAATTGATCGATCGCGTCGCCGAAATCTGGAAGCTTTCTCCGGAGGCCGTAATGTTTCAAGAGGGAGTATTCTCGGCGAGCGCGGATCCTTCCAAAACCATGACTTTCAAGAAACTGGCGGAGACCCTGGCTCAAAAGGGAGTAGACGTCGGTGCTCGCGTTACTGTGACACCTCATGCCGTTGGCGGGGCCTTTGCCACCCATATCGCCGATGTCGAAGTTGATCCGGAAACGGGCAAGGTGACCGTTCTGCGTTACACCGCCGTCCAGGACGCGGGCAAAGCGATTCATCCCAGTTATGTCGAAGGGTACAATGAATCGGGCCAGATGTTGAATGCTAGCTTTCTGGATTATCGCATGCCTACCAGTCTCGACCTGCCGATGATTGAGACCATCATCGTGGAAGTCCCCAACCCCGGCCATCCTTATGGGGTAAGAGGTGTAGGGGAAGTGCCCATCGTCCCACCGCCCGCTGCGCTCTCCAACGCGATCTACAGGGCGATTGGAGTTCGACTGCGCGAGCTGCCCATGTCCCCCCCAAAAGTGGTAAAAGCGCTGCAAAGTCATTGAGGACATCTTTCATGCCCTTGGTCCACATCCCGGCTCTCCTGCTGCCTGTCACGGCTGGAGTTCGAGAGCAGCAGATTTCCGGAAGTACAATCAGAGAAGTTATTGAGGAGCTCAACAAGCTTCATCCGGGAATCAGTGAGCGACTGCTGGACGGCAATCACTTGAGATCCGGCTTGAGCGTTTTCGTGGATGGTCTGGTCAGACGCGAAGGCCTGGATTTCGAGGTCTCGGCTGACAGCGAGGTGCATTTTATTCCGGCCGTAGCCGGAGGGTCGGAGCTGCTGAGCCAAGCCGGGCAATAACAACCCCTTTCCAATCGCTGCTTACGCCCAGCCAGCAGGCTGCCAGCCTACTCTTTTAATCCCAATAATCGTGCCGGATTTTTGCGCGCCATCAGGTCAATTTCAGCCTCGCTGATTCCCTGTGCACGTAAGCCCAGGATGAACGCCCTCATGCCATCGGTGTGCAGCGGGTTGAGGTACTGACCTAAATCCGACGAGACCAGAAAATGCTCCGCCCCAATGGCTTTGATCAGATCTGCATATTCAGCCAGCTTGTCCGTGTTTTTGATTTGAGGCATCCAGACACATTCGATGACAGCACCCAATTCGGCCATATGTCTCATTTGGGACTTGGTGGCACCCAACTCGCTGGGATGAGTGATGAGGATGTGTCTGACGCCCACCTTTTGGGCCTCGGGAATCAGGATCAAGCTTTCCTCCGGAGCGGAATGCCCAGTAGCCAGCACCAAATTGTTCGAGGCAATGACTTGGAATATTTCGCTAAGCTCCGGGACTAATCTGCCTTCTCTCAGGACGGAAACGAAAGGGCGATTGTCCTTAGCGCTTCGGACCTGGTTTTCTGCGTCGAAGGTTGGTAGCCAGACAACCTTGCCACGTCTCCCTTCGAATTGAATCATACGGCGAACGGCTTCCGCATTGAGACCCCCGACTGCCCGATTCAGGACAATGCTCCCAAATACTTCAATGCCTTCGACCTCACGCATGACCAAGGCGGCTCGATCTGCAGTCATGGTGTAATGGTTCTTGAGAACCAGGCCTCTCATCCCTGCTGATTTGGCCAGGCGGGCTAACTCCAAATCGCTCAGTGAACGCGGCAAAGCGTCCGGCCCGCTATGGCAATGGAAATCAATCACTCCAGCCAGTGTCTCGTCGTGCAGCTGCCCCAAGGCCGGCAGAGTGACCAACAGAAGAGCGAGTGGAAGCCAGATTGAAACAGGTGAAGGCATACGAATTGTGTTCGAGCCAGCGGACAGTGTGAGGTTGCTACACTACAAGTAGCGAGCAACCTCAAACCGCCCAGGGTTGGATCTCCGTGATCACTGACCCCCTCACCCGGCCTTCGGCCACTCTCTCCCCACAAGCGGGAGAGGGAGTTGTTTCAAATTTGACCGAAGTTCAAGGTCGGTCGAATTTGAAGGCACCCCTGCCGTTGTGGTGACGGTGGTCCAGACGGCGGACCGAGTGAGGAGTCTACGGACGGAAACTCGACCCTCGGTGGTGTGAGGTTGCGCAGTGGTCTAGCAAATCGCTATCGGGTTCACTGGTGACGCGGTAGCTCCCACCAATTTTAAGGGCAGCACGATCAGCAGGAATTCGTAAACGTGATCGGCAGCGAGCTCTTCCAAGTTCGCCTGTTTGATGATGGAGATCCCTCGCCGACGGATCAGCTCGAGGTGTCCCAGATGGGGACCGGGCACCTGTTCAAAGGTCATGGTATCCGAGCCAGCCAGCACGATCCCTTTTTCGGCTAGCCAGCGACAGGTGGCTGGTGTTGGACCCGCCCCTACCGTTACAAATCGATGTGGAGCGCGGTCTCGATACTCAAAGAATCCAGTTCGAATTAAGACACAATCACCGACTCTAATCTCGACTGCTTCTGTTTGGCAGCAAGCCTCTATATCGTCCCTGGTAATGCCGTAACTATCCGGCAACACGTCTAGTCCCTTACTGCGAGGGATATCCAGCAAAACGCCTCTGGTGAGGATGGGTGGGCATTGCTCCACACCGAGTTCTCTAAAGCCCGCCTCACTCTCAGCCTCCTTTGCGGGAACATCTCCGTATAGAAGCGGACGCCCATCGATCTTCTCCGAGATATGACACAAGGCCTCTATGTGAGTAGCCGTATGGGTAGACATGGTAAGGATCTCAGTTGCCTCACCAAAAGGTCCGTCGACAACAAAATCTTCATGACGGTGATTGCTGCGCCTGGAAAAGGGCGAGGTGGTAGTAGCGTGGGGGGTGTTAGCATGGATAGGGCAGGACAAGCTGTACACTCTGCCTGTCTTCACCAATGACAAGAGCTGGGAAGGAAGAGTAGGTAGGGGCAGCACGCCGTACAACCTTCGCATTCGACTCTCCTCTGAAAATCCCCCTTTTGAAGGGAAGCTGTGAAAGAATTGAGGGAGCACCTGGAACAGGTCCCCCCTCGAACGAGGGGGGACTTCAGGGGGGTCGCTGGAAATCCGCATCAAGTGTTGATTCAACAGTGGCTACCCCCCTCAAGTCCCCCCTTGGCCAAGGGGGGACGAGTCCGAGAACAACGAGCTTCTGCAAGGACTCACGAATTCTTTCACACCTTCAGGCTTCAAAGGGAAAATGTTTTCACGGTCGGTGGCCACCTTCGGCGGCATGGATGGTTCCTCAGATTTTAGACGTTGAACTGTGGGGGAATGAGTTTCACATTTTGAGTTCAGCTTCGTCGTCCTTTCAGCAGAGCCCAGCGATCAATACGACGGTCAACCTCTTCCCTGTCCTCGCCTGCTTCCAAGGCTTCGCGAATCTGTGCCTCAGCTACCGTGGCCGCCTCGCTGTACTTCAACACCTCTTCGAGCAGAGGTTGGGGGATAATAACCACCCCGTCATCGTCTCCCAGCACAAAGTCCCCAGGATTAACCCGTACTCGTTCCTGAACCTGGCCACTGACAGAGATGGGCACGTTGAAGCCTTCAACCTGGAATCGACCATGAGCAAGCACGGGGGTCAGGAACCGACAGTAAGTGGGAAAACATAAGTCAATCAGGTCCCGAGCATCGCGGGTGCCGCCGTCTAAGACAATCCCAGCAGCCCCGCGCGCCTTGGCGTTAGCCCCGGTATTGGCACCCCATGGACCCCCGATCTTGTGACCGCCGGTATCGAAGACAATCACTTCCCCGCTCTGGATGGAGCGAAACATCGCATAACTCATGGCTGAGCCGCGCGTGCCATCGTAAGCAGCCGTGCTAGTGCCGCACACCGTGAACGCCGGGCCAGCCAGTCGAAAGCCTCTTGCCAGCGGCTGAATCTCAGCTGAGAGGGCCTGGTTGGGATACCCCATCTTGTCAAGCACATCATAGACGGTGGCTGCTGCAAGCAGTTTGAAGCGACAAATGACATCTTCAAGGTTAAGTGGCATAGTTATTCGGCTCTGAGAAGATCCGCTAACTCCGGCACGACGTTCAACAGGGGTTGGCCCCGCGTGTGACGGACCATGTTGGCGAAGGCGGACTGCATCTTCGTGATCAGCGCGTCCCGGCTCCCGGCGGCAATATGGGGAGTGATTAGAACATTTTCGAGGCGGAGGAGCGGATTATCCGGCGCTGGCGGTTCCTGCCCGAGCACATCCAGTGCCGCTGCTGCAATACGGCCGCTGGTTAGGGCCTCGGCCAGCGCGGTTTCGTCGACCAGTCCTCCCCGAGCCGTGTTAACCAATATGGCTCCTGGCTTCATCATCTGTAAGGTACTGCGGTTGACGAGATGCTGATTCTCAGGTGTAAGGGGAACATGCAAGCTAACAATATCAGCCTGAGCCAGCAATGCCGCCAGGCTTGCCACCCGCGTTACCGGCAGCCCTTCGAGATCTGGCACCAGCGGATCGAAGTAGAGGATATGGGCGCCAAACGCCAGCACTCGCTGCGCCACAGCACGGCCAATCCTTCCCATTCCCACTAGACCCACACTCTTCCGCTGCAGGTCAAACGAAGTGTTCCGCAACTCCCACTGCGGCCAGTAACCCGCTAGCACGGCTGCAGAAGCTTTGATGAGATTCTTGTAGACAGCCAGGATCAGCAGTAGAGTGTGTTCCGCTACCGCGACTGAGGTTCCTTCTGGTGTGAGCGCCACGGGGATTCGACGGGACCGGCAGGCATTGAGATCGATTCGCTCATAACCTACTCCTTGATGCTGAATCATCCTCAAGCGGGGAGCTGCGGTAATGTGTTCGGCCAAAATTGCCTGGTCGGCCACGAGAATAAAATCGCACGAGGCTAAGCCTGCGTGAAGCTCCCCATTCACCCCTGGAGTGGTAACGTGCCAACCGAGCGGTGTCTGCTCCCGGATGATCTGACAGACTTCCTCCGAGGCCGACGGGTTCATATAGAAGACGGTAAAACCCAAAGTTTTCCCCTTAACATCCTGTCGGGACGGCTGAAATGGCGTCGAGCCTCTTGAGGTATTCCAGGTCATGCTCCTGTGACTCCAAATCGCCCCGGTAGCTCTCGATGCTCACCCATCCATCATAGCCAACTCCGTGCATGATTGCGAAGGCCCAGTGGTAGTCAATATCTCCATCCCAGACAGGAACTGGCTTGCCATCCCGATAATTTTTTATGTGCCAACAAACTGTCCTCCGAGCCAGAAGCATCAACGCCGCCTTCCAATCCGACGAAAGCGTCGAGCCTCGACATAGATTGCCCAAGTCCGGATTTACGCCGACGTTAGGAACGCCGACCCGCTCCAGGAATTGCAGACAGAGTTCGGGACTATCCAACAATCCGTCATCGTGCAATTCCACTGAGAGGGTGACTCCAGCTTGCCCCGCATGCTGCGCCAGGGCAGCCACCAGTTCCGCCGATCGCTGGTGTTCCGTGTCAGGAACATCCTCACCCAACAGGGGAAGACGTCCTGGTCCAGGAGGTGTAGGCATCGAGAGTGAAACGTTAATCACTTCCGCACCCAACGTCTCCGCAACTGCAACGCTTCTCCGCAATCTCTCCAGATGCTCGGAAGCCTGGGCTGTTCGGGTAAGAATGCAGCGGCTGAGATTAAGGCCTGAAACGCGCAAACCTGAGTCTGCCGCTTCGCCCCGCAACTCTCGCAGCTGTTGGCTGGTCATACAGTGGAAGTCAAACCAGCGTGGAGACAGTTCGATACCTGAAAAGCCTGCTCGGCTCACCCACTGGAGCACCCGGCGTCGTTCACCGCTGGTAGGCAGCGTCCCCCAAGTCCCGCGTGGAACCAACACAACTGAGGCAAAAGCCCAACGCATTTTTTCCCCACTTAGCCCATGCCCCAACTAGACTAATCGTATGGTACAAAGTCGGCGCCGTTCAAAAATGCTCATTAGGATACGAATCAGAACGAGACCAGAAAACTCAAGTCTGGTAGTACCAGATATTACAGATCGCGTCAACAGAAAAAAATGAAAATAGTGGGTGCTCTTCAGGCTCCACTGCGTTGGTGTGATGGAATGTGTACACATCGGGCGGGAGAACACGCGATCAAGGTCCGCGAAATGATTTTATGGGGGGGGCAGGGATTGCTTCTACCGATGCAAGCTTGGCACAATTTTGGAGCCCTTGGAACTCCGGCGATTCGATCGACCACAGGTTTTCGGCTGGACAAGCCTGTGCCCCAGGCCTGACGGCTGCTTGAGAAGAAGGCTTCCTCGTCACACACCCAACTGTCTTAAGCTTTTCTATTGACAGGTTTTCTGTGGTAATACCAGAATGACGCTTACCCTTGATCAACTCTTGTTCCGTGGAGCCAGTTAGTTTCTGTCGCGAAACTGGCCTTATTCTCGGCTCCGCCAGTCGGTGTCAGATGATAGCTCGGGTGGAATGCGCGCTCCGTCGCGCGTTCAACAAGCGTGCGCAGGAGCGCCCGCTCCACCTGGAGCGTTTCGCGACAGAAACTAGTTAGCCCGTTATGTGGATCGAAACGGGAATTTTGTTCTCGTTTATGGAATCGTCGTTGTTCTCGTTCTCGTCGTCGTACTCGGCTTTTTGGATCGAGGACGAGTTATGAGGACGACGACGAGCACGATGTGCGGGGATATCAAGGGCCAGATCCCTTGCTTAGTTCGAGCGCTCGATTGCGCCAGCCAATACCATGATATTTTCATAAGGCTTTGTAACCAAATTATGCATTCGCGGCGGTTAGCCCCGGAGGGGCGTCAGCTGATAGCCTACGGCGTCAGCCGTGGGTCAGGGTCATCCAGGAGCCAAGCCCTGGCAGGGGCGAAAGACTCCGCATGGGAGATCAATTGTTAGGCCTTGTCTTTCGCCCCTCCCGGGCTCATTCATGCATCTGCCTTGTCCCACGGCTGAGGCCGTGGGCTAATGGCTTGCGCCTCTCCGAGACTAATCCCAGTGGTGCATAATTTGGGTTATAACCTCGCCGGTTGCTATAATTACTCTGGAGACCAAGTATTCATGAGAATGATTAGAATAGCTGTGGCACTGCTGTTCTGCATGAGAATCACGCTATTGGCCCAAGGACTGCCCCCAGCCGAAGAATCTCTCAGGCGCGCCGCCAACGAAATAAAACTCAAAAACTTCCACGCCGCAGAGCAGTTGCTTGGGGAGGTGCTGAGAAAAGATCCTCGTTCTTTCGCTGCCCATAACCTGATGGGTCTTATGCGGCTGGGTGAGGGCCATGCGGCCGAAGCACGACGCGCCTTCGAGCAGGCAGCACGCATCAATCCGGGATACGCACCGGCACATGTGAACCTGGGCAACACCTTGGTGATACTGAAACAAGAGGACGCAGCGCTGCAGGAATTTCTCGCGGCCAGCGTGCTTCAACCCAAGGACCCTCTGGCCCTTTACAACACGGGACTGATTTACGGCAGACAGGGAAAATTCGAACTGGCAG
>QHZP01000277.1 GCA_003224715.1 Acidobacteriota bacterium | reverse complement strand
TCATCCGTCACTCATACGGGCATCCGTTGGCGCATCAGGGTTTCTCGCATCCCGACGGTAACGGCTACTCTCGCTTGACCGATGGTGATATGAACACCTATTGGAAGAGCAACCCTTATCTCACTAGAGCCTTTACCGGGGAAGAGGATTCATCGCATCCGCAGTGGGTCGTCGTTGATCTGGCAAGCAGACAGCAAATCAACGCTATCCGCATCGCTTGGACCGAACCGTATGCGCGGCGTTACCTGGTGCAGTACTGGACGGGCGAGGATCCGATCCGGCAGGCCACTCAGGGGGCGTGGCTGACCTTCCCTGGTGGCTCGATTACGAACGGAACGGGCGGCAATGCAACTCTCCAACTGACGCGGTCTCCGATGCCAGTGCAATTCGTCCGGATCTGGATGACGGAATCGTCGAACACCTGCGACAGCCATGGCTCGGCTGATCCTCGCAACTGCGTCGGCTACGCTATCAGGGAACTCTTCCTGGGAACCACTACGGCAGACGGCAAATTTCATGATGTGATGCGACACACGGCGGACCGTGGTCAGACATCGACGGTCTGCTCCTCCGTCGATCCCTGGCATGAATCCTCCGTCGTGAATGACCGTGGCGACCAGGTCGGATTGGACCTGTTTTATACCAGCGGCTTTACCCGCGGGTTGCCGGCAATGATCCCAGTGTCCATGGTCTACGACGCTCCGGAAAATGCTGCAGCTGAAATTGCCTACCTGGAAAAGCGCGCCTACCCGATTTCCTACGTGGAGATGGGCGAAGAGCCAGACGGGCAACACATGCTGCCAGAGGATTACGGGGCGCTCTATCTGCAATGGGCGACGGCCTTGCACCGTGTTGACCCCAACTTGAAACTGGGCGGACCGGTCTTCGAGGGAGTCAACGAGGATATCCAGGTGTGGCCGGATGGGCAGGGCAGAACTTCTTGGATGGGACGCTTTTTCGACTACCTGAAAGTCCACGGTCGCCTGAGTGATCTAGCTTTTGTTTCCTTTGAGCATTATCCCTTCCAGCCCTGCAAGATGCAATGGAGCGACCTCTATGATGAGCCAACTCTGGTCAGACACATCCTGCAGGTGTGGCGAGATGATGGACTGCCGCCGGGTATCCCCATGTTCATCACTGAGGTGAATGTTTCATGGAATACCGACGAGTCGTTCCTCGACATATTTGGGGCGCTCTGGTGGGCGGACTTTGCGGGGGCCTTTCTGGAGGGTGGGGGAAACGCACTTTATTACTTCCATTATCTGCCACTCGGACTTTCTCTCGGTTGCGGCAGGTCGTCTCCGGGAACGTTCGGAATGTTCACCGTGGATGCGAACTACCAGATACAGCAGCACACCTCGCAGTTCTTTGCCAGCCAGCTGATCAACCTGGAGTGGGTCCAGCCCGGCAGCGGCGAGCATCGCATCCACCCGGTTACGAGCGACATCCACGATCCGGCAGGACATGTTCTAGTCACGGCTTATGCGGTGCTGCGACCTGATGGACAATGGTCGTTGATGGTAGTCAACAAAGATCAGGAGAATTCGCACCCGGTTCACATCGCGTTTCATGATGCAAGGGCAAACACAGATAGTTTCCTTACGGGTCGAGTCAGCCTGGTGACGTTTGGAAGTGAACAGTATCAATGGCATTCGAATGTAAAAGGCGGCATCGCGGACCCGGACGGCCCGGCCGCCAAGTCCACACTTACGGCTAATGCAGACACTGTGTACACGCTACCCAAGGCATCCGTCACGGTGATTCGAGGAAAGGTGGCAACGGGTCGGTGAGCAAGTGTAGGATGCGTTAGCGCCTTTTGCGTAACGCATCTTGACGTGCATATTACGCGTGGCCAAGGGAAAGAATAAAGGATGCGTTACGCGAAAAGCGCTAACGCATCCTACGGATTACGGAAGAGACGCCTACCAATAAAACTTCAACGCCATTTGCACCTCACGGGGAGGAGCACAAAGGCTGGTGATCTTGCCAAAGCTTCCACTACCAACGGTCGCGCCCGGGACCACAAAACTGGGGATGATTGAACGCGTTGAAAGCTTCCACTCGGCCAGGCACCTGCAAAGGCGAAGCCACATCGGGATCCAAATAGCTCATGGCATTGAAACGCTCGGTGCGGGGAAGATCCAGGTCATAGCGCAGTCCCAGGTTGAGTGTGAGCTTGTCCGTCGCTTTCCAGTTATCCTGGACGAATCCAGCAAACTGAAAGTTTTGAGAACTGATGAACTGAGGGACTTCGTATTCACCCCACGTGCCGGGTCCACCTATCCCAGTTAGGAAACTAGCCATGGCATCCCCCGCGTCGATGGATGCTCGTGGTTGGTTTGTAAGTGAAGTTTCTAGCTTTGAAGAATTTCTGCTCCTCCTGGTGTATGATGGCCAGAAGGTTTTAGGGTATGGAAATTATCGCATGCGACCAACAGGAAAAGCCGTCTTCGAGTTAATTCTGCGGTTGGGTCTGAGTCTCACCGGGTTGGCGATTGCCCTATTTCTGTGCGGCTGTTCACGTACTGGCCAGCCTTCCGAAGGCAAGAGTTCTCCGCAGCTGGTGCGGCGTGATGTCAATGTTTTTCTCATCACAGTGGATACGCTGCGAGCAGACCATCTTTCCTGCTACAATCCACGGAGTGTTCCCACTCCTCACATTGACGGACTAGCCAGCCGTGGGGTACGTTTTGTGCAGGCCGTCGCCCAGGTACCGCTCACGACCCCCTCGCATGCCTCCATTTTGACGGGGACTTATCCCCAGGTGCACAAAGTGCGCGACATTGGAGGATTTGTTCTGGATAAGTTTGTCCCCACACTTGCCACGCTGGCGCATGAGGCTGGATTGGAGACGGCCGCTTTTGTGGGTGCAGCGGTTTTGAGCCATCACTATGGCTTAAATCGGGGCTTTGACACTTACAACGATGACCTTGGCGCCCAGCGAGCGGTGCTGCCGGGAGTGGTGGCAGAGATTCGGGGCGATGCGGTGACCGGGCGAGCTCTGGAGTGGCTGGAGCGGCATCAGGGCAGCAACAATCCTTCGAGCAAGAACTTCTTTCTGTGGGTGCATTACTTCCCCTATGATCCTCCCCTGCCATTCAAAGCCAAATATGCCAAGGATCTCTACTCCGGAGAGGTCGCTTTTACTGATGCCGAAGTGGGTCGGCTGCTGCAGTGGCTGGAGAGTCACGGCTTAAGTGAGAAGACGCTGATAGTGCTGATGGCGGACCATGGCGAGAGTCTGGGAGATCATGGGGAATTTACTCACGGAGTTTTTCTCTACGACGCCACCATGCATATTCCACTGATTATGCGGGGGCCTGAAATTCCCCCAGGCCAGGCGGTAGACCAGCAGGTACGTTCCATTGATGTGATGCCCACCCTGGCAGATTTTCTCCACCTGTCTGCTGGCGACAAGGTTCAAGGCCGCAGCCTGCTGCCCTTGCTGAAAGGACAAGAGGTTGCGACGCATTACAGCTACATGGAAACGCTGTATCCCAAGACCAGCATGGGATGGTCTGAGCTGCGGGGGATGCGGACCGAGCAGTGGAAGATGATCGTGGCCCCACAACCGGAGTTGTATCAGCTGCAGGAAGATCGGCTGGAGCAGCAGAACGTGAAAGCCCGTTATGCGGCAGATGCCGATCACTTGGAGAAGAAGATCTGGGAAGTGGCGGGGCCGCCGGGCAGTCTGGGAAAACTGGAACAGCAAATGGTCGATGACGAGACGTTGCGTCAGTTGCAGTCGCTCGGGTATGCCAGTGCCGGGGCACGGCGGGACCTGCGCATTGACATGAGTGGCCCCGATCCTAAAGATCGAGTCGCGGTGCTGGGGATACTGGAAAAGGCCGCCGAATTGATGAATCACGACCGCTTTCAGGCTGCCATTCCGATGCTGAAAGGTATCCAGGCCAAAGACCCGGCCAACCCTGCAATTTACCAGAAGCTGGGCGTTTGCTTTGAACGGCTGGGACAATATCAAAAGGCAATCGATGTCTATCAAACCGCCATCAAACATCATGTTGAAAACGATCAAACCTATGCGTCAATGGGTAACAATCTTATTCGAGCGCGAAAACCTCTAGAAGCAGCGGACGCTTTGGAGAAAGCAGCAGATATGAATCCCACCAATCTACAGAACTTGACCAATCTGGCCACTGCTTATCTTCAATTGGGGAGATTCGTTGACTGTGAGAAAACTCTGAATACAATTCTGAAGCAGGACGACCATTATGGACAGGCTTACAACATTTTTGGCATTCTTGCGATTCGCCGTGGGGATGGGATTGTTGCGCGCAAGTACCTGCAGAAAGCCATCGAGTGTGACGCAGACCTCACTGAACCTTACTTGAGTCTGGCGTTTTTGGCAGAAAAGACCGGGCATCCCCAAATCGCTATCAGTTATTACAAGAAGTACCTTGAGCGGACTCCCCCTAAAGAACATGGGGACATTGTTACCAAGATCAAAGCTGCTATTGCGAAATTAGAGGGAAGGTCGTAGGAAATGCGAATGAAGCTGATGTGCCAACAGCTGGTTCACTCTTTCCGTGGGCTCGCCCAAGCTGAGGTGTGATTTAGAACAGAAATCATCGAATGGCTGAACGATATAACGCTGGGCGAACGCTAAAAAGCAGATTTCGAAGAGGTGAATCGGTATGTTCTGTTGGAGGATTCTTTTTATTCAGCCGGTCAGTTTCTGACAATTCGAATTCCATCTTCTTCCGTTCTCCTGTAATTCGATAAAGTCGGCTCAGCGCAAAGTGAGTTTCAATGTGCTCCGGATTCAACCTGACAGCTTCCTGAAGACGATTGGACGCGACGTCATATTCTCCGCGAGCTAAGGCATTTCGACCGGCCAAAGAGAGGATATAAGGATCTGAAGGATCCAGTTTCAGCGCATGCGAAACCAGGTGATAGACCTGTTCCTGGTCAGTTGGGCTGAGTTCCATAATCGCTAAAGCAAGGTAATAATATGCGGAAGCCTCCGGGGCACCCAAAGCAATCGCCGTTTCCAGCAATGGCTTAGCTTCAGCCGCGTGCCGCCTGTTTTGCAGGTAAATTCCATTCATCAAATATGGAAGATACCATTCAGGCCATTGGGCCTGAATCTGATTCAACTTCTCTAGGCCTTCCTCTACGTGGGATATCGACATGAGAGCAATCGCTTCAACTAAGCGGACCTCGGGGACGTCACGGATGAATGGAGACGCCTGGCGCAGAAGCTCGATTGTCTCCCGATATCTTTCATGTTTAATCAGAAACTGTGAAGCCTGCAGGTAAAGGTCGACTCGCGTGGGATTGGCGTGAAAGCTTTCATTCAGGGCTTCTACTGCCTCCTTGAAGCGATCCGAAGCGTCCAGCAATTGGGCGCGAAGCAGGAAATAGTCTCCGGTTCGTTCCGGATAAGGTACCTCGTCGAGTAGTGTTAGTCCCGCGCCCGGGCTACTAAGGTGGAAGGTGGCTATCGCCAAGTCCAAAACGGCCTCTTTAGGGAAACCTACAACTTTTCTTGCTGTTTCCAACATCGATTTGGCTGCCTCGTACTGCTCGAACTCGATCAAGATACGGCCGCATTGGGTGAGGATCGTGACATCCGAAGCAGATTGGCGAATCTCTGCAAAGAGGTGAACCGCATCATCAGCCTTTCCTTCTTCGAGCAAAGACTCCGCCAATCTTGCCTTCAGACCAAGATCATTTGGGTGCCGACGTATGCCTTCTTTGAGACCAGCAACGTAGCGGATCCGTTGTTCATCGGGGGACAAGCTGAAGAAATCGATTAACCCGCGCCGAGCCACAGCCGTCTTCTTTCCACCACCCAGTTTTTCGAATTGCTGCAGCGCGTCAGCCATTTCTTGGGAACGGCCGAGATTGCGCATGGCTCTGCTGTACTGAAAATATAGGGATTCGTCTTGAGGTGCTAATGCGATGGCTTTTTTTAGGACTTCGGCCGCTGCCTCTGGCCTGTCCATTTTCAAGTAGACACGTCCAAGTTGTTTCAATGCGTGAACGTTTCCGGGCTCTTGTTCTAGGAATTGCTGCAGGTCTTCCATGGCTTGGGCGGGTTGATCGAGATCCAGGTACAGAACACCACGTCCGAAGCGAGCCGCAGGTAACTGAGGATTCAATTTAAGCGCCCGGTTATAATGTTCGAGCGACCTTGTCTTGTCATAGACTGATTCAGCTACACCAAGTTCGTAGTAACCGACTGGATCGGAGGGGTGCTTTTGAACGTATTGCCGGAGATCAGGAATGCCCTCCTGGAGCCGGAAACTCCGCATGAGAGAGAAGCCTCGCTCGCGGTGTGCAACGTCATCGTCAGGGTGTAGCTTCAGATACCTTTCGTAAGCGATGGCCGCATCGCCATAAAAACCCAAGTTGGAGGTGACTTGAGCCATCAGGAGTAGAACATCGGTGCGGTCGGGAGCCAGCCGATTGGCCTGAACCAGTAGTGGGACCGCCATCCCATCCTTACTTTGACCGACATAGACTCGGGCCAAGCCGAAAAGGCAGTCCACATCCTCCGGTTTTTTTTTGAGCGCCTCCTGAAAAATCTCTTGGGCGCGGTCGAGATGCCCAGCTCGAGTAGAAGTCATTCCAAGGTTGTAGAGGACCTCAAAACTTCCGGGGGAAGTTTCGAGCGCATGACCGAAAGTGCTCTCCGCTTTATCATATTGTTCCATTCGTACAAGAGCGATTGCCAAAGGAAACAGCAGTCGCGAGTCCCTGGCTGATTGGTCTCCTACAGCAGCAAGAATTCGGTCTGCTGCAGATTGCTGGCCACTCCAAAAGAAGGCCTGAGCTTTCAGGAGTTGCACCTGAACAGTTTGCTGTTCAGCCGACGGCAGATGCGCCAAGTACATTAGTGCCTGTTCCCCATTCCTCTTTTCAACCTTGATGGTGGCCAATTGCAGATTAGAGTTGATGTGGCTTGGATTACCAGCAACGGCGCGCAGGAAAGCCGCTTCAGCCTCATCCGTCATGCGGCGCGCCAGGTAATGATTTCCCAGGTTGTTGTTCAACTGCGGTGAAGTGGGCACTAATTGCAGCGCCTTTTTGTAGACCTTCTCAGCTTCTTGATATCGTTTTTGAGAATCCAGGACAGCACCCAAGAGACTGAGGGCCCGGATTTCTTTCGGTCGTGTCTTCAGAATCTGCTGCAGTTTCTGCTCTGCCTCCTGGAGCTTTCCTGCCTGGTAGGCTGCGGTAATTTGATCATAGGTTGAAACAGGGGTAGGGGTTTGAGCCAATGAAGAAATGGCAGTGAGGAACAGGATTACATAGCTTTTGGTGAGTGTTGAATATCGAAACCGCCGAATTGAGTTGATGTATGGGATGGGCTTCATTGCTAAATCTTCGGGTAATGCAAAGGTAGGGCGGCCCTCATCCGCCGCCGGTCAAGTCGAGCATTGCCCCTACCTTTACATCGACCCGACCAAAAAAAGGCCGGCCTGCACCATGATCATTCTAGCGCAGGCCGGCGCTCAAACCACTCAGATCCATCATTCAGCAACGGTCAACGCAAAGCGCTGACCTCATGCCAGGCTCCGCGCGGCGGAGGATCGCATTACCAGTAGAACTTCAATGCCAACTGAACTTCGCGAGCAGAGTTAGCCATGGAGCTGATGACGCCGAAACTTCCCGAGTTGAGATCCGCGTCTGGACCGTTGAATTGTGGATGGTTGAAAGCGTTAAAGAACTCTGCTCGAAACTCCAGATGCATCCCCTCTCTGAATTTATTCATCGCGAACGATTTCAATAGTGAGAGGTTGGCGTTGTTAATACCAGGCGACCTGACTGAACCAAGCGTACGCGGCGCATTCCCAATGGCGTAAAGAGCCGGCTCCTGAACAACTTCAGGATTGGCGAAGTAGCTGTCACGGAAATCTGCCCCATTATTCCGCGTCAGAGTCCCGGCTAGATTGGGCCGCTGACCGCCATAGGTCGGCAACGGCGTCCCTCCTCCAGAAAGCCCCAATTCAATCGGGAATCCATTGGAAAAGGACCAGATCCCGTTAGTTTTCCAGCCGCCCAGGATGGTGTCGACCAGAGGATGCCAGTTCCTCCCGATCGCCTTGTTCCTTCCAATGGGAAGTTCCCAAACATAGCTCAATCCCACCACGTGCGGGATATCAAACCCGGAGAGTCCCCGCTCGATGTGGTAATTGTTCGGGTCCTGTAGACTGATTCTGCCGCCCAGCCACGTCAGTCCGCCATGGGTCACTGAAGAGTCATCAATTGACTTGCTGAATGTGTACGTGCCCAGGAACTGAAGTCCTCTGGAGAATCGTTTTTCCACCCGTAGCTGGAAGGCATGGTAAATCGAGTTGGCCACCGGGAAGGCAATGCCGTACATGCCGGTATATTGTGGATGCGGGAGCATAAGCTGAGATTTTTGAACTTCCGCAGCTCCCAGCGAAGTGTCACTGGAGATAATTCCGTAGAACGGATTGGGCACGTAGGTTTGAAGGTCTGAAATCTGATCATGACTGTAACCTTCAATTTCCGGACCCAGGTGGTTCAAGTCGTTGGCCCCTCCAAAATAAAGCCTGGTCCCCTTCTTGCCGACATAGTTCGTTTCCAAGACGATCCCTGCCGGCAGTTCATGCTGGAATCCGAAAGTCCAGGTTTGTTCGTAAGGAGTGGCATTCAAGCCTTTCGCGTCTCGGATGGGACCATGGATACTCTCGCCGACAAAGGCCAATTTACCCAGCGAGGATCCCGGCGGAAGCCACACCCCATCCGGGAAAGGATCACCCGGGAAAGGATTACTCAGCCGTGCACCCGGGGTTTCCCCATTATAATTGTAAGATGAGACCCAGGGGGTAAACCGGTCGAAACCCGAGAATCCATAGGCGCCAACCCCGGCTGCCCCGAACCCCCCTCGCATGACCGTCTTCTCAGTCAGTCTGTAGGCAAAACCAAAGCGGGGACCCCAGTTGTTTTTGTCCCACCCGTTGTTGTGACGGTTGCTGTTGTCAACAAAGCCAAGCACCCCTGTGAGGTTCTCGAATCCAGGCGCTTTCACGGGGGAGGGGTCTTCCGGGTTGACATAGCTCATGCGGTTGTAACGTTCGGTGCGCGGTGTCTCCAAATCGTAACGAAGTCCCAGATTCAGAGTCAATTTGTCGGTGACCTTCAAGTTATCCTGAATGTAACCAGCAAACCGGTAGCTCTGAGTAGCGGGATACACAGGGACTTCATATTCCCCCGTCCACCCGTTGGCTGGGTCACCCAAACCGGTCAGGAAGCTGGCCATCGAATCCCCCTGCCACCAGGGCTCTTTCGAAGTCGTGTTCTGGTCGAACATGAAATATCCACCCTGTTCGCCAGGCTGGTGCATATTCATTCGTTGCACTCGCATTTCGCCGCCCGTCTTCAGGTCGTGCCGGCCCACGATCCGGCTCAAACTGCCCAGCACATGATGGGTCTCGTTGGCGTTGAAATAGATCCCCCAGGGGACAGCGCCAATGCTGGCACCCCCAGCCGAATGGTAATTGCTAATAACAATAGAAGGGGCGGTCTTGAATCCCGATGTCGTCATATATGCGGGCAGCCCCAACGTTGTTGGATCTACCTCGTAATCCTTGGAATCTACAAAGTTACGGGTGTAGCCGTAGGAAAGGTTCAGGAGCGTATTGGGGCTAAATGTACGCGTGTAGTTAGAGGCAAACAGATGCGTGTGACTTCCTCCAAGGTTGTTAGTGGGGTCCAGTTGATTGCCAAAGGGGTTCGCCGGCGACGAATTGTTAACCCCACGGGAAAATTTGGCACTGATTCGATTGTTGTCATTGAAGCTGTGGTCAATCTTGATGTCGAACTGGTCATTGTTGCTTCTGTTCGAACCTGTGCCGAGCCAGTTGTTGTAAATGTCGTAGTTGGCCTGACCCACTTTGACATTGGGCAATGGGAAAGACTGCATCATTTTGTATGCTACCGGATCGATAGGGTTGCCCGGTTTGGGAGCAGGTTGGAAGTTGGTCCCTTCGAGATTTGGGTTTCCGGGACTCTGATAAAGATCCAGTCGGTTAAAAGGGATAAAGCGGGAACGGACGTCGCCGCCCAGATCTGAATTGTAGACACCGGAATAAGGATCCCAGATCTGGCCGTCACCTTTGCACAGGCCACTGGCGTCAAACCCTTCGGCGCAGATCTCGCCGAAATCTCCCGTCCGCATCGCTGCGCCGGGAACTCCGGCAGTGTAAGTCCCTGCATTCACATCCCGGGTCCCTTCATAGCTGAAGAAGAAAAAGGTCTTGTCTTTCCTGATCGGGCCGCCAACGGTGGCGCCAAAGAGGTTATAACGGCGTGGCGCCAAAGGAATGCCGCTGGCATTATTGAACCAGTTATTGGCCTGCAAAACATTATTGCGCAGAAACTCCCAAGCACTGCCATGATAGGCGTTGGTTCCAGAGCGGGTGACCATGTTGATGATCGTGGCGCCGCTAAAGCCGATCTCCGCGCTGAAATTAGATTGTTGGATTTTGAACTCCTGAACCGAGTCTACGGAAGGGACGTAGAGAGGGTCATTGATGCCGCTGTTCTGCTCAAAGCCGGTAGCGCTGACGCCATCCATCAGGATGTCAGCGGTCGAATTGCGGCTGCCGTTTGAAATGAAATTGATCGCACCGCCGCTCCCGCCATCGCGTCCGTGAACGCCGGGTGCAAGAGTGGCCAAGTCGAAGACGCTGCGACCCAGCAAGGGGAGGTCGTTGATAAACGTCCGGTTGAGTTCCTGGCCGGTGGCAGCATCCTGAGTGGAAAGAACGGGTGCTGCCGCCAAGACATCTACCGTCTGGGTTTCGGCTCCTAACTTCAAGGAGACATCGACGCTGGCATTCTGGTTTACATTCAGGACGATGCCGTCTTGGACGTGAGTGTTGAAGCCAATAAGCGCCACTGACAGCCGATATTTGCTGGGGGGTAGTGAGCGCAGCACGTATCTGCCTGTGCTGTCTGTTTCCGTGTCGTAGGAGAAACCCTTATCGACGTCGGTCAATTTAACCTTCGCTCCAGGGACCACCGCACCAGAGGGGTCAGTAACCACCCCGGTTAAAGAACCACTATAGATCTGGGCCTGGGCAGAAGAAACAAGAAGACTGGTGGCTAAGAACAACACCAAGCCCATCAATTGGCATGTTTTTCTCAGCTCTTGTCCGCTTAACCCACCTACGTCAAATCGCTGGTCAGAAGGATAGATTGACATAGAATTCACCTCGTTATTGTGTCCCACTCTGTCTGCGGTCACGTTCCGGGGCACGGGGAACCGTGAGCGATAGGCCTCAATTGGGAGCACTGACTCAAAGTGATCAGGGCGAAAAATCACTTCTGAGCGCTACCCAAGTCATCAAAGCGAATTCGATATGTTGGAATTCTCAGCTAGCGCTTGGTGAAAGTCAAGAGCTTTTTTAAATTTCTGTGACAAAAAGAACAGCAAAATGCCCAAACTCCAGGGTTCGGTGTGAGCGTGGGTGCGAGCAGACGTCACCCTTACTGCCTCTCGCTTTTGAGTTGCCCACTTGCTTCTGTCGGCGCATGGCAGTCTCTTCTTTCGCCTCTCCGTTAGAAGGCTCATGGATCCTGGTGCGCCTATGATTGTCCGCCCCAGCCTGGGCGGAATGTACACGGCACCGGAACATTCAGCCCGGCTGGAGTTGGGAATCATTCATTTCACTGTATCTATAAACATTTCGCCCCCAACGGGCGATCAGCAGAAAGCCTGATTTCCTATCACCTCTGATTTTGCAAATAAATGTCGCGAAGGCTTAGCGATGAGGCTAGGGAGAGTAAATTCCTGCGAATCCCGGAATCCCCGATGCCTTCTCATCTCAAGGCTTCACCGCTGATGGAAGTTGAGTGTGGTTGGTGGACGGCTCCGCGATCCGATGGTAACGGTTGGGGGCGAGCCCGGAAATCGTTTGCACCCGACCGCTGGGCCATCGAATCTCCACCGACAAAGAATCTGGAGCTGATGTCCGCCCAAGACCGAAGACGATTCGCTTATCCTGTGAGGACAGGAAACTGCTGCCTCCTGTTACCCAGCGAATCATGGTTCGGCCACGACTCGACAGAGAAAGTCTCGCTCCAATTGCGTCTCGATTGCTGACGGTCCCTTGAAGCTCAAATCCGATCCATGTGTTGGATTGTCCCTTCGTGTTCCGCCAGAGGACAGGCCGCTCTCCCAGACGCACAAACACGGCGTCGCTGGCTCCATCGTTATCGAAGTCGCCGATGGCCAGACCTCGTCCCGAGTACCTGCTACGGAAGGCTGGACCTGCTTCCGTCGATACATCTCGAAAAATGCCATGCCCGTCGTTCTCGAGGAGTAGTGGCGGTTCCTGGTAGGTCACGTCCTTGCGTGTGAGTTCAATCATTTGATTGATGTGACCCGTGATAATAAGCACGTCAAGGTCCCCATCATTGTCGTAGTCAAAGAAACGGACGCCCCAACCGACGTAGGATTTTGTGAATCGAGCCAGGCCCGAACGTGGGGTGCCATCTTCAAACGGAAAGTGTTCCCGGTTGAGATAGAGCGAATGGTATTCGTCGTTGAAGTTAGTCACAATGACGTCCGGCCACCCGTCGCCATTCACATCACCCGCATCCACTCCCATGCCGGCTAGCGCCAGTCCGTCCGGGTTATAGGCCACCTCGGCTTCGATGGCTGCGTCGCGAAACGTTCCGTTTTTTTGGTTCAGCAAGAGTAAGTTGGGTGAGGCGTCCCGAGCGACGTACAGGTCAGGCCAGCCATCATTGTTGAAATCGATGCTGACCACACCGAACGCTCTTCCTACTAGTTGGTGGATTCCAGCCTGCACACTGACGTCCTTGAAAGTCCCGTCCCGTTGATTGTGGTACAACACGGAAGCCTGCCCCGGATAGGCCTTTTGCGCGCAATAAGTGGGTTTACCTTCATACTCGCATCGTTTGGGATCGTTAAAGGAGAGCTCTGCGTAATTGCAGACGAACAAATCCAGATAGCCATCTCGATCATAGTCGAACCAGGCCGCGCTGGCGGCCCATTTGCCGGCATTTTCCACCCCAGAGATCTGAGTGACGTTGTGGAAGGTTCCGTCTCCGTTGTTGTGGAACAACGCGGAAGCCGGATAACCGGTCACGTAAAGATCTTGAAACCCATCATTGTCGTAATCGGCGGCCGCCACCCCCATGCCATAAAATGGCGTCGTGGCCACGCCAGCCTTACCCGTCACGTCCTCAAAGCGTCCGTTGCCCAAGTTTCGGTAAAGCCCGTGCCGAACCGGTGCGCTACTTTTGCCTTTGGGCGTCTCTCCTCCGTTGACGAAAAACAAATCCAATAGCCCGTCGGAATCAAAGTCGACAAACGCAACGCCCCCCGCGGCGGCTTCGATCAAAAACCGGTCAGACGATTCCCCGTTAAAGTGTCTCCACTGAATTCCGGCACTGTCCGTAACGTCTTCGAAAATGTTCTCAACGGGCTGTCCCGCAACACCAAGGAAGGATGCGGCCAAAATGCCGCAAACGAGAGTGGCTCTCAGGCCTGGACCGAAAGTCATTTGTCTTTTTCCATGGTTGATTTTGCATTTTTCATTTGCGGAACCTCGCTTTTCCGTGCTTTCCGTTGGGGCGAGGGGAGCCGAGCAAACAGCGGACGATCGAGGATAAAGGTTTGAGGATTGCATGGGGTGGTTCTCGATCCTCTACGCTCGATCCCGCATCCTCTATTCTCGGTCGCCGGACAGATCTTCCTCTCCCTTGAAGCTTTCATAAAGTTGGAACTCCCTCTCGGCCTCCTCTTGTCGGCCCAGACGGCGATAAGCTCTAGAAAGAGAGAAATGAATTTTGCTGCCCTCGGGATCCAGTTCAGCAGCCTGCTGTAGATATCACCGCTAGCCAGGCCTCTGGCCGTCACGTCATTCAGTGTCTTTTGCGCCTGAGCATAGTGACGAGTCTGATATTGTATCCGAGCCATAGCGTAACCGAGCGAGGCCTTGTCGGCGTAAGAACGCTCGATAGAAAGGAAAAAGGCAGACGAGGTTGCGGTCGGGGCCTCAAACTTCTCCTCATTGTTGTTTGAGTTATTGAAGAGTATGGAACGGGACTAAACAACGGGATCAGTGAGGGGCTCTAAGCGGCTTTCTCATTGGAGACTATCAGTGCTCTTCTCGTGAGCAAGAGTCATCTCCGCCTTCGTTGGTATCAGCACATCTGTGTCTGGACAGG
>QHZP01000276.1 GCA_003224715.1 Acidobacteriota bacterium | reverse complement strand
AAAGATACAATCGTCGAAGAACCGATCCACCTTCTTTTCATCGCCACGGCTAGTGGGGAACCCCAAGTCTCACATCCAAGAAATCTGATCGTGGCGGGGGCCAACACCCAGGCGAAAATTGTCGAAAGCTACGTTGGGCTCGACAACGCGGTCTATTTTACCAACGCAGTCACGGAAATCGTGGCGGGCGAGAACAGCGTCATCGATCACTACAAGTTGCAGCGTGAGAGCGTGCACGCTTTCCACGTTGCCACCTTGCAGATTCAACAGGCTCGCAGCACCAGTTTCTCCACTCACTCCATCTCGATGGCGGTGCTGGATGGGGAAGGTTGTGAGTCACTTCTCAACGGATTGTACTTGGTTATGGGCCAGCAACACGTGGACAACCACACCAAAATAGATCATGCCAAACCCCATGGCAGTAGCCGAGAACTCTACAAAGGGATCTTGGACGAGAAAGCTAGAGGGGTTTTCAACGGCAGGATTATTGTCCGCCCGGGCGCCCAGAAAACCGACTCCAAGCAGACCAACAAGAACCTGCTGCTTTCCGAAGAGGCCCTGGTTAATACCAATCCTCAGTTGGAAATTTACGCCGATGATGTCAAGTGCACCCACGGAGCGACCATTGGTCAATTGTCGGCCGATGCGCTTTTCTATCTGCGCTCGCGTGGTATCAGTCTGGAAACAGCCCGGAACCTGCTCACCTATGCCTTCGCCAGTGATATTACAGGTCGAATCAAAATCGAACCCATTCGCAGGGAGCTTGAAAATGTCTTGTTTTCGCGATTGCCACAAAACGAGAGACTAATCTTATGAAAGCCGTCACTGTCGGGAGCTAAGCAAGAGCAACAGACTGCTTTTGATGTTTACAAAGTCAGGGAAGATTTCCCCACTTTGAAACAGAAAATTCGCGGTAAGCCGCTCGTATATCTCGACAACGCGGCCACCAGTCAAAAGCCCCAGATTGTGCTCGATACCCTCCTGCGTTACTACACCGCACAGAACTCCAATGTTCATCGCGGTGTTCATTTCTTGAGTGAACAGGCCACGAAGGAATATGAGGATGCTCGAAACAAGGTCCGGCGGTTCATCAACGCCGCTGAGGAGCGGGAGATCGTTTTTGTCCGCGGTACTACGGAAGCCATCAATCTGGTTGCCGACTCTTACGGACGCCAGAACGTGCGGGCGGGCGATGAGGTGGTCATTTCTGCCATGGAGCATCACTCGAATATTGTGCCATGGCAGATGCTTTGCCAGGAAAAGGGAGCCGTCTTACGAGTTGTGCCGATCAACGACGCTGGCGAGCTTTTGCTTGAAGAATACGAACGACTGCTTACTCCGAAAACTCGGCTGGTGGCTATGGCACATGTATCCAACGCGCTTGGGAGCATTAATCCGGTTCGGAGAATTGTCGAACTGGCTCATCGCCAGAACATCCCGGTGCTTATCGATGGGGCTCAGGCAGTGCCTCACGCCCGCGTGGATGTGCGCGACCTGAATTGTGACTTCTATGCCTTCTCGGGCCACAAGGTTTTTGGTCCAACGGGGATCGGAGTCTTGTACGGTAAGGCTACACGGCTCGAGGCCATGCCTCCGTATCAGGGCGGAGGCGATATGATCAGTTCGGTTACCTTCGAGAAAACCACTTATAACAAGATTCCCTATAAATTTGAGGCCGGGACTCCCAACATCGCTGGAGTTATCGGCCTCGGCTCGGCGATTGACTACTTGACTTCAATTCGTCTGGACGCGGCCTCAGCCCATGAAAACGAACTGTTAGAGTATGCCACGAATGCAATTTCCCAAATCAGTGGGATTCGCCTCGTAGGAACAGCTCGCGAAAAATCTGCCATTGTCTCTTTTGTTGTCGATGGCTTGCATCCACACGACATTGGAACCATCCTCGATCAGGAAGGAATTGCCGTTCGGACCGGCCATCACTGTGCCCAGCCGGTGATGGATCGCTTTGGCGTTCCGGCGACTGTTCGAGCATCTCTGGCTCTTTACAATACTCGGGAAGATATCGATGCCCTGGTATCTGGGCTCCGCAAGGTTAGCGAGGTGTTTGGCTAATGTCCGACCTGCGCGATCTGTATCAGCAAGTTATTCTAGACCACACCAAAAGACCCCGTAATTTCCGTAAGCTTGAGAAAGCCAATCACAAGGCGGAGGGCTACAATCCCCTTTGTGGAGATAAGGTTACTATTTACCTGGAGTTGGAGGATGGCATTCTCAGAGATATCAGCTTCCAGGGTTCAGGTTGCGCTATTTCCACTGCTTCGGCCTCGATGATGACCGAAAGTTTGAAGGGGAAGACCACTACTGAAGCCCAAGCCTTGTTCGAATGTTTCCATGATCTTGTCACAGGTAAACCAGGAAGTGGGAGGGATGCCCCCGATCTGGGCAAACTGGCAGTATTTACGGGAGTGCGCGAATTTCCTGTTCGGGTCAAGTGTGCGTCGCTGGCCTGGCACACCCTGCGCGCGGCGCTGGAAGACCACCAGGAAGCCGTCTCGACCGAATAAGACTTTGATTGCGGATTCTAAGGAGAGAAGAATTGATTATGGATGCCAATAGCGGCCAATTTCAGGAAAACATTGAAGCCAAACCCCAGGAAGTGGATGAACTTAAGGAAAGGATTGTTGATGCCCTGCGGACCTGTTACGATCCAGAGATTCCAGTCAACATTTACGAACTGGGCTTAATTTATAATATTGACGTTGATTCACAAGCGAACGTTAACGTCCGCATGACTCTCACCTCACCTGGCTGTCCGGTAGCAGGTTCTCTTCCGCCCGAAGTTCAATATAAGGTGGAGAGCGTCATAGGAGTCAAATCCGCCAAGGTCGACCTGGTCTGGGATCCGCCCTGGAATCCCAGCATGATGTCCGAAGCCGCGAAGCTGCAGCTCGGGATGTTGTAGCGCTCTGAACTGCGGGCTCAGGTTTTCTCGTTTGACGATTGCCTTTTAAAATTGGGAGCAACTTTCCAGACGCCGACTTGTTGCGAATTAGACATACTCAGCAACTTCCGGAATAGGGTTCTCATAACAGTTTTTCACCGCGCGGAATATTTTGGCGTAGTGGCCGGTCTCTTTTCTTGGAACGCACCTCTCTCCTTGAGAGCTGGGGAGTGTGTTGGAAGGCGCGAGAGAAGCCTTTAAGGAATGCTGCCTGGGTACTAATCGTCCATCAATGCATACAAATCATCAGATCAAAAGCATGGAGGTTCAGAGGGTAATGCATAAAACCAAATTTCTGGCTATTCTGTGGTTGCTAGGTCTTTCGATGTTGAGCCCGGCGACCTCAGCTCCCGACAGTGATCCGGGAACACAGGTAGATATTCCCTATCAGAAATTTGTCTTGGGCAACGGCCTAACGCTCATTGTTCATGAGGATCACAAGGCGCCGATTGTGGCTGTCAACATCTGGTATCACGTGGGTTCCAAGAATGAAAGACCGGGGAAGAGCGGTTTTGCTCACCTGTTTGAACATCTGATGTTTAACGGCAGCGAAAATTTCAACGACGACTATATCCAGGCCATGGAAAGAATTGGGGCTACGGACTTAAATGGGACCACCAGCGAAGATCGTACTAACTACTTTCAAAATGTTCCTAAGTCCGCCTTGGATATCGTACTCTGGCTGGAATCCGACCGGATGGGACATTTAGTAGGGGCCATCAACAAGGAAAAACTTGACGAGCAGCGCGGGGTGGTCCAGAACGAAAAACGACAGGGCGAAAATCAACCCTACGGCATGGCCAACGAACTCATCACTAAAAGCACGTATCCGTCAGGACACCCCTATTCCTGGACGGTCATCGGATCGATGGAAGATCTCAATGCCGCCTCTCTGGAAGATGTGAAGGAATGGTTTAAAACTTATTACGGCGCGGCCAATGCCGTCATTGTCGTTGTTGGAGACGTTGAAGCCCAAACAGCCCGTGACAAAGTGGAAAAATATTTCGGAGATATTCCGTCTGGGCCTCCGGTCGCCAGACAGGAAACATGGATCGCCAAGAGAAGTGGTACTCAGCGTCAAGTGATGCAGGATCGTGTTCCACAGGCCAGAATTTATAAGGTTTGGAACATTCCTCCCTATAATTCCGCAGACGGAGATTACTTGAATTTAGTCAGTGACGTGTTAGGTTCGGGTAAGAATTCCCGCCTGTATGAGCGCCTTGTATACAAGGACCAAATTGCCACTCAGGTCTCTTCCTATCTCGAGGCTAGGGAGATTGGATCGCAGTTTTATCTCGACGCGACTGCCAGGCCCGGTCAGGACTTAGCCTAGGTTGAAAGGGCTGTTGACGAAGAACTGGCTCGCTTCCTGACCAAAGGGCCCACGGAGAAAGAGTTGCAACGGGTTAAAACACAATACCTCGCCGGCTTCATTCGTGGCATTGAACGTATCGGCGGCTTCGGGGGCAAGTCGGATATTCTGGCCCAGAATCAAGTTTATGCAGGTAGTCCGGATCATTACAAAGTCACCTTGAAGCGAATTCGCGAAACCACGGCACAAAATCTAATGAATGCAGCCAATCAATGGCTCTCCGATGGCGTCTACGTCCTGGAGGTGCAGCCTTTTCCCCAGTACAAAGCCATCTCAACCAATATAGACCGTACAAAACTGCCCCAAGCTGGGACACCCCCTGATGTAAAGTTCCCTGAACTTCAGCGAACTGTTCTTTCAAATGGTTTGAAGATCATTCTGGCAGAGCGCCATGCGATTCCAGTCGTCAACTTAAACCTGCTCGTCGATGCCGGTTATGCTTCAGATCAATTCGCCACTCCCGGGACTGCCAGCTTGGCGATGGCTATGCTGGACGAAGGTACCAAAACCCGCTCTTCGCTGCAGATCAGTGAGGAGTTGGCCATGCTGGGCGCCAATCTGAATAGTGGCTCCAACCTGGACATGTCCAGCGTGGCCCTTTCCGCTCTTAAGGCCAATCTCGATCCATCCTTAGATATTTTCGCAGATGTCATCTTGAATCCTTCTTTTCCCGAAGAGGATTTCAAGCGGCTGCAGAAGCAGCAGCTCGATCGAATTCAAAGAGAGAAATCGGAGCCCCTACAAATGGCTTTGCGGGTTTTCCCCAGGCTTTTGTACGGAAAGGGCCATGCTTATGGAAATCCATTTACTGGTTCTGGAACGGAGCCCTCCGTTTCCAAACTTACACGTGCCGATGTCGACAAATTCCACCAGACCTGGTTCAAGTCGAACAATGCCACGCTTGTTATTGTCGGCGATACCTCATTGAACGAGATCACGCCAAAACTGGAAAAATTGTTTGAACATTGGAAAAAAGGGGAAGTTCTCAAGAAGAACCTCAGCGACGTGGAACATCAACCGAAATCGGCAGTATATTTGATGGACCGGCCGGGCTCATTGCAGTCGATTATTTTTGCAGGAGAAGTAGCACCGCCCAAGGCCAATCCCGATGAGGTCGCCATTGAAACCATGAACAATATTCTGGGTGGCGTTTTCACGTCTCGGGTCAATATGAACCTGCGGGAGAACAAACATTGGTCCTACGGGGCATTTACCGTTTTGGTCGGCGCACGGGGCCAACGCCCCTTTATTGGTTATGCACCGGTGCAAACCGATAAAACCAAGGAATCCATGGTGGAGATGGCCAAAGAGCTCCGAGAAATTCTGGATAAGCGGCCCGTGTCAGAAGAAGAGGTGGCCAAGGCCAAGGCAAATCAGACGCTCAGGCTGCCAGGATTATGGGAGACAATGGCTGAGGTGGCACGTTCCATCGGCGACATCGTGCGTTATGGCCTGCCGGATAATTACTACCAGATCTATCCGAATAAGGTACGAGAGCTAAACGTCAGCCAAATTGAAGCCGCCGCCCAGAAAGTGGTTCACCCGGACAAGTTGGTGTGGGCGGTTGTCGGCGACCGGTCCAAGATTGAAGCTGGCATTCGCGAGTTAGGATTTGGTGAGATCCAACCGATCGATACGGATGGCAACCCCATGAAATAGCGAGTGCCTCCTGGCGTTCTGATCTTCCCTGCTAATATCCGGCATGGCGGTTGTTCTAAGCGATCCAATTTTCCCCTCAAAGATTTATATTACTTGTGGAATCTTCAACCGCCTCTTTTCCTATCAGACCTTACACTCTACACCGCACGCAGCAGGTATGATCGGCCATGTGGCAATCAGGGCGGCGATCGGCCGCTTTCTGCCGTGGGTCGAACAGAATAGCAGCTCCGCTTGAAACGGGCCAAGCATGCGTCGTGTAGAGATCTCTTACCGCAAGAATCTGATACCTGGAGGACTGTATGAACGAAAACAATACCAGTAAACCGGAAGAGCAAATGCCCGATCCATTTGACGAAAAGTCATCGTCGCGCTTGCCAGATGCAGGAAAGGGAGGTTCAAAAGACCAACTTTCCCTAATTGCAAGAAGTCTCAAAGACTGGACAAGCACTCTAATTTTGCCCGCCCCCCTCTCCCTGGCTGCGATTGTTCTCGCAGCTTTCCTGGTTTTCCCCGCCTATCGAGGGCTGGTCTCGGCTGGTATGATTACCCAATTGGAAGGCCAGATCAAGGAGTTACAACAGGAACTGGATATCGAGAAAACCCGTTCGGTGAGGTTAGACAGGGAACTAGCCCAACGGGACATGC
>QHZP01000275.1 GCA_003224715.1 Acidobacteriota bacterium | reverse complement strand
TCTTGTAGCACGAAGCGGACATCCCCCGAAGGCTTTGCCTTCTGCCCCCTTTTCTAAGGGGGACTTTCTCCACGTTGAAGTACCCTAATCCGTGTCAATCTGTGTTCATCCGTGTCCCATTCGGTTTCTTCTCTCCGCGGTCTTGTGTCCTGGTCTTGTTTGCGTTCTTTGCGTCTTCGCGGTTTGCTTTCTTGGTTGCGGATGTCGGCGTGCAGTGATCCCTGTAATAGATGCTTCGAACGCACGTCAGTTTTTCTGCTATCATGAATTTCTGAGTTGAAACTGCGAAAGTCGCTCAGAGATTCTGGTTCAGGTTTATAGACTGAAGATAGCATTGCGGAACTCATGCGCCCTTTTGATTTTCAATCGCGCACCCGGGTAGTCTTCGGAGAGGGTGCGATCGGTGGACTTGGTGACCTGGCCAGGCAGCTCGGCTTCCGTCGCACCTTGCTGGTTGCCGATCGCGGGCTTCTCGCCTGCGGATACGTGGAAAAGGCATCGAAACTGTTGATAGCGTCGGGAGTCGAGGTCATCGCCTTCCACGATTTTGCCGCCAATCCTGACAGTTCGATGATCGAAGCAGGACGCAACTTTGCCTCCTCTTTGGCCATCGATTCGATCATTGGATTGGGTGGTGGCAGCTCCATGGACTGCGCCAAGGGAATCAACTTTGTGCTGACCAATGGTGGGAGGATCCACGACTACCAGGGCTACGGGAAAGCCCCTAAACCACTGCTCCCCATGATCGGCATTCCCACCACCGCCGGAACGGGCAGTGAGGCCCAGTCTTACGCTTTGATCTCGGATGTCCGCTCCCATATGAAAATGGCCTGTGGTGATCCCAAGGCAGCCTTTCGGATTGCCCTTCTGGATCCCTGCCTGACAGTTTCCCAACCTCCAGATGTGACGGCTGCGACCGGGTTTGATGCGCTGGCGCACACAGTGGAAACCTATGTCACCAGCAAACGTAACCCGATCTCAGAATTTTTTTCTCGGGAGGCTTGGCGGTTGCTGGAAAGGAATTTTGAGGGAGTGCTGGCGGAACCAAAAGACCTGGAGGCGCGCGGCGCCATGCAACTTGGCGCTTATTATGCAGGAGTGGCAATTGAGAACTCCATGCTGGGAGCAACGCATGCCTGCGCCAATCCTCTGACGGCTCACTACGGGACCACCCATGGGGTGGCTATTGCCATGTTACTTCCTCATGTGGTGCGCTGGAACGCCGTTGTGGCCGAGTCCCGTTACCAGGAACTGTTGCAACTGACTGCATCTTCCCCCAGCCGGGATCATTCGGCGGAGAGTTTGGCCCTCAGGTTGGAACAGCTTGTCAAAGTCGGCGGGTTACCCCTTAGACTCAGCGCCGCGAGTATTCCCAAAAAGGACTTACCTCAGCTAGCTGAGGAGGCATCGCTTCAATGGACCGGACGATTTAACCCACGACCCCTGGATGCCCACGGAGCTTTAGAGATTTACGAATGCGCTTACTAACCAAGTGGCGGCCCTTGATATCCCTTCGGGATCGTTTCGTGCTCGTACTCTTATTCCTGCTCCTGCTCGGCTTTCAGCCGACTAATCAAAACGTCAAAGCCTTACCACAAATCCCCCAGCAGGATTGGCCGCAGTTTCGGGGTAACCTTCAACTGACCGGCGTAGCTCTTTCCTCTTTGCCTGCAACTCTGAAGCTTCTGTGGACTTATGAGGCAGGCGATTCCATCGAGTCTTCGGCAGCCATTGTGGACGCGACAGTCTATGTAGGGTCACAGTCGGGCGAGTTGGTGGCGCTTAACCTCACGAATGGCACGGTTCGCTGGAAGTATCGGACTAACGAGGGAATCGGAGAATCGTCTCCTTGTGTTGGGCAGGGCGTGGTTTATGTCGGCGATCTTTCCGGCGTGCTTCACGCCGTCAATGCCAGTGACGGCAAAAAAGTGTGGATCTTCAAGACAAACGGTGAAATCAAGTCCTCCCCGGTTCTGGTTGATGATAGAGTGCTGGTAGGGTCCTACGACGAGCATCTCTACTGTCTGTCCGCGCGTGATGGCTCTTTGTTGTGGAAGTTTCGAATCAACGGTCCGGTTCATTGTACAGCCGGGGTAGCCGATGGCATTGCCTACATCTCGGGCTGTGATGAAACCTTTCGGGCGGTGCGGATTTCTGACGGCAAAGAAATCTTCCATATTTCCTCAGGGGCCTATACCGGCGCGTCCCCGGCTTTGACTCCCGAAGCGGCTTATTTTGGAACCTTCGGCAACGAAGTGTTGGGGGTGAACCTGCGTAGCCGGCGCGTCACCTGGCGCTACCAGCATCCGAAGCGGCAATTTCCGTTTTATTCTTCCGCAGCCGTGGTGGATGGCAAGCTGATTGTCGGGGGACGAGACAAAGGAGTACACTGCTTAAATGCCAAGACAGGGAAGGTGCTTTGGACATTCTTAACTAAAGCCCGCGTGGAATCCTCGCCCGCAGTGGCAAGCGGGAGAGTCTATGTGGGTTCAAACGACGGCCGCTTTTATGTGCTGGATTTGAACAAAGGGACCAAGCTGTGGGAGTTCTTAGCCGGGGCGCCTCTCTCGGCCTCACCGGCTATTGCCGCGGGACGCGTGGTGATTGGGTCCCAGGACGGACGGTTGTATTGCTTTGGATAGGTGTGCGGTTCGGTCTTCGCATTTGATTTGATTCGAGGGAAGGGTCACCATGAAGGACATGAAGACGATGAAGGATCGGAGCACGAAGCTCCTCAGACCACCCATTAACCGCTCCACATTAAAATTGATCGGAAAGCCCTGTTTGGTGTCTGAAAGTCTCAATTCAGTAGTTGTTTGCTGAATCCCTTTCATTTCCTCAACACTCTTCAACCCCTCTTGACCGAGCACTTTTTCCCGATCTCGGCTTTACGCTTGGTGCTGTGACCCTTCATGGTCTTCATGTCCTTCATGGTACCCCTCAGACCATCCACTAACTGCCCCCACCAAGAGGTCTCAGGCAAGCCCCATCAGTCCGGTAGCTTATCCTGTTCCGGTTCAGGCAGCCAGAAACTGGCTAGAAACCCGACGGCGTAGACCAGCAGGGCTACCGCGGCCGCAGCGTAGGCAAGCTTCGCCGAAGGGCTTCCTCCAGGCATGATATTGGCGAACTGAGTGGTCAAGAGTGCCGCCGAAGTCCCAATCATGCGGCCACCGACGTTGGCCGCAAAGCTCTCCCCGGTACCGCGTAAGTGCGTAGGGTACACTCGCGGTAAGTAGTTTCCCCAAAAGCTAAACTGGGCCACCGTCAAAAGTCCAGCCAAGAAAATCCCCCAGTTCAGTAGCTCCAGACTGTTATTGGCAGGGTAGAGAAAGACCAGAGGTATGAGGATTAGGCCAGGGACTTGGAAGATCCGCAACAGCGACCTGCGAGCTACAATCCGAACCGCCAGAAAGGCCAGGAGGAAGCGCCCCATCAACCCGCCCAGTTCCTGATACAACTGCACTTTGCTGACCGTCTGTTCCTGCTGGGGCCGTGGAAGGTCTCTGACTTCTTTCAAGCCAGGAACAATTCGGGGGGTATGCTGAATGGCTCCGAAAGCTGCCCCAAAACTACAGGCAAACATCAAGGTTGTCACCCAGGTCGTTTGCCGTAGCGCTGGTTGAAAAAGTTCCGCTAGACTGGGCCGCTTGAGTGTGCCTTTGGATTTCTTTTCCTGCCAAATCGGTGATTCCGGCAGAAAGGGACGGATAAGGATGAGGGGAATAGCCGGGATCACACCCGAAATCAGCGTATAGCGCCAGGCTTCATGACCTCCCCGGATGGCCGGCAGAGAGTGCCCGTGGGTCACCACCACATAATAGGCTGCCGTCACCATCAGGCCCCCAAGAGACGACAAGGCCTGCGTATACCCCAGGACTTTCTCCCGCTGTTTAGGTTCTGGAAAAAGTTCTGCCAACCACGCAACGGCTGCGACGAACTCGACGCAAACGCCGATGAATGTCGTGCAGCGCAGGATCAGCAGAAGAACCATCGAAGTGGCATAACCCGCTGCACACGCCGACAACGCATAGAGCAATATGCTCCAGACCAATACCCGGCGCCGGCCCAGGCGATCCGTTAGATAACCCCCGAGCAGACCGAAGATGCCTCCTGCAACTGCGGGTATGTAAAATAGCATGCCCACCCAGGCGTTAAACTCGGGTGTTCCAGGCTTCACCTGGGCCAGTTCCAGCAAGGCTGGCCTGATAATTAAGGGGAGCATTAAGAGTTCGTAGGTATCGAAGGCAAAACCGAGGGAAGCCACTCCACAAATGATCCACTGAATGAAGGTAAGCGAAGATGAGCCACGAGCGGGCGGACGATGGTTCATAAAGATCCTCGAGGGTTGACGGTCCTGTGAAATGGATGATCCAAGGTACGTACTATCACACAGCGAATAGCCAATTGCAACCGCCAAGAACGACTGCTAGAATATAGCGAGCGACCTCAGACAGCCGAGGATTGCGGCTCTGTCGGCAACTGACCCCTCACCCGGCCTGCGGCCACCCTTCTCCCCTGGGGAGAGGGGCTGGGGGGGGATGGAAGGTTAACAAATTTGACCAAAGTTTGAACTTCCTCGCAACCAAGGAACACTAGAATAAGATCACAGATTTTGAGCCTGCCTTTTGTGCAGGCCGAGTCTATCCTGGTTGATTCTCACCGAGGTCCTTAGCGACCCCCTGCGGGGCAATACCTGACCGCAGGATGGACCCAGTCACATCCGGTGGTCGGTAAGGACCGATTCAAAGCCCGGGAGTTTTTCATGACGGCAGAAGCTGCTAACCCATCGCCCTTGACGTCTGACAGCGAAACCACGGCAGGAAACTATTTTGTCTCCAACTATCCGCCTTACTCTTTTTGGACACCTGATCGTGTCAGCCAAGCTCATGCGGCCCTTGAGCGAGTTCCAGCGCCTGAGACGCCGCTAGGAATTTACCTTCACATCCCTTTTTGTCGTAAGCGCTGCCATTTTTGTTATTTCAAGGTCTATACCGACAAGGATGCGGCGGGAATCGAAAGTTACCTGGAGGCCACCTGCCAGGAGCTGGAGCTTTACTCGCAAAAACCGTTCATTGGCGGGAGAAAACCAAAATTCATTTATTTTGGTGGAGGAACCCCTTCCTTCATTTCCTCGCGCCAGCTTACTACTCTTTGCGATGCCATGAAGAAGCTCCTGCCTTGGGGCGAGGCAGAAGAGATAACTTTCGAGTGCGAGCCGGGAACACTGACCGAGAATAAACTCGAGGTCATTAAGAAAATCGGGGTCACGCGGCTTAGTTTAGGTATCGAAAACTTTGACGACCACGTCTTGCAAATTAATGGGCGGGCGCATGGGTCCAAGGAGATTGACCGGGCTTATCACTTTGCCAGGTCGATTGGCTTTCCCCAGATCAATATTGACCTGATTGCGGGGATGGTGGGTGAGACCACGGCCAACTGGCAAGAATGCGTGACCAAGACCATCGCCTTAAATCCCGACAGCGTTACTATTTATCAGATGGAAGTACCTTACAATACGACTCTCTTTAAGGAGATGAGAGCGGAAGGACAGGCCGTCGCGCCGGTCGCCAGTTGGAGGACCAAACGGGAATGGGTAAAGTATGCCTTTTCAGAATTGGAAAAGGCGGGTTATCGAGTCGGCAGCGCCTATACTGCCGTGAAGAATCCCTCTCTTGCCCGCTTTCTGTATCGCGATCTCTTGTGGACAGGGGCAGATTTAATCGGCCTGGGCGTCGCTTCATTCTCCCACGTGGGAGGCACGCATTTTCAGAATGAACACGACTTCGGACCTTACATCAGCCGGGTCCGCGAGGGTCGGCTTCCGATTTACCGTGCCTTGACGCCGACCCACGAGGAACGGATGATCCGGGAATTCATCCTTCAAATGAAGCTTGGGGAGGTTAGCGCAACCTACTTCCTAAACAAATTCGATGTGGACGTTCACCAGCGGTTCGCCCATCCTCTGAATCGATTGCAAGAGCAAAACTTTCTGAGTCTGGAGGGAGACCGCCTGAGGCTTAATCGGGACGGGCTCTTGCAAGTGGACCAGTTGTTGCATGAGTTTTTCCTGCCCGAACATCGCACGGCCCGGTACACCTGAAGTACCGGCTACGCTTCGGAAGCTGAACTGAACGATAGTGCAAGACGATCTCAACCTGCTGTATCCCTTGACCGAGTTCTATGCAGAGGCTGGCTTGGATCTGCCGGAGGCCAGGCGTGTCGATGAAGAAGCAGTTCCAGAGCCTTACAAAAGCCTCCTGGTGCACGAAAGTGATATGACTCCTACATTGCAGAGATTTTGCAAGCAAAGCGTTCACATCCGCGCACTAAAAACTCATCTGAATGGGAACGTGTATTCGCGGCAGGTGGTGTTAGCTCTTGATAGAGAGGAAAGGCCTGTCGAATTTGGAGCCATTAAGATTTATTTGCAGAACTTTCCTTGGCAGGCACGGCCGCTGATTCTTGAAGAGCAACGACCACTGGGGGCTATTCTGCACAGCCAGGGTATTGCTCATGTGAGCCGGCCCAAAGCGTTCGTCCAAGTTTGGGCCGACACTTTAATCAGTAATGCGCTCAACTTGAAAGAGGCAAATTGGCTGTATGGACGAAGGAATGAGCTCTTGAATTTCTCAAAACAGATTTTGGCTGAAATCATCGAGATATTGCCTCCTTCCCAGAATCTTCAGCCCGCCATTTGAGAGT
>QHZP01000274.1 GCA_003224715.1 Acidobacteriota bacterium | reverse complement strand
TGCCGTCCTGGAGGTCGATGCACGCCAGGATGCTGCCGTCGAAGCCGAAGGCATGGCCCTTGTGAACGACGAAGTCGTTGAAGTAGGGCTTCAGCCCGATCGAGGTCCAGCGCTCTTGGACGGTCCATCCGCCGAGTCCGTGCGCGACCGCGATGCGGCGCGTGCCGCTGCTGTCGCTGACGCTGATCAGGACGTCGCCGTCCGCGGTCTGGGCCGGCTGCACAATGGGGTAGCCTTTCCATGGGTGCTCCCAGAGCACCTTGCCATCGGCCGGCGCCACGCTGGTCACGCCGGATCCGCTCAGCAGCAGCACCTGCGGGACTCCGTCGATCGTCAACAGTTGGGGTGAGCTGTAGCCCTCGCCGCCTTTCGGGCCGAGCCAACGCGGATTGCCGGTGGCGAGGTCGTAGGCGACGAGCGCGCCGGAGGCGGCGGCGATGACGACGTCGCCGACCACGAGGGGCGAGCCCGCGAAGCCCCAAATCGGGACCTTCGCCCCGGTGTCGGACGCCGCGTTGCGCGACCACACCACGGCGCCGTTACCGGCGTCGAGAACGTTCACGATTCCGGTGCCACCCAGCGTGTACAACCGACCCTTGCTCAGGGTCGGCGTCGCGCGCGGACCGGCACCGGCATTCGACTCCCAGAACCGGGCCGTGTCGCGGTGTTTCCACACCGGCTGGCCGGTGGACGCCTTGTAGCATGCGACAACCTCTTCGTCGCCGCGCTGTTCCTGGGTGTAGAGGAAGTCGCCGTGGACCGCAAAGGACGACCAGCCCGGTCCGATCGGCCGGCGCCACAGCTCGACCGGCGGCGACGCTGACCAGTCGGTCTTGATCTGCACGCCGGTGACGATTCCGTTGCGATTGGGTCCGCGAAACCCGGGCCAGTCGGCTCCCGTCTTCGATTCTGCCGGAGCCGCCGCGAGCGCAGCCGGCTTGTCGCCGACTCGGGGCACGAGCCGTTCCTTATGAGTCACGGCCGCTGCCGGGGCCGACCGGCGGCCCACTGGCTCGCCGGGGGCTGGGGCCATGGGCTGCCCTTGGGGAGGCGGCGCTGCTGCCGGAACCACCGGGAGCGCCGCCGGCTCGTCACCTGCCTGAGCCAGGAGCCGTTCCTCGGGGGTCTTCGTCCACCGCCAGTGCCAGTCATTATCGAAGCTGCCGGTGAAGCCACCGGTCCGGATGAGCGCCCACCCCCCGGACGCGAGCAGGATGGTCGCGACCATCGTCGCGCGCCGAACTCGGTCGGAGAGACGACGGGTGGCTACCGCCCACGCGACGAAGGCGAGGCCCAGCCACGGGATCGCCAACATGGGGAACAAAAACCCCATCGCCGCCGTCGCGATCGATTTGTCGAGGATGCGCGGTGTCGCGACCATCGCGACGATCATCAGGACCACGGCGCCCAGGCGCTCAGACCACCGCGCCCGGCTGAAGAACGCCCACCACACGACGATGGCCAACGCGCAACCGAGACCGCCAAACATCCCGACCATCAATCCCTCGGGCACGACCTTGGGGACGACAAACCTGAGCAGCAATAGCAGCACTCCGGCGAGCACGCCGGGCCATAGCCGGAGCGGTTTGCGCGGAGTTGGTTGGTCAGTCTGTTGGATGGTCATGTCGGGGCTCCTCACAAGCCGCTTGTTCACTAGTTTTTGGCAAGCCGTTGGTTTCTGCCGGTGACGCGCGGGGCCTTTGTCATTGGGCCACGGTGACCTTTTGAACACCAACGAATTCTAACGGCTCCACCGGGGTTCGGTCGACTTCGAGGCACAAGTCAATGGCCTCTTGAATGCGTTCGATGAGCTTGTCCAAAGATTTAGCCTGGGTGTGACAACCTCGCAAAACGGGAACCGAGGCCACATAGTATCCCTCTGAGTCACGCTCAATCACGACATTGAACTCTCTGATCTTTTTGGCTTTCATGATTCTTCATTCTACCCACAAAACCGCAAGCGTAAAAGCATAAACTAAGAGAACCAAAATGAATCTATTTCTTTAAGTCGGCCAGTTGCCAAGCAGCTTCATAAAGGCAACGATGAACTTATCACCCGTGACTCGACGGAGTGCTGGTCGCCGTCCGGAGGCCGTCTTCCACATTCAAATGTCCAAATTCCAGGGGCGTCCAGGGATGCCGGTCCCTACTTCCACAATTGACTAACGAGTCTTCCAGCGCGTAACATCCTCCCTGAACTGGAACAATCTCCGAAGCCCTTTCCAGGACCCGGTTAATGATCGGCAAGAAAGTTTCCTAGGAACTCGTGCCTCGACTCGCGCCAAGTCTCCCAATCGAGGCGGGGGGGGCCGTAATTTTATTTCTTACTTAGCTGAGTCAGCGACGCATAACACACCTTCAAAACATGAGAAGGACACTATGTCGATGAGATGTAGTGTCATCCGCCAAGCCAGAACGTTGGTTTTTCCTTTCTCGCCCCTGTGCCATGGGGTTGATGGGCGTGGGGGCACTCGTGGCGGGGTCTGACTTCGGGACGTTGGACTCACGGCAGTAGGGACGACCTCATCTTTCGTATCATCACTAAGGGTGTGCCAGGAACCCAGATGCCGCCAAACGACGTCACAGAAGAGGAGACCTGGATGATCATCGCTTACCTGCGCAGCCAGGAAGCCACCTCCAGTACAGTTGTGACAGGAAGTCTTGAAAAAGGTCAGGCACTATTTTTCGGCAAGGGATTATGCGTCCAGTGTCATATGGTGAATGGCAAAGGAGGCTGGTTCGGTCCGGATCTCACGCGCATTGGGGCTTCCCGCCCCATTTCTTATCTCGTCGAGGCGATCCGCGAACCCAACAAACGCCTGGCCGAAGGCTTGGAGAACCTGGCCGAGACTATCTCGATTTCTTCCGGGTATACGAGACGGTCACCGTGTTGACCAAGGACGGTCGCCGCGTCACTGGCGTGCCTAAGAATGAAGACAATTTTTCCATCCAGCTTATGGATCAGCAGGAGCAGCTTCACCTGTTGTTAAAGAAAGACCTGAAAGAGATCATTCACAAGCGAGAGTCACTGATGCCTGCCTATGACAAGGGAAAGGCTGAACCCAGAGCAGCTCCAGGATCTGCTTGCCTATCTCGACAGTTTGAGGGGGAAATGAAACTGACTTCCGACAATCCGCTCCAACTAAGAAAGGTTGACTTGTGCGTCACTCTCAGTTAGGCCAAGCCTTCGCCGGCAGGCTGAATGAGGGATTCCCCGAGGGGAAGGTGTAAAGAAGTGTATCCACGAACCAATGCTTGCGATCCCGGGTCGTCACCCCTTGGAAAAGAGGGGACTGGAGTTTGAACATTCGCCCTTTTTTGGCAGAGTGACCGGAGCGCCACCATTGAATCGGTGCAAGCGAGCCGCGGCGAAAAATCAGCCCCAAAGGGGCTGTGCTCTAAAGCCCAGGGTTGCCGCGAAGCGGCTACCCTGGGTTCCGGATTCCTCCGACGATTCAACCCCAATAGGGGTTGCGGTTGTAGCGCCGGACAACGGGTGGGGTTTCTAGAATGAATCTTGCATGACAACACGATCTATCAACCAAGTGAGGTGACTTTCATGCCACAGTCTTTGTCCGCTGTGTACATCCATTTGGTCTTCTCGACCAAGGATCGCTTCCCCTTCCTTCGCGACCCCGAGATACGGCAGGCCACTTTTGCCTACTTGAGTGGCACATCCAAGAATCTCGACTGCCCGACACTTGCAATTAGCGGCATGTCGGATCATGTGCACATCCTGGCCAGGTTCGGTAGAACCATCTCGCAGGCCGATTGGGTCAAGGAACTCAAGCGCGTATCTCATGGATGGCTGAAAGAGCAGGGGACTCCATTTGCAAAGTTTAAATGGCAATCAGGCTACGCTGACTTCTCGGTGAGCCAGTCCAACTTGCACCGAGTCAAGCAGTACATTATTGAGCAAGAAAGGCATCACCGCAAATTCGGCTTTCAAGATGAATTGCGAGCCCTGTTGCGAAAACACCGGATCGACTTTGACGAGAGATACATGTGGGACTAAGCACAACCCCTGTGGGGTTGAATGATTGAAATCGCCTGACGACCCAGGGTAGCCGCCTCGCGGCAACCCTGGGCTGCACAGCCCAACCCCTTTTGGGGTTGAGCCTCCGGGGCAGCTGGCGGAACGAATTGGATGTCTCCTTCTTACAGCCCGCAAACGGGCCTGCTCTACGTCGCAGCCCGGGAGTAGTGTGATACTTTCATGACCTGGCCGCAATCTTACCGCGACGGACGCGGCGGACGCGCTTATCTGGGCAGCGCTTATATACCAGCTGCAGGCGAGCAGGGTTGGGGAGCGTTGCGCGCTCTCGACCCGCGCAATGGGAAGATGAAATGGGAATATCGGTACTACTCAGCTCCCTGGAGTGGCACCCTTTCGACGGCAGGGGGATTGGTCTTTGCCGGCGATATGGAGGGCTATGTGATCGCGCTTGACGCTGTAACCGGAAAAGAACTCTGGCACTTGCAAACCGGTTCCTCCATCTATGCCTCGCCCATGGCCTATGCGATGGACGGGAAGCAATACGTGGTCATCCCATCAGGCGGTGCCCTTATCGCTTTGGCTCTACCGGAGGATAGAGAGCGTTAACAAAAGAAATTTCAAATGGGTCAGGTTGGAAGCCCGGTTGAGGACCGAGGATAGAGGGTCGCGGATCGAAGATCGCACGAGCGAAGATTGCTATCGGTCCTCGATTCTCCAGCCTCCATCCTCAGTCCTTTTCCTTCTCTACGGCTCTGCGCGAGCAGTGTCTTGGTTCTCGGCAGAAGAAGCCATCCGATCTTTTTTTTCTCTCGTCCTCAATCGATAGAATCGACCTCCCTCTAGCAGGCGGTAGCGCTCGTTGCGCCAGACAATTTCACGGCCCAGGAAGCCACCTACCCATGTGACAAAGCTGAGTAGGTCCTGCAAGGGAATCAGCCCCAGCCGTCGCAAGATCGTTGTGTCTTCGAGAAGTTTTGTTCCGAGTTCAAACGCCAGCCATGCCCGGGCCACCAAAGCACAGAGCAAGACACCTAGGCCCCAGGGATTGCCGGCCATAACGTAGAAAAGAAATGCCCAGGGTAAGCCGTAAGTGAACCCCTGGCCGAGATAGCCGGCCGGGCGAGAAAATCGGGAGCTGCGGTTCCAGCGCAGCCGGTGTTTAAGACTGTTTACAAACCCAGTGGAAGATGCATGATGGTTGACGATATGAGCTGAGAGTAATACGGGGTAACCTGCCTGAACAAGTCGGCCTCCTAAGACAAAATCATCTGCCAGATATTCAGCCAGAACGGCAAATCCGCCAATCGCCTGCAGGCAATCGGCCCGGATCACCATAGACGGGCCAAGAGTGAACTTCATTCCCTCCAGGCGTTCGGCAACCACGACGCCCGCCATGAACTCCGTACTCACTCCTAAGGCTTCCAGTTTCGACCAGAAGTCCGAACCGGTAATTCCCCTATATAGATGGGTGACCGCTCCCACCTTGGTCGATTCAACGCTGTGTGCCACAGCTTTCAAATAGCCAGGGCCTACGGAAGTATCATCATCTGTAATGACCAGCGTTTCATGGCGAGCCAGTGTCGCCATTTTTTCCATGCTAAATACTTTGGCGTTGGAGTAGGAAGATTCTCCTGTGATGATGAGTCGCGTGGGAACATGCGGGTGTCGGGCTACCAGCTTCTCTACTACCGCCACAGCTGGGTCTGATTGCTTCTCTACTGCGAAGAGAATTTCGAACAACGGGTAGTCTTGTCGAAAAAAACTCTCGAGATGATCTTCCAAGC
>QHZP01000309.1 GCA_003224715.1 Acidobacteriota bacterium | reverse complement strand
CGAAACCGGCCTCGCGCAGCACTCGCAGGTGCTTTGACACGGTCGACTGCGGCATACGAAGCTGACGCTCGATCTCTCCAACCGACTGTTGTGACGAGGCCAGGAGGCTCAATATCGCGCGGCGGTTCGGCTCCGCAATGATTTCGAACACAGATTCCACTCTCTTGGTATACTCCACAGAGCATATGCGTGTCAAGGCATATACAGGCAGGGGCCCCGTTGCAGATTTCCCACAGAATGGCTAGTATCTCACCGTCGCTTTCGCTTTTCGCGCCATTGAGGTTTGGCAGAAAATTCATTGTAGATGACAGGAGTTTCCCCCACGGGATGAAAATCATTAACCCGGGAGGGTGGTGTGAAAAAATTGGGAGGGCGAGCCTTCTGGCGAGCCATCGCTCCACCAAGTCCTTGCCCCATGAGGCTCGGCGGGAGCCTCGCCCTCCCAACCTCCGCCGGTTTTTAGTTTTTTCACACCTTGAGGGCAGCAGAGGTGTCCCCAACCGGCAGCACCCACCCCGAAGGCTGCGCCTTCTGCCCCTCCCCAGAGGGGATTTTTTCACAGGGGATAATTAGAATTGTGACGCCACTCAGGTGATATGTATCGGAGATCCTTAACCTTTGTCAGTCTAATAAGCGTCCTGACAGGTATATCCCATTTCGACAATATCACGAAGAAGTCTGGGATCGATTTTCAACTCACGTCAGGAAGTTCTTCGAAGGCCTACATCCTCGAGTCCATGGGAGGCGGAGTAGGATTCATCGATTACGACAACGATGGCTGGGTGGATATTTATCTGGTCAATGGATCAACTTTGGAAGATGAGCGCCAGGGAAGCAACAAGGCCACCAATCGCCTCTATCACAACAATCAGAACGGCACCTTTACGGACGTGACCGAAAAAGCAGGTGTTGGCGGGAATCACCACTGGGGCATGGGAGTCTGCGTTGGAGATGTTAACAATGATGGTTTCGAAGACCTTTACATTACCAATTACGGCCCTAACGTCCTTTACCTGAACAATGGTAACGGCACTTTCCGCGATTTCAGTAAAGAGTCCGGGACCAACTTGTCCGGCTGGAGCTCTTCCTGCGCTTTTGCCGATTACGATGGTGATGGCGACCTTGATTTATACGTCTCCAGCTACCTGGAGTTCGACCTGAACAATCTTCCCGTAGATAGTCCGATCTGTCGATTTCGAGGTTTTAAGGTCCAATGCGGCCCTCGCGGGCTAACTCCTGCCGCCGGACGCTTGTATGAGAATTTGGGGGATGGCAGATTCATCGATGTCACTCAGAAATCCGGGATGGGTAAGGCCCCCAAGTATTATAGTCTCGGGGTCGTCTGGGGAGACTACGACAACGATGGAGACTTAGATCTTTTTGTCGCCAACGATTCGACCCCCAACTTCCTTTTTCGAAACAATGGCGACAAGACATTTACGGAAGTCGCCCTCCAGGCAGGAGTTGCCCTGAGCGAGGACGGACGAGAGCAGGCTGGCATGGGGACTGACTTTGCAGACTATAACAATGACGGCAACCTGGACTTAGTGGTGACCCATTTTTCTGAGGATTACACTACCCTCTACCGCAATGAAGGCAATGGCCGGTTTACGGATGTCTCTTTCGCCACAGGGATCGCTGAAGCCAGTTGGCAATATCTGGGCTGGGGAGTTCAATTTTTCGATTTTGACCTGGATGGTTTTCCCGACATTGTGGTCGCCAATGGCCATGTTTATCCCGAAGTAGACCAGCATGAGATAGGAACTACTTACCGGCAGCGTCTCCATCTGTACCAGAATCTCAAGAATGGAAAGTTTCAAGAGATCGGTTTAAAGGCGGGTGCCGGTTTCCGGGAAATACGATGCAGCCGGGGTTTGGCCATAGGAGATATCAATAATGACGGCCATTTGGATCTTCTGATTGCAAACTTGGATGAGGCTCCATCGCTGCTCTTAGATCAAAGCAGCAGTGGTAATTGGATCCTTCTCAAGTTAAAAGGACGCAAGTCCAATCGGAGCGCGATCGGTGCCAGAGCCACCGTCAGAACGGGAACCATGGTCCAGATGCGAGAGGTTAAAAGCGGGGGTAGTTACCAGTCTCAAAGCGACTTGAGATTGCACTTTGGCCTTGGCGGACACAGACGGATCGATGAGTTAAAGATTCGGTGGACAGATGGTCACTTCCAGGTTCTCAAGGATGTTCCCGCCAATCAGATTCTAACCATTGAGGAAGAGTGAGCCAACAGGAATGAATTGCAAGCTTGTATATTGGTCTATTCTACCAATAGCTCTACTGTGGACGGCAAATCTCGCGGATTTGCAGCATCCAATGTTTGTTGACGTCACTAAGGAATCGGGACTGCGAACCTTCAAGAACGTGCAGGGAAGCTCTGCCAAGCAGCACATCATCGAGACGATGGGTGGCGGAGCGGCCTTTCTGGACTACGACAACGACGGCAACCTGGATATCCTGCTAGTGCGCGGCACTACCGTCGAACGGTTTCAACAGGGTGGCGATGTCGTTTGCGCTCTTTTCCGGGGAGATGGGCATGGCCATTTCCAAGACGTCACCGAGGCTTCCGGAATCAAGGCCCGGGGCTGGGGAATGGGTGTGGCGGCGGCCGATTACGATAATGACGGCTGGGAGGATATTTATATTACCTGTTACGGTCCCAACTACTTGTTTCACAATCTCGGGAACGGCCAGTTTGAGGAGGTCGCCGCCAAAGCGGGTGTCGCAGACCCGCGCTGGAGCGTCAGCGCAGCTTTCGGGGACATTGACCACGATGGGAATCTCGATCTTTATGTTGCCAATTATCTGGAATACGACCTAAACCGCGTGCCGAAAAATAATGCCTCGTGCACCTACCGAGGTTTCGATGTGTTCTGCGGTCCTCGAGGGTTGCCGGGCTCCCGCGATGCTTTGCTTCTCAATGACGGCAAGGGGCACTTCAGGGATGTGGCTGCCGAAAGAGGCATCGACCCGGAGGCTCTCTACGGTATGGGAGTAGTTTTTGCTGACTATGATAATGACGGCTGGCCGGATATCTTTGTGGCCAATGACCTCACCCCCAACTTGCTCTATCACAACCAGGGTAAGGGACGATTCGAGGAAATTGCAGTACTGGCCGGCGCTGCCTACGATGAGAATGGTGTTGAGCAGGGCTCCATGGGCTCTGACTTTGGCGACTTTAACAACGACGGTTGGCTCGATCTCTACTATACGACCTCCTCTTACCAGACCAACCAGTTGGCCGTGAACAACAAGAACGGCACTTTTTCGCTCAAGAGCTATGCTCTGGGACACGGCGAGACAACCTGGCTGTATGTCGGCTGGGGAACATTCTTTGCAGACCTGGACAACGATGGGTGGGAAGATATTTTCGTGGCCAACGGGCATCTATATCCCCAAGCAGACCGTTTCGATATGGGCCTCAAGTATAAGCAACGGAAGCTCCTGTTTCTGAATGAAGCTGGCAAGCATTTTCGGGTGGTTAATGACCTTTGGGGCAGCTCGTTAAACCAGCCCGATAACAGCCGTGGTCTGGCCTATGGCGACTTCGATAATGATGGTGACTTGGACGTTGTTATCAATAATCAGGATGGTCCACCAACCTTGTTGCGCAACGATGGGGGCAATCGTAATCACTGGCTTTTGATTCGATGTATCGGCGGAAACAGCAATCGCTCAGCCGTGGGAACGCGACTTATCGTTCGCTCAGGAAATTCCGTGCAAACTCGAGAAATCAAAGCCGGCTCGAGTTATGCTTCGCAAAATGATCCCCGCGTCCATTTCGGCCTGGGTCAGGCAGGCCAGATCGATGAGCTTGAGATTCGATGGCCCTCAGCCAAAACTCAAAAGTGCCACAACCTGAAGGCCGACCAGATTCTGGTCGTCAACGAGGGCCGCGGAGATGGCTACTGCGAACCAGTGAAAGAATCAGAACACTGAGTCTTGGTTATCGCATTTCCTGGTTTCCCTCATCATGAAAGTTAATCGTTATCTGCTCGGCAGCACCTTGGTTGCTGCCCTGGGTGCTTTCTTATTCGGGTTCGACACTGCCGTCATTTCAGGAGCCACAGAAGCCTTACGCCATGTCTTCCAACTGACCAGCGGTCAACTTGGATTTACAGTGGCGAGTGCATTGATTGGGACCCTTGCCGGTTCCCTTGCTGCCGGCAAACCAGCGGAATTGCTTGGTCGTAAGCGCACCCTGATGGGATTGGCGGTGTTCTACTTCGTTTCTGCTCTGGGCTGCGGTTTCGCCTGGAACTGGACGGCACTGATTGTCTTTCGCGTCATCGGCGGAATCGCCATCGGGGGTACTTCGGTGGTCTCGCCCATGTACATCGCCGAGATCGCGCCACCCGAGGCCCGCGGCCGATTAGTGGCGGTGAGCCAGTTGAACATCGTGGCGGGTATTCTCGCCGCTTATTCCTCAAATTATGGTATCACTGCGCTCCTCTCTTCTCCTATGGCAGCAGAAGGCGGCGCCTCAGCCGCCTGGCGTTGGATGTTGGGAATCGTGGCTGTCCCTGCTGCGCTGTTCTTCCTGTTTGTCCTGCACATCCCCGAAAGCCCACGCTGGCTGGTAAAACGACATCGGCGGGAAGAAGCACGGGAAGTTCTTCGGAAACTGGGAAATGAAGAAACCGAGCGGGTGCTCAAGGAAATCGTCGAATCCTTGCATGAAGAAACGGTCAGCACCAACGAACGCTTTTTCCAACGGAAATACCTCAGACCCATCCTGCTGGCCCTTATGGTTGCTACCTTCAACCAGATGTCGGGCATCAATGCCTTGATCTATTACACCGCCGACATTTTCCGGATGGCGGGAGCAAAACAAGCTAGTGCCCTGTTCCAGTCAGTCATCCTGGGATTGACCAGCTTGGTCTTCACCCTGGTGGCGATGTCAGTGATCGATCGGTTTGGGCGAAAGAGATTGCTGATGATTGGGGCAGCCGGGCTAGCCATTTGTCTTGCTATCACCGCTTACGCCTTCTACAACAAGATCGGTGGTGGATGGGTACTTGGCAGTTTGATGGCTTACATTGCTTTCTTCGCTTTCTCTCAAGGCTCGGTCATCTGGGTCTTTCTCAGCGAGATTTTCCCAAATCGCGTGCGGGCCAGGGGCCAGGCCTTAGGGAGCTTCGTCCACTGGTTCTGGTGTGCGATTGTGAGCTGGACCTTCCCGGTAATCGCAGAAGGCTCTGGTGGACATGCCTTCTCCCTCTTCTCATCCATGATGATCCTGCAATTGCTGATGGTGTGGAAGTTCCTGCCGGAAACCAAGGGAGTATCGTTGGAACAAATTCAGCACAAGCTGGGAATCGAGTAACACGGTAATGACAGTGTGGAATAAAACCTGGGTGGGAGAATTCGTTGTAGACGTCAGAAAGGGCCGCGATGCTCTCTCCGCCAGCTCTGAGTTCTTTAATTTAATCCTAAATCCGGCAGTTGAAATTGCCACAGAGTCACAGAGTACACAGAGCAAGTGGAAACGTGGGCCGTTTCCAGATGCTTTATCCTCACCCAGAGGGTAACAATTTTTCAAGGCTTTCCGAAGATATAACTTCTTATCTGCCGCCTCTGTGGTCTCTGTGCCTCTGTGGCTAACTGCCGCTTTTAGG
>QHZP01000308.1:4284-10124 GCA_003224715.1 Acidobacteriota bacterium | reverse complement strand
GTCATCACGCCATCTGTACCTGAGAATTCGGAATCAATTGGACCCGCTTGCACTTCCGACACTTTATCTCAATCCCTCGCGGTGTAATCTTTGCCATCAAGCTCCCACAATGGCAACGGTAGTCGGCTGACTCACTTCCCTTTTTTAGTTTTTCTTCGGTTGTTTTTTTTGGGCGAAACTCTTTGAGTAAAGAAAGGTCTTCGTTCATTTATCTGATTTCCTCGCTTGCTTTACTGGATATTCATTCGTCGTTTAAGATTTTGAAGTAGATTAGCCCGAGTCATCTGCTCTTTCCTATATCGTTGCTGCCGAACGTCAGAGATTGAGCTCCCCCGAATACTAAAGTTTAAGACGTAAGAACCCGTTCAAAAGTTTCAAAAAAGTTGTAGACGCGCTGTAAAATGTCAACTCGGATCGCACTCTTCCTTCAAGCGTTCCTCACTTGCCTCGGGAGTACTTCTCAATTCGTTCACCACTGGGGAAATTGTGAAAAAAATCTCAGCTTCCAAGAGTCAATACACCGACAGCCCACTACCTGCAGTTACTCAGGCAAACAAGCCCTTCTCCTTACTAAAGAGGAGTCGGTTTGGACTTCCCTCGGCAGTGCCGAGGCTGGGGATGACACGAAAGACACTGATCGAAACTGCTGACCCAGACTCATACTTACACGGTAGGTGTATAATTCATCAGATGGGTTGCAAGGAAAGAATCGTCCGGGTGGTAAGCGAGAATCCCTTTGCACTAAAGCAATGGTCGATTACGGTCAAACAGCTAGCGGAAGGCAAGCAAATCCATTTTCATCGTGGCAGCGCCCGGCATGAAAGACTCCTCTAGAAATAAAAATTTAGAAATACAAATTGAATTTCGGGTCCCCTACTAAGGAAAGGTTTATGACTGATGTCCCCGCTCGTCCGCCGTTAACAGAGCTTGCCGAAGAGGAGCAAATGTTCCGCGATTCAGTTAGGGAATTTGCGGAAGCGCAGATCAAGCCGCTAGTTCATCCCATGGATATCGAAGGAAAATTTGACGTCCGTCTTCTCCGTCAATTCTTTGATATGCATTTGATGGGCATTGAAATCCCTGAAGTGTTTGGCGGGACTGGCTGCAGTTTCTTCATGTCCATCCTGGCCGTGGAAGAACTCTCGCGGGTGGATGCTTCCGCGGGCGTAGTGGTCGACGTCCAAAATACTCTGGTGAACAATGCCATCATGCGATGGGGAAATGAGAAGCAAAAGTCCAAATATCTTCCTCAACTGGCTTCTGGCAAGCTGGGCGCCTATGCTCTATCAGAGGCTGGATCTGGCAGTGATGCCTTTTCACTTCAAACGAAGGCCGAGCTTAGAGGGGACTATTATGTCCTCAATGGTCAGAAACTCTGGATTACCAACGCCCTTGAGGCAGATCTCTTTATTTTATTTGCAACGGTTGATCCCAGTCAGGGTTACCGAGGCATCACGGCTTTCATTATTGAAAGGAATTTCCCAGGCCTTTCCGTCGGCAAAAAAGAGGACAAGCTGGGCATTCGCGCCAGCAGCACTTGTGAGCTGATCCTCGACAACTGTGAAGTTCCACGCGAAAACGTTCTGGGAGCAGTGGGTAAGGGCTATAAAGTCTCCATCGAAACCCTGAATGAAGGTCGCATTGGGATCGGCGCGCAGATGATTGGATTGGCCGGTGGGGCTCTGAATTATGGGATTCAATATGCCAAACAGCGAGAGCAATTCGGCCAATCCATTTCGAAATTTCAAGCCATCCAATTTCAAATTGCGGAACTCGCGACAGAGCTGGAAGCCGCCCGGCTCCTGACTTACAATGCTGCTCGAATGAAGGACGCCACGATTCCTTTTGTGAAAGAAGCGGCGATGGCCAAGTATTTTTCCTCACGGATAGCAGAGAAAGTGACTTCGCAGGTGATCGAAATCTTTGGGGGTTATGGCTACACCAAGGATTATCCGGCAGAAAAATATTTCCGAGACTCCAAGATCGGCAAAATTTATGAAGGTACCTCCTTCATGCAACTTCAAACCATCGCGAAAATATTGCTCGGGGACAAATAGACCGGGCCGTCCGGCAGAGCCTTCGTGCCCTTCCAAAGACCGCTGAGCTTCAAAATGAGCAAGAAAGTTGCTGTACTGATCATCGACCACGGCAGTCGAAAGCAAAATGCCAATGATATGTTGCCCGAGGTGGCGCGCCTGGTCCGACAAATCTCGAGCTTTGCGATTGTTCATTACGCCCACATGGAATTAGCGGAACCCACGATCCAACAGGGTTTTGACGCCTGTGTGGCCGAGGGCGCAGAGGAAGTAATTGTTCACCCCTACTTTCTGAGCCCAGGGAGACACTCCACCTCGGATATTCCGAGAATGGTGGCCGAGGCCGCACAAAAATACCCCCAGGTGACTTTCCAGGTAACAGAGCCATTGGGACTGCATCCCAAGATTGGAGAAATCATCCTGGAGAGAATCCAAAATCTTCGAAACTCCAAGATTTAAGCAAAGTTGAAATTTCCGACAAGAGGATTCATTGGAATGTCAAGGTGTGCTGATGACCGAAGTTGACAGTATCCTAGGGTGCAGATCCAGCTGCCTTCCGGTCGTGCAAGAAGGAAAAATTTTCCACTATTGTGGAATTTCAAGTTTAGGAATCCCTGGTGCCTGAAAATGCATTAATGGTCGATCCTCCACCAGGACTCGGCAGTCCATATGAATTTCATCTGGGGGTAGGCATAGTGCTCGAGATGCAGGGCCTGGCTTGAAACCTGCGGGGCAAGCGTTGTGGCGATCTGAAGTTGGTTCAGATCAACCTGTCGATTAGCCGTGATCCGTAGCGCAATAATCTTCTCGCCTAGCAACCAATCGACGCGCCTGCCAGGAAACAACCATAGCTCGGCTTTAGAAGGTCGGCTCCAACGGGGGCGACAGGGCAACTCATGACTGACTTGAATTTCCTTGGCTTCGTTCCATTGATAAGAACGATGGGAAATCCAACTCAGCTTGATCATGAAGGGATGAAGTGTCTCGCAGAAACCGGGGAGAGAAAAATTCAATCTAACGAAGCGATAGATCTGGGGATCATAGGAAATTGGGCCCGATAGCCAGGACATTTCTTTATTGCCTGAGTGACCATTATGGAGCGGGGCAGCCAACTTCATTGGGATCGCTCGAAACAGATCGACCTTAAACTCGGAAGAAGCTGCCTTTTGTCGGATATCCCAAGCTACAGGCTCGAGTTGGCTGGCTTCGCTATTCCAGCAGTAGACCTTCACAGCCTCGCCTCTATCGATCCTTTGCCGCAGTTCTGGAGTCGTCCGATCCCAAAAGCGATTGGTGGGGGGCGAATCCCAGGTGGGGTAGGCAAAGAAAAAACGGTCCGCCACACTCGCCTCAAAAAACGGGGGTGTCAACAGCCATTGCAAATCTCCGTTAAACGGCAAGCTGGGTTCAACGGCCCTTTCAGTAAATTCCAGCAGTGCAATAGGAGTTGTGGCTGTCGTCTCAGCCACAACCTGCTTAAGTTGAGAGTGAAGGCTGGCCGCGGCGTCCGCTCGCAGCTTGATTCCTGAGCACCGCTGCCACGTGAAGGTGGCAATGGCGATTGCGAATAGCAGGGCAACGGTGCGTTGCAATTCCTCTTCGTAGGGTCTGCAGAAAGCTGATATGCTGACAAGGAAAACCATGGCCGCGAGAAGCAACCCGACCGTTCCTGGGAAGGTCACTGCCAGGATTGTCGCTCCAAGCGCAGAACTCAGCCAACCGCCTCGAGCCAGAAGCATTCCGGCAAACACCGTTAAAGGGACCAGCGGAACATACCAATAACGTTCATCGAAGAACCAGGGCCGCAACGTTACCTGACTGCAAAAATGAACCGCCGGCAAAAGCATACACCCACACCAAAGCAGCATCCAATCTGAGGCCGGTGGGAGAAGTTCCCTCAGCTTATGCCAACGGCCGATCAGAACGGTTCCAGCAATACTGAAACCTAAAAGAAGCCCGTCCCAGAAAGGCACCCACAGAAAGGAATCAGGGGGGAGCAAAAATCCCGCGCGCAGATCGTGGGTTCGAAAGGGATGTCCTACGAACCAAGTTCGGGCAACCATATACAGGATCGACAGGACAGCGGGACCGGCGTGACATGCCATTACCCTACCCCCTATTCCCCTATTAGTTTGCCAAAGCAGTTGCGTTGCCGGCACCACAACCGCCAACGGTAACGCTACTTCTTTTACTCCCAAGGACAGACCAATGCTCAACCAAAGGACTCCAATCTTAATAGGAGCCAGACGGGATTGCCAGTTGCGCCGAACAGCGTCCAGACAAACCAAGGAGAGCATCATCAAGAGGCTAACGAGTGGGTCGCAGAAATTGTAAATCAGCGAGATGCCCAGGACAGCTCGTGGATGGAGTAACATCAAGCTGCCGACCAGCCAGCCTGTTTTCTTATTGTCACTAAGCCTGAACGCAAAAACCCCAGCCAGCAGGCTAGTCCCACAGTGCAGCAGCAGATTCATTAAGTGATGAGGCAGCGGGCTGGCTTTGAAAAGCTGATACATAGCGACCTGCCAGAGCCCAGAAACTGGCCGGTACATCCGCATCTGGGGGAAATTGAGAATCCAGTTCCCTGTCAAACGCTGCCAGATAGCATCCCGCCAAGGCGTTTTTTCCAGCCAAGAGAAAAACAGGTGATCGTCCATCAGAGGATGGGAGTTCAACATTGGCCAGAAGGCCGCGAGAGTTAAGACGACTAAGGCGGATCCAGGCCATCGATATCCTGAATAGGTTCCTTTTTGAGAGATCGTCGCAGCAGTCATGAATTAATCTAAAGGTCAATAGAAAGTAAGGAATACATTTTGACCAGAATAAAAATGTGGCAGCCCGCCACCGGACGCTATTATACTCAGAGCGTGTAAGGGCTGTCACAGCCCCATCGGAGGCCGGATCATCAGCGCACACACTAACCGTTTGTGATGTAATTAACAAAGTCCGACGGGCCGAGTCTTTGCGGAAAGGAATCGCCTAAGGCATCCTCCAGAGCAGCCGAATTGAGTTGAAGCAATCTAATGAATTCGACAACAATGATTCAAAATGAAGAGGAACTAGTCGCCTGGATGACAGAGCCTTCTCCAGCAGTTAGAGAGGCTGTAGCCCGGATTAGAGGCGATATCATGCTCCTGGGTGTCGCCGGAAAGATGGGGCCATCTCTGGCTGAACTCCTGCTCAGGGCCGGGGCTAAACAGGTGATCGGAGTGTCCCGTTTTTCCGACCCCAAACAGCGGCACTACCTGGATTCGGTCGGAGTGAAAACAATCCAGTGCAGTTTGATCGACGACCAGGCTTTACAAACTCTGCCCGAGGTCGAGCACATATTTCTTCTGGCTGGACACAAGTTTGGAAGCACCGGGAATGAGCCTCTGACCTGGGCCATGAATACGCTGCTACCGGCCAAAATTATGCAGCGTTTTCCTCAATCCAGGATTGTTTATGTCTCTTCAGGCAACGTCTATCAATTCTGCGAGGTTTGCGGCGGTGGCTCCCAAGAATCGGATCCTCTGGAGCCGGTGGGCGAATATGCTCAATCCAGGTTAGGCGGCGAGAGAGTGATTCAGTACTACTCAGAAAGCAACGGCACACCGGTGGCGATTGTTCGACTCTTTTATGCGACGGAATTACGTTATGGGGTTATTTTGGATATTGCACAAAAAATCAAATCACAAAAGCCAATTGATTTGGCCATGGGATATTTCAACCAGATTTGGCAAGGGGATGCCAATGCCTATTTGGCGCGCTTCTTTCCCTTGTGCGAAAGCCCAGCCAGAATTTTGAATCTCACTGGGCCAGAAA
>QHZP01000308.1:2323-4174 GCA_003224715.1 Acidobacteriota bacterium | reverse complement strand
GCTCTTTAAACAGCTCGGATTGCCAACAATCAAAGCTTCGCAAATTGTTGAGTGGGTCGCTCATTGGGTCATGCAAGAAAACCCAGTCTTGAACAAGCCAACCAAGTTTGAATCGCGCACAGGCAGGTTCTGAGCTGGGAGAACAAAGATGGGAAAAGGAGGACGGATCAGAGAGAACTAGTGACGTCATATTTGACGAGCTCTACTTTGATTCTTAAATGCACCTTTTTCCAAAATTGGACATGTTTTACTTTGAAAGAAAGGTAGAAGAGAAGATCCGCCAAGCCCAGCAAGAGGGTGCCTTTGACAACCTTCCAGGATCGGGTAAGCCTTTGCTTCTGGAAGACGAAAGTGCGGTTCCGCCGGATCTGCGGCTGGCCTACAAAATGTTGAAGAACGCCAACTGCCTGCCTCCGGAACTTGAATTGCACAAAGAAATTCTAAACCTGAAAAATCTGCTCCGATCAGTTGAAGACGAAGCCGAACGCATTCGAAGAATTCGCCAGATTAATTTTCTTATTACCAAGCTAAACCTTCTCCGCAAAAAGCCGATTTCGCTGGAAGTACAGCAGATGTATGCCGCCAAGCTCACACCCCATGGCGGCCAAACTTCAACCCAAGCGCGCACCTCATGCAAAAAGTTAAAGCTTTAAGATCGGGCGCGACGATTGGCATCGTTGCGCCCGCCAGCGATGTGAAGGAGGAGGACTTATTGAAGGGTGTGTCTGAGCTGCGGGAAATGGGCTTTCGAGTCCAATACTCAAACTCAATCCTGGGACGGCATTATTATTTCGCAGGGCCCCACCGGGAGCGGGCTGAAGAGTTGGTGCGGATGTTTAAAAGCCCAGAAATCGATGCTATATTTTGCGCCCGTGGCGGATATGGCTGCCATCATATTATCGCTTATTTGAAACCCCCGCAGATTAAGCCATACCCGAAGATCTTTGTCGGTTACAGTGATATCACGGTCTTACTTCAGTATCTGGAGAACTCCTGTGACATGACCTGCTTTCATGGTCCGATGGTGGCTCGTGAACTAGCTCTAGGTGAGCCCTACTATGTAAAAGAGAGTCTGCTTCAATGTCTGAGCAACCCGCAGCCGGGCCAGCGGATTACGTCCCCTCAGCTCGAGACATTGCAAACTGGCGTTGGTCGGGGACACTTAACGGGTGGCTGTCTCTCATTGCTGACGGCCACATTGGGAACCCCCTACGAGATCCAGACCGAAGGCAAGATCCTATTCCTGGAAGACGTGAATGCTAAGCCGTATCAAGTGGATCGAATGCTCATGCATTTGAAACTGGCTGGCAAGCTGGAATCTGTTCAGGGCATAGTGTTTGGCGAGATGCTCCATTGTGTCCAAGGCCCGGAACAGGAATACCGCCTTCAGGACATTATTTTCGATGTCCTGAAGGGTTTCAAGGTCCCTATCCTTTATGGTCTGCCGTCAGGGCATACCACGACCGGGGCCTTAACATTGCCGTTTGGCGTCCAAGTTCTCTTGAACGCAGATGAAAAGTATGTCCAGTTGGAAGAGGCACCGGTGAAATGGTGATCAATTCAGCTCATGCTATCAAGCACATCCATCTGATCGGGATTTGTGGCACGGCGATGGCTTCCCTGGCCGGAATGCTCAAGGCGCGGGGCTTCAAGGTATCAGGCTCGGATCAAAATATCTATCCCCCCATGTCAACCTTTCTACAGAGCCTGGGAATTCAACTGTCTGAAGGATTCTCTGAAAAACATCTCAATCCAAGGCCGGACCTGATCGTCGTGGGGAACGCTGTTTCGAGAGGTAATCCAGAAGTCGAATTCACGTTGAATGAAAAAATTCGTTATGCCTCCCTGGCA
>QHZP01000308.1:0-2312 GCA_003224715.1 Acidobacteriota bacterium | reverse complement strand
AGGAAAAAAATCCATTGTGATAGCGGGAACCCATGGGAAAACCACCACCACTTCTCTTCTAGCCTGGCTCCTGGAATACGCTGGAAGGAACCCCAGTTTCTTGGTCGGAGGCATTGCTGAGAATTTTGGCAGTAGTTTCAGACTGGGTTCAGGGAATGTTTTTCTGATCGAAGGGGACGAATACGATACCGCCTTTTTTGACAAAGGCCCCAAGTTCCTTCATTATCTTCCCGACTGGGTGATCTTTAACAACTGCGAGTTCGATCACGCAGACATCTATCCCAATTTTGAAGCCGTCAAACTGAGTTTTAGACGATTGATCAATATTATTCCTTCCAATGGCAAGCTGCTGGCAGGATGGGACGATCCTGTGGTTCGGGAACTGAGCGGGGCGGCCTTCTCTCCCGTGGAACCCTTCGGGTTGGAAGGAGAAACCCTCTGGACAGCCAGATCGGTTGAAATTTTGCCTGAAGTCACTCGCTTCGAAGTCTTGAGAGAAGGAACGTTTTGGGGACGATTCGAGACCTCTTTAGCTGNNNNGCCTGCGCTCAAGGATTGGGGATTGACAGAGACACCCTCCAAAGAGGGCTGCAAGAATTCAAGAATGTAAAAAGGCGCCTGGAGGCTCGCGGGACAGTCCATGGGATTACGGTTTACGACGACTTCGCCCATCATCCGACGGCTATTAACGAGACGTTGACCGCTGTCAAGGCTCGGTACCCAAATAACCGGCTTTGGGCCATTTTTGAACCGCGTTCGGCAACTTCGAGGCGAAACGTCCTCCAGAAAGAATTTGCAAGCTGCTTTGAGAAGGCCGACCGAGTGGTATTGTGTTCCATTTTTGCCCCGGAAAAGCTGGATGTGTCGCTGCAATTAGACGTCAGTCTGATAGTGAAGGAATTGAGAAGGAAGGGGATCCTGGCGGACTGCTGGGATTCAGCCGATGAAATCGTGAAGCAAGTTACTCCGTTGTTGGAAACCGGAGATAAGGTGGTCATCATGTCGAACGGTGGATTCGATGGGATTCATCAAAAGATATTAAAGGCCTTAGAGAAGAGATAGGCTGAAGTCAGACTCTCGACGTGACTCTGGGAAAGGCAGGTTTTCATTGGCGCTCACCGCAATTGCTGTCTCTTGTGATAACTCGGAGTCCCTAAATCTAAATGACCAAGAAAAAAATTCTGATTGTCGATGACGATCAAGGCATTCTACTGATGCTCCAACTCATGCTACGCCTGGAAGGCTACGAAGTCCTGGTCTGTCAAGAGGCGACGAATGTGCTCGCCACCATGGAGGGTGAAAATCCAGATCTGGTGCTGCTGGACGCAATGATGCCACACCTGGATGGACTAGCGGTTTTGAACCTGGTGGAGTCGAGCAATCTCCCCACCAAACCACCTATTATCCTCTTCACGGGAAAGGTTGATGAGTCCTATATTAAGCAGGCAATGCGAGCTGGGGCCAGCGATATTTTGATTAAGCCCTTTGTCAAGGAAGAATTGCTGGAGAGGCTGCAAACATTTCTGGACCCGCGTACTTAGCCAACATTTTCAGCAGCAACTGAGTTAAGTTTTTGTTGTCTCCCTCGCCCAAAACCGACGACGAGAAAAGAGGAAGACAACGAGAGTGATTCTTATAGGGCATGGCCAGGGCACTCTTCGTGGTTGTCTGTGTTTTTGCCTATCTTTTTCTGGTAGGGCCAATTTGTATTGTTTACACCGCCCTCCGAGGCAATTCGGACTTCCTGTACCGGATGGGGCGTTTGGGATGTCGCATGGGGATTAAGTTGGCCGGGATTGATCTCAATATCAAAGGGTTGGATCATGTCAATCCAAGCAGAACCTATCTTTTTTTGGCCAACCACCAAGGCAACTGCGATCCCGCCGCTCTTCTTTTGGCCATCCCCCACAATGTTAGATTTATTGTCAAAAAGGAGCTCAATAGATTGCCTATATTGAATGTCGCCATGAGGCAGGGTGGATTTGTGTTTATTGATCGAAAAGACCGGTCAAGCGCCCTGCAGGGAATGAATCAGGCAGTAGCCCAAATGCAACGCGGTGATTCCTTCCTGGTTTTTCCGGAAGGGACGCGTACCCGAAGCGGAAGCATGGGGCCTTTTAAAAAAGGCCCATTTTTTATGGCACTTCAAGCAGGAGTCCCGCTTCTTCCCATCACAATATCCGGAAGTTTCCAGGTGATGCCGCCGACAAAGTTAAGGCTTAACCCTGGAACCATCACACTGACCTTCCATCCTGAGATTGAAACCAGAGGTCTCAGCCCAAGCAGTCGGGAAACCCTGATGGAAGAGGTCA
>QHZP01000307.1 GCA_003224715.1 Acidobacteriota bacterium | reverse complement strand
GCGAGTTTCGCGACAGAAACTAGCTAAAGAAAATTCAAGGCGAAAGTCTTAGCTAATCCCTCATTCGCGGCCCGCAGTTTCGACCAGAAGGGGAATCACATCGGGCGGGCTGAGTCTGGTGTCGAGGCCCTCTCGGAAGAGATTTAGAACGCAGATGCTGTACCGCATCAACAATCCTATCGCCGGCCCATTCGATTTCCTCATGGGTGTTGAAACGCCCCAGTCCAATGCGAATTGTAGCGTGAATCAGTTCGAGAGGGACACCAATGGCCTTGAGCACATAAGAGGGTTCCGGTACGGCCGAGGTACAGGCCGAACCTGAGGAAATAGCCAGATCTTCCCTGAGATTCGTGAGGAGCGCCTCTCCTTTAATATCAGAAAAGCTGAGGTTGAGATTGCCAGCCAGCCGAAGTCCGGGATGGCCGTTCAGTCGCACTCCGTCTAAACGAGTCAGAATACGCCCTTGAAGGACACTGCGCAAGCATCTGAGCCGCTGGCGATCGGTATCCATCTCGGCCTGGGCAATCTCAGAAGCTTTCCCAAATCCGACGATGGCGGGAACATTGAGTGTCCCAGAACGGATAGAGCGCTCGTGGCCGCCGCCATGAATAATGGGCGTGAGGCGAACCCTGGGGTTCTTGCGTCTTACATAGAGAGCGCCTATGCCTTTGGGGCCATAAAGCTTGTGGGCGGACATTGAAAGCAGGTCAATGCCCATGGCCTCCACATCCAACGGTTCTTTCCCCACCCCCTGAGTGGCATCACAGTGAAAGAAAACTCCGGTTTCCTTGGCAATCTTACCGATGGCGGGAATATCGTGAAGGGTACCTATTTCGTGGTTGGCAAACATGATCGTGATGAGGATCGTCTTGGAGGTGATTGCCTTGCGAACCTCTTCAGGATCCACGAGTCCAGTAGGGTCCACCGGCAGGTAGGTCACCAGGTATCCTCGTTTTTCCAGAGAATGGCAAGTATCCAGCACGGCGCGATGTTCAGTCCGGGTCGTGATGATGTGATTGCCCTTTTCCTGGTAAAACTCGGCGACTCCCTTGATCGCAATGTTGTCGGATTCCGTTGCGCCACTGCTGAAAATGATGTCTCTCGCCTGGGCATGGATCAGAAAGGCAACCTGGGATCTGCCCCACTCAACTCCTTCCTCGGCATCTGAACCGTAGACGTGTGTCCGGCTTGCCGCATTCCCAAATTTTTGCGTGAAATAGGGGAGCATGGCCTCTAAGACATTGGGATCTAGCGGCGTTGTAGCATGGTGGTCCAGGTAGATCGGATGCATAGGTAATATCTGCCTCTGTGTTCAGCTATAGTAGCGGGTTCTCAGGCGTTGTCAATTAAAAGTCAGATGAATTCATTATCAAAGATACCTGTACGGCCCAAGTTGCCAGCGGGATCTCTGGCGAGGAAGCTGATCTCTGGGGGGGACACCGTCAGCGGTGGCTAGACCCACGCGTAACCGAGCCAACAGATATAAGTGCATCGACAAAAAGCTTGCATTCATCGATGTAAGCGGGCTATTGTGAATTTTATCAGTTGTCGGGTCTACAAGACTCGATTGAATAGCAGTGAAGTTTCCATCAGAATTCTCCGGTTGGTACGCTTATGCCTAGGGTCACTCGGTGGCGAAGAAGTTCAAACTTTGGTCAAGTTTCTTAATCTTCCGTTCCCCTCACCCCAGCCCCTCTCCCATGGGGAGAGGGTGGCCGCAGGCCGGGTGAGGGGTGAGTTGCTGACAGAGCTACACTCTCGGGGGCCTGAGGTCGCTCGCTACATTTAGGTAGGTGATTTCTGTTGGCATCGGGGCCTCCGGATTCGATACGCTATAAACGCTCCCGGTTTTCAACTCGGCTTCCGGCCGAGCGACTTTACACTGGTTCACATTTTTGGATTGCCTTCCAAGGGCCAGATCTTTGGCGTGTTGGATTCACGAAGTTTGCTACACGCATGCTCGGAGAATTAGTCGAATACGGATTCGAGGTAAAAAGCGGCGATCCCGTCCAAGTGGGCCAAGTGATCGGATGGATTGAAGGGTTCAAAGCCTTGAGCGACCTTTACTGCGTGGTTGAGGGTCATTTCCAGGGAGGAAACCCCGACGTGGAAAACAATATTGCCCTGATCCATACAGACCCTTACGGTAAAGGCTGGTTATATCTGGTAAAAGGAACACCCGAAGCCAATTCTGTAGATGTCCGTGGATATGTAGAAATTCTGGATAGAACCATAGATAAAATTCAAGGTCAGCATTGAGTAACCTTTAAAAACAATGCACGGAATTTTCATCAGCCCCGCGCTGCAGCACGGGGCTGATGAAATCCCGAGAAGGGTTCAGTGCATTGAGTTGTCTTGTCTATATTAGACGCTGATATTCGCGTTACATTTTATCGATCTAGCATCTATTCACATGGCAAAAGCCCGGTACATCATGATCGGTGGATTTCTGGGAGCGGGCAAATCCACAGCGATCCTCAGGCTGGCCCATTATCTTAATGAGAAGGGTTTACGAGTTGGCCTGATCACAAACGATCAGGGCGCCGGGCTGGTGGATACCGCCATGCTCCATTCTCATGGCTTCCCGGTTGAGGAGATTGCCGGGGGGTGCTTCTGTTGCCGGTTTAACTCGCTGGTAGAGGCGGCCAGCCGTCTCTCGAAAGAATCCCGACCCGACGTCTTTATTGCTGAGCCAGTCGGTAGCTGCACCGATCTGGTGGCATCTGTCAGCTATCCGTTGAGCCGTATTTACGGAGATAATTTCACCATTGCACCCCTCAGCGTGCTGGTCGATCCGGCCCGGGCCATGCGCATCTTGGGCCTTGAGTCTGGACGAGCCTTCTCTAGTAAGGTGACCTACATCTACCGCAAGCAGCTTGAGGAGGCAGATCTGATTGTCATTAACAAATGCGATCTTCTGGAAAAACCAGGTCTGGAAAGTCTTCGACAGGCACTCGGTTCCAACTTCCCCGGAGCAGAGGTGTTGGCGTGCTCAGCCCGTTGCGGGACTGGATTGGACGTCTGGTTTCAGCGCATCGCCACGTGTGAACTGGGCGGTAACCACAGGATGGAGTTGGATTATGAGGTCTATGCCGAGGGAGAGGCCTTATTGGGTTGGTTAAACTGCACGGCGGAGATTTCGGCCACAGAAGCCTTCGAAGGTGATATCTTACTTACGGCTCTGGCCGCGCATATCCAAGGGCAGCTCAATTCCAAGGAAATAGAAATCGCTCACCTCAAGATGACCCTTTCCCCGCACGATGAAAGTGGTGAGCTGGCTGTCATCAATCTAGTCCGAAATGATTACGTCCCTGAGTTGTCCCAATCCTTGTCAGACCCACTGCAAAGTGGGCAGTTGATCCTGAATCTTCGGGCCGAAGCTTCGCCCGAGGAGCTGCGCACTGCCGTAATTGCCGCTTTACATCATTGTTCCGAAATTGCCCACCTTACGCTCACCATCGAGCACCTGGAACACTTCCGGCCGGCCAAGCCGACACCGACTCATCGCATGACGCGGATTGGAACGGCATGAGCATATCTTGGGCGCAAGCTTGCAGCATGGAAGGTAGACATTGGTTATGACGAGGCCGGTCCGCATTCTTTATTGCCACTGTGCCTACGCACGAGTGGTCCCGGAAAAAGTTAAGGAGGAGGTTCTTCAAAAACTCTCCGAGTCGGGCGTGGCATTTGATGCGGTCGCTGACCTCTGTGAAATGTCGGCCAGGCGAGATCCTGCCTTGCAGCGCATTGCTGAAGCTGGAGCAGTCAAGATTGCGGCCTGCTATCCCCGTGCTGTGAGATGGCTGTTTTCTGCGGGCCAAGCCCCGCTCCAGGAAGGGGTGGAAGTCCTGAACATGAGAGTGGAGAGCGCTGATTCCGTCGTTAACTCCCTGCTAGGAGAGGGTTCCCCCCAGGAGGTGAAGTCTTGAATCCGCCCGATAACCCCTCATTGCGGATTCTGCTTTACGAAGGCGCCGGCAGTGAGCGGCTGGCCGATAATGAACGCTTCCAAACCCTCAAAACACTATTAGAGAAAGGCTACGCAGTGACCTGTACAGGCGGGCAAGGCGAAGTTGCCCCTGCGGATGATAGTGCCCTCCTAGTGCTTGGCCGTTTTGAAGAGGCGCAACTTCCTTTCGCAGAGGACGCGCAGGGAAAAGTCTCGCTTCATTTTCGCGACATCAGAGGCCTGGAACTTTCCGGGATAGTGGAAGCGGTTGAGGCTGTGCTCAGCCAATCCCGGTCAAAGAAGCCTGGAGGTTGGAAGCCCTGGTTTCCTGTCATTGATTACGATCGCTGCACCAATTGCATGCAATGCCTCAGTTTTTGTCTTTTCGATGTTTACTCATCTTCTTCCGAAGGGAAAATTCGCGTCCAGAATCCGCATAAATGCAAGACGGACTGCCCGGCCTGCTCGCGAGTCTGTCCGGAAGTGGCGATCCTCTTTCCCAAATACAAGGCCGGCCCTATCAATGGGGATGTTATTAGCAATGAAGACCTGCAGCGGGAAAAAATGAAGATAGATATCTCAGCCTTGCTCGGCGGAGATATTTATGCGCTGCTACGGGAACGCAGCCAACGCGCCCAGTCGCGCTTTGCCAAGGAGCGAGATGATCAGCGGGCCTTGAAAGAACGCCAGAGATGTTTGGCCAAGCTCCAGGAGCAGATGGAAATTCCACCCGAGGTGCTGATGTCTTTGCCCAGTCGGGATGAAATTAGGTTTAGAGCAGAGAAAGCCCGGGCCGCCGCCCTTGAGGCATTAAATCGTCAATCTGGCGACCCGGAGCCGGATCCAAATGCCGAAGAAGCTGCCAGAAATATTTGATTAGGAGTTGCCCATGCTGTCGGGCGGCACGACCAAGAATGAAAATTCATATTCCCCTCCACGGGAGGGAAGGTGTTAAAGAATTGAGGGAGCACCTGGAACATGTCCCCCCTCGAACGAGGGGGGACTTCAGGGGGGTCAATGGAAATCCACATCAAGTGTTGATTCAACAGTGGCTACCCCCCTCAAGTCCCCCCTTGAAAAAAAGGGGGGACAATCTGAGGCCAACCCGTTTCTGCAAAGACTCACGAATTTTTTCACACCTTCATTGGCGCAAGGGGATGTCCTGTGTGGCGGGCATGGCGCTGGAAACTCGAAGGACACCCCACTACACCTTCCTTAATAGGGGGGATTTTCAGGAGAACCTTTTTTCATGAGTAAGGTAAGTCTAAGACCCGCCGTGGTGCTGGTGGCAGACCGGACGCTCAGCGCCAGCTATCAGGTGCTTTTTGAAGGCATCTTCGCGACCATGCAGACCACCCAGGTGCCGGAATGGGCGATGCGGCGGTTTGTCTCACCCCCTCTCGAAGTGGACAGGCAAGGACGTGCCAGGATAGCCCCACTCGGCATCCGCCGCATAGAATCAGCCCTTCTGGCCTATACGCCTTTGACCAAGCAAGATGTCGTATGCACCACACCGGAAGCCCTGCCGAAGTTTCTTGGCCCCTGGGTAAAAATTGTGGCGGTGAGTTCCAGCGATCCTCTGGGCCGGGGTATG
>QHZP01000306.1:10936-13394 GCA_003224715.1 Acidobacteriota bacterium | reverse complement strand
CGATGATTGCGGTCGCATCATCAACCCATTGACGGTGCATGGTCAAATCCACGGGGGCATTGCTCAGGGTCTGGGCCAAGCCTTGTTGGAAGAAGCCGTCTATGACGAAAATGGACAACTCATCACCGGGACCTTAATGGATTATGCGATTCCTAAGTCGGTGGATATCCCATGGTTTGAGCTGGACAAGACCGAAACTCCTTCACCCGTGAATCCGCTGGGTGTTAAAGGCGTGGGCGAAGCCGGCACGATCGGCTCAACTCCGGCTATTGTGAATGCCGTGGTCGATGCGCTGGCGCCCTTTGGCGTGCGGCATCTCGACATGCCTTTGAAATCGGAACGCGTCTGGCAGGCGATCAAGGACGCGAAGCCGCGCGCGTGAGCCAGGTAACCGGATTGGACTATTGGTCAATTGGTCCGAATGATAGATGAAGTCGACAAATGGCTTATCAACCAAATTATGCACCAATGAGGTGCTCCCCCTCACCCCCGTCCCCTCTCCCCGATGAGGGCGAGGGGAGAGTAAACTGTAATTTATTACTCCTTCTCCCATGGGCAGTCCGCCGGACGGCGGACCGGGTGAGGGGGTTGCAGCAGGCGGAGCGAGGGTTTTCAGGGTCGATGGTGTTGTTCGATGCATAATTTGGATATCAAATCTAAGTGGAGTCTGTGAGAGCCAATCCCCCGCTCCGATTCGCCGTTTTCCGCGTTTCTCTGTTTTTGGTTTGTTAAAGGAGGCTGATCATGATCCCGAGCAGCTTTGAATATTTTGCCCCAAAGTCAGTCCCAGAGGCTTTAAGCCTTTTAGCCAAGTATCAAGAGGACGTGAAGGTCCTGGCGGGGGGCCATAGCCTTCTGCCGCAGATGAAATTGCGCTTGGCGACTCCAAAGTACGTGGTGGACATCGGCCGCATCCCAGGCCTGGCCTACATTAAGGAAGCGCACGGAAAGATTTCCATCGGGGCCTTGACCACTCATTATGCCATGGAAAGCTCTGCCTTACTGAAACAAAAATGCCCGTTACTTTCAGAAACTGCCGCCGCCATTGGCGATGTTCAGGTGCGCAATCGAGGAACGATTGGCGGGAGCTTAGTGCATGCCGACCCCGCAGCCGACTGGCCGGCCGCGATTCTGGCTTTAGACGGGGAGCTAAAAGTCATTGGCAAATCCGGTGAACGTACGATTAAGGCGCAAGACTTTTTTGTAGAAATGATGACCACTGCCATTCAGCCCACTGAGTTGCTGACGGAAATACGTATTCCTCAATTGCCGGCTCGCACCGGCAGTACTTATTTAAAGATGCATCAGAAAGCTTCAGGCTTCGCCATCGTGGGGGTGGCTGCACGCGTCACGCTAGATGCCGGTCAGGTCTGCCAGGAGGTTGGCATTGGTATTACCGGCGCGGCGTCCAAAGCCTACCGGGCCAAATCTGTGGAAACGGAACTCAAGGGGAAAAAACTGGATTCAGCGGCGATTAAACAGGCTGCTCAGAAGGCTGCGGATGGAATAGAGGCGCTAGCAGACTTGCATGCCTCCTCGGAATATCGTTCCCACCTCTCTCGGGTGTATACCCGGAGCGCTCTGGAGGCTGCGCTATCGCGAGTGAAATGACATCGTCCTGCATGGCTGGCTCAGCGGTTCCCCCAAACGAAAACCACTAAGAGAAATAAAATGCTTCCGGGGCGATTATCTGCCAAAACCTAATCTTGCTCCTACTCTTGCTCATGTTCTTACTCAATGAGTCGGCGAAGGCCGAGCAGGAGCAAGAGTATGAGAACGAGACGGCAAGTTTTCTATTCTTGAAAGAACAGAAAGCGGTTACTTCAGAAATCTACCTTGCTAAACGCCTGGAGGCCAATTGAAAATCGAAGGCGCACATCTTTTTAAATCTCCTCGCGAAAAGGTTTGGAACTGCCTAATAGACCCTCAGCTCCTGGCCCGATGCATTCCGGGTTGTGAAAAGATGGAACTCACAGGCGAAGATTCTTATAAGGCTGTCCTGAAAATTGGGATTGGCGCCCTCAAAGGAACCTTTAACGGTCACATTCGATTGCAGGATAAGCAGCCCCTTTCCCAATACAAGCTGGTCGTCGAGGGCGAAGGAGGGCCTGGATTTCTCAAGGGAGAAGGGTTGATACGTCTGGAAGCCTCCGGGACTGAAACTAATGTCTTTTATTCGGGCGAAGTACAAATCGGCGGACTCATCGCCAGCGTGGGCCAGCGTATGCTCCAGGGGTTCGCCAAACAAACTATTTCGCGATTTTTTTCCTCTCTGGCCCGAGACATAGAAGGCACCTCTGACAGCGCGCCGCCCACGACGGAATAATTGAAACGTCATGGGCCTCTCCTCGAGATTATCCAACGGTGACCAATGCGTCCTCGGCGTCATCGGGCAGTCCCGGAGGGGCGTCAAATCATAGCCCACGGCGTCAGCCGGGGGTCAGGGTCACACAGGAGC
>QHZP01000306.1:0-10924 GCA_003224715.1 Acidobacteriota bacterium | reverse complement strand
GGGCGAAAGAATCGGGATGGGGGATAAACTGTTACGCTTTGTCTTTCGCTCCTCCGGAGCTTATTCATTTATCTACTTGTCCCACAGCTGACGCCGTGGGCTATTATCTTGCGCCTCTCCGAGGCTAATACACTTGAACATAATTTAGCAATAAAGCTGCCGCATTCTGGTGCCAAGCTTTTTTCAAAAAGTACTAATCTCAATCGGAACTGGTTGAAAAATGGACAGCCACCGTCAATTCTTCTGGAAACGTCTGCACTCCTTATCCGGGGTTGTTCCAGTCGGGTTGTTTCTAATCTTACATTTTTATTCCGCTTCCTTTTCTGTAAAGGGCCCGGAGGCCTTCAACCATCGTTTGGAAACAGTCAAGGCGATGCCTTGGATGCTTCCCATCGAGATTTTTCTTATCTATTTACCTATTTTATTCCATGGGATCCTCGGAGTTATTCTTAGCATCAAAGCCAAATATAATTTGCTGACTTGTCGTTATTTTAACAATCTACGCTTTGTTCTGCAGCGGGTCAGCGGGGTCGGGCTATTCCTGTTTGTGGGAGCCCATGTGTATAAGACTCGCATCGATCCTTGGATGCATGGTATTCCGCTCAATTTTTACCACATGGCTGAAGGTTTGAGAGAACCTTTAACCTTCACGGTTTACATGTTTGGAATCCTGGGAGCAGCCTTCCACCTGGCCAACGGTTTGGCGACTTTCTGTATCACCTGGGGGCTGACCATCAGCCCACGGGCCCAGGCCCGGATGACCTCGGTGGCTCTGGTTCTCTTCCTCGTCATTACCTTGGTCGGTATTAACTCGGTTTTTGGCTTTCTGGGTATGGGAGTCAATATTTGATTTTGGATTTTGGATTTTGGATTGGTGAGGAACGACGCTGTTAGGTGATTTTGGATTGGTGATTCCGATTTGAAAAACGGTCTGGTGCCGTATTTATCAACCGCCGGCTGATGACGAGGCTGACATTGCTTTTAGCTGATGGCTGACAACTCAATTTGAGGAGCAAAATGAAACTGGATCTTCACAGGAGCCGTTCATGCCCCGCAACGGCACCACCAGTCAACGTGCCGCTGGAAACCCGAAGGACAACCCCCTACGCCCCCCTTGATAGGGGGGATTTTCAGGAAGGTTCTTATTCCCCCTTTGAAGAGCGTGCAGGGGGATGTCCCCGCCGGACAGCCCAGAGACACCCCCAGCAGCCCAAGGGCTGCTGGCCCCCTCGAGGGGGGATTTTCAGAATAACGGCCTTCATTGTTTTGCTGCTTTCCCTGAGCTGGGGGCCGGCTGTGCACCAGGCTTCCACAGCAGCCTCCGACAAGACTTTGGACATTTACTTTATTGATGTGGAAGGAGGAGCCGCGACACTCATCGTTACTCCTCAAAAAGAGTCGTTGTTGATGGATTGCGGGTGGAAGCGGGACGACCGTCGCGATGCCAGCCGAATCAACCACGTGGCCAGGGACCTGGCCGGGCTGTCTCAAATTGACTATTTTGTCGTCAGCCATTTTCATACGGATCATTTCGGTTCCATCACTCAACTCAGTCAAATGATCCCCATCAAGAGATTCTATGATCACGCTGTTATGAAAGAATCCCAGGATTATGACAAAGAACTTTACCCCGGTTATCAGAAGGCTTCGGCCGGTAAACGGCGGACTCTAAGACCCGGTGACGTCATCCCTCTCAGGAGGGGCAATATCCCATTGAAATTGACCTGTGTTGTGGCTGATGGGAAAGTCACCTCCAAAGCTGTCGCTGCAGGAGCCAAATTAAATGCCTTGTGCAAAGAGGGAAAACTCCAGGAAGACGACCCCTCTGACAACGCCAAGAGCATCGGCCTGCTCCTGTCCTTTGGTAAATTCGAGTTTCTGGATTGTGGGGACTTAACCTGGAATATCGAACATAAGCTCGTGTGTCCGAAGAACCGCATTGGGCGTGTGGATCTTTACATGGTCACTCACCACGGCATGAATATCAGTAACAATCCCGCTCTGGTCCGAGCCATTCAACCCATCGTGACCGTCATGTGTAACGGTCCTCGCAAAGGCGGGCATCCCGATACGGTCGCTCTGCTCAAAAGCATCCCAAGCATTCAAGCCAACTATCAACTTCATCGCAATGTGGAAACCAGCGAGGCAGAAAACACCGATCGGGCTCACATTGCCAACTGGGATGAGAATTGCCAAGGGGAATTCATCAAGGCCTCGGTCGCCCCGGACGGAGAGTCCTACACCGTCACGATTGGCGCCAGCGGCACCCCACAGAAATTCCAAGCACAGTGACACGATTTCGGATTGTGGTTAATTGCGGATTGCAGATTTCGGATTGCGGATTGAAGACAAGGAGTGGGATTGAGGCGAATTGAGCAAGGCGAATTACTTCGGCGAACGTGCGGTCCTTATTGAGGACACGACTAAGGAAAGGATTTCGCTGGCCTCCTTAATAAGATCTTCTAGCCGTGCTGGTTTGACTTGACCGCTCTCAATCAGCAATTCCATCCAGTAAATAGATTCATCGCATTCTTCCTCAACAATACCCATCTTCGAGACAAAGTCAGCTCGAGATCGGGCCCGACAGGAGGCACGATAATTGGCCCCCACCGAAGTGCCGGAACGGAGTAATTGCCCGCCAATTGCACGGGGTATTGGTAACTTAGGAAGCGCTTCGACCAGACGAATGATCCGAAGAGCGAACGCCTTGGTTCGTTTCTTGAATTCGTCCGGATTCATAATTCCTCAATCAATCCGCAATCCGAAATCCGGAATTAAGCAATTCCTCACTGTGAGAACCTGGCACTTTTAACGATCTTGTTGAACACGGGTTTGTAGGTGTGAAAATCGCTTTCGGGTGAGACGAAAACAAAATAAAACAGGCCATCCGGATGGGCGTGCGTAACGACCCAGACGTCCTCCCATTGATTGGTTCTAGGAGCCACGCCGGTCAGCAACGTGCGGATAGCTTTTTGCCCGGCCAAATTGAACTTCGCCTGAGAACCGCGAACCACGTGCAAATGCGGGTTCCCATGCTGCAAGTTATCCAGAAATTGGTTGGTCGCGTCCTCCAGACGGCCTCCACGGCCGTCGGTCGCCTCAAATAAATTCACCATCATGCCGTGAGAGACTTGAGTCTGGTCTCCGTAAGAGCGAGCCCCACCCGGAGGGACAATGGTAACTCCCGCTCCACTTTCACTGACCACTTGCCAATTGTCGGGAATGTCGAATTGGTAGAGCCCATTTCGTGGTTCAAACGCCACAAATCGGGGTGAAGGTTCCGGAATCCTCGCGGTCTGGTCAGGAGCAGGCCGATTTGCCTGTTGTCTAGGAGCTGGTGCTGCCGGCATTGATGCCAAGTTTGTTTTGAGCTTGTGAAATCCGTCGCTGTCCCTTTGCGGATTCTTCAATAAGGCCAACTTAACGATTTCCTCGCCAACAGCTTTTTCCCTGTCTTGAGGCGCAGGATGACTGGCAAAAAAGGATTCCAGCGTGCCGGGCTGATTCTTCCTGAGCGTCTCCAGTTTTTTAAAGAAAGTCATCATCCCTTCAGGATCAATGTCAGAAGCGTGCACGGCCTGGACCCCCGCCAGGTCTGCCTGGCTTTCTGCATTGCGACTGTATTTCATCATCAATCCATTGATGCCCAGAGAAATTCCCAGCACGGCCAACTGCTCTTTCCACCCTCCACTCTGTCCGAAAAGACCACCTATGATGGAAAGAGGGGCAGTGATGAGCAATTGTTTAGACATCTGATTCGTGCCATGTCTCAAGGCAGCATGGGAAATTTCGTGACCAAGCACACCTGCCACTTCGCTTTCATTGTCGGCCGCTTCAATCAAGCCGCGATTGACATAGATGAATCCGCCAGGAAAAGCAAAGGCATTAATTTCTTTGGAATTGACCAGCTTGAACTCGTAAGGCAAGTCAGGGTTTTTGGAATGTCTGGCAATGCGCTTCCCCAGATTGTTCAAATAGCCTTCGGCCTCGGAGCCGTGAAGCAAGGCTAACTGGTTCTCTGCCTCTCGGGAAGCCTCTCTCCCAATTTCCACGTCCTGCTTGACGGAGAAGAAATTCATTCCGGGCCTGAGTTGAGTTTGCCCTGAAACGGGATGAAGAGAGGCGCTCCACAGCGTCAGCAACCATAAACACATGACCCGCCGGTGATTGCAGATTACCGATTGCGGATTGCCGATCGAAAGAGAACCGCATGATGCTAGATTCTTGCTCGAATTGCTTTTCTTGGTAAACCTGTATGAGTGAAATTGTAAACCTTGCGGGAGCATGACCAGGCCTCGACTCCATAAATACGCTTACGACTGACCCCCGTTTCCCGGCCGATTGCTTGCGAAAACACACCATCTTGCTCGTGCTCTTGCTCGATTAGTTGCTGGAAAGCGGAGCAAGAGTACGAGCACGAATGGAAGTGAAGTGTAATCGTATTTCTAAATCGCTGACTAAGTTTTGAGAAAAATGATCAGCAGCGTGTAGAGTGCCAACGACTCGATCAGCACCAGGCCCAGTAGAAGGGCAAAGCGAATGGCCGGCGCCGCCCCCGGATTTCTGGCCAAACCTTCACAGGCCGCCGAAATGGCCCTTCCCTGCGCCAGGCCACAAACGGAAGAGGCTATGGCCATGGCAAAACCGGCTGTGATGGTGTTCCACCGGACCCCACCTGCTCCGGACTCCTGGGCAAAGACGGGAGAAGCTGCGAAGAGAATTACCAGGGTAAGTAATGCGAATGCAGAAAATCGATTCACGACTTCCTCTCCTTTCAGTTAAAAGATTCGACCTATCGAACCCACTTTGGGCGAACGGTCGTTATGAAATGCCGCATGGAGGTGGTTCCCGAGAACCCCACGTGCATCCCGGGCTCACGCATGCGGGGACAAAAGCAGTGGCGAGTGGTTAGTGGCGAGTGACGAGCTAAAAAAGAAAGACTGCGGTTTCACGGCTCGTCACTCGTCACTAATCACTCGCCACTGCTCCTAATGTTCTTCCGCCACGGCTCCGGCGATATAGATCATGGTCAGGACCATGAAAATGAAAGCCTGAAGAAAGCTAGTAAGGCCAAAGCCATAATGGGTAGGGGCAAAAGTAAAGGCAATAAACTAAAGAAGACGACTATGATTAACTCTTCCCCATAGATGTTGGCAAAAAGCCGGACGGAAAGAGAAAAAGGTCGCGCCAGGTGACTGATGATTTCAACCGGAACCATCAGGAAAAACAGCCAAGGAATCGGTCCTACAAAATGCTTCAAGTATTTCAGGGCTCCCTGCTTCTTAATGCCCAAATAGTGGTAATAGATGAACACGACCAGGGCACATCCTGCCGTGACATTGATTCTGCTGGTGGGGGGCATGAATCCCGGAATGAGACCCATCAGGTTCATGAAGAGGATGAAGGTGCCAATAGTCGCCACCATAGGCAAATACTGCTTGCCGCCGTGGCCGATGATCTCCTCCAGTTGAGCGTTGAGAAATTCGATGCAGACCTCGAGCAGTTGCTGGATTTTGCCGGGTCTTTCCATGGAAAAGGAGCGGCGCACGAGGGGGAAGAAAACACAGCAAAAGATAAAAACGATCAAGGCAAAAATGATGTGCTCGGGGATGACTTTCTCCGCAGGCACATAGTGTTTGCCAAACAGACCGTAGATCGTTGAACACAGCCAATTCTTCAGCGGCGCCACCATGGGCCCAAATATCCGGTTGACCTGTTCATCAATCCAGAGACTATGTTCCTCCACGCTTTCGATCCTCCAACAGACCTTTGATCACTTGAACCATACACTCGTAAAGAATGGCGGCGACAAACAACAAAAGACCCAGAATGGCGGCAGTTACATCGAAAAATCGAAAGCGGAATATAGCATAGAGGGTTCCCCCGATCAACACGTATCGTAAGAAATACTTGAGGAGAATCTTTCGATTGGAAGGACGAGTCGACTGCTCCTGGATCTCTGAACTCAACAGGCGGTCGATACCTTGCTTCATCCAGGAGAAATTGAGAAACGAGAGGACTGCTCCGACTAGAAAGCTTCCGGCGAACGCCAGCTCTCCTAGTATTAGCGATATGCTCGTAACTCCGATTCCTAAGTACAGGCTGATGGTGGTCAGCCGATTTTCGATCTTGAGATAGTAGGGATCACCCAGGAGTTGTTTGGCTTCAGGGAGATTGATCATCGTTGCTAATCTTATGGACAATTCGAAACAAATTGACAAATCCGGCCGCAATGCCAAACAACAAGAATAAGATTTTGAAGGCTGACCGGGTGCCCACCCATCTGTCCACCCAATACCCAATACCGTAGCCAATCCCGATGCAAGCAGGAAACATAATTCCCACGGTTAAGAGATCGCCAAGCTGCTTGTATTTTAAATCGGGCATGGCTCCAAGGTGATGCATCCTTGTTTTGAATACTCACCAAGGCAGCGGAGCCGGTTGAAGACACCCCTCCCAACCAAGCGGGTGAGCAGGCGGAGTTCGACCAGTACATTTCTGATGAATTCCAAAAGGATTATGGGTTAAGATAAGCTACGTTCCAACCCTTTAACTCCAATCCTTCGGGAGGACATGATGACAGTAAAGACAGTTTTTCGCTCGTTCCTGTGTCTTTTGATTTTGAACTGCTTGAGTTGTTCCCAGCCGTCTAAGCCAACTTCATCATCCCGTGCCCAACCCCAGCCAGTCACGGCTGAAGCTTCGGCGTCAGTCCCGGAAACAAAGGTTTACGAGGTCAGCAAGGAAGATATCACGAAGGTCCCAGGGATTACCAGCCGGAACATTTCAGTGGAAGGGGTGAAGTTGGGGGACCGAACCCGGGATGTGGACAAGCTCTTAGGTAAGCCCATCAAGACCGAAAAGCTGCCAAAATTCTATCGCAGCGCTTACGAAAATCATGGCATTTATCTGGATATTGACCGCTACGCCGGGAAGGTGACGACGATTTATATCAATACCAACTACTACAAGAAAGTCAAAGGCGATCTGTCGGACTTACTGGCCCATGGGAAATTGGACCTGCTAAAAAAATCGTTTGGTGAAAACCCTGTCCAGTCTACCCCTGAACTCAACGCTGTCATGTGGCAGTATCCGGAAAAGGGCATTCAGTTTATCCATCTAAAACAAGCGGGCACAGCCAGCTACACCTTGAAGTTGGTAGAACCCAAGAAATAATTGAGGATTGCCGGACGTCCGGATCGGGATTTGGGATTGAGGATTGATTGAGGAATTACCAATCCCGACGAATTCAAAAAAGCGAACCAAGGCATTCTTTTATTTCTTGGGATCCACGATTAGGTCGTATACTGGACCAGAATTTTTGCTGGGCTCGGGATGGACGAGTCTTCTATTCCCGATATTCCCGATTGGAATTCTTTCATGACGTTCCAATCTGAAGTTCCAATAAGGGGGGTCTTAGACCGTCATGCGGGCGAAACGGGAATTTTGTTCTCGTTTTGTCAACTCACGCCCCTCACCCCGGCCCTCTCTCTCTCCGACCCGCGCGAGAGGGGGAAGATTGAGAATGGGCCCGCAAGCCCAGGGTTCCGCTGGCACTCCGCCCTGGGCTACTAATATTTCGCCCCTAGCGGGCTTCGACAAAACACTCAGCCATTCTGACTCCTGGCTCCTGACTTCTTGCTGCAACCAGCGGTGGAGTAGCTTGCGGAGCCAGGGATATCAAGGGCCAGAGCCCTTGGTTAGTTCGTAAAGGAGAACCATGAAACCAGCCCTGTGTGTTATTCCTGCTTTGTTTTTGCTCTCAGTCGTGGTTGCAGCACAGAGTATTCTTTCAGGTCCGACAGTCAAGCTGCCCACCTTGAGGGACAAAGCTCGAGTCATTCGAGAAAACAATGGTATCGCCCATATCCTGGCGCAGAATGAACGTGACCTCTTCCTGCTGCAAGGTTACGTTCACGCCCAGGACCGGCTCTTTCAAATGGATGTGAGCCGCCGTGAGGCCAGCGGCACGCTGGCTGAACTTGTGGGCCCAGCGGCGCTCTCGCAAGATGTGCAGCTTCGCACCATCGGCCTGCGGAGGGCGGCGGTACGCTCGCTCCAGGAAATCTCGTGGCGGGCACAGGCGGCGCTTCAGGCCTATGCGGATGGGGTGAACGCTTTCGTGGCTGCCAACGCGCTGCCACTAGAGTACGCTGCGCTGGAGTTGTCCAAGTTCGAGCCGTGGACTCCCACCGACAGCCTGGTCGTCTTCAAATTGATCTCCTTTGGTTTTACCTTCGACCTCGATATTGACCCCACCGTCGCTCTTCTCAGCTATCAGCAGGCCGGCCACCTGCTGGGGTTTGACGGCATGAAACTCTTCTTCGAAGATCTCGACCGTTCTGCGCCGTTTGATCCCGCCTCTACAATTCTCGATGCTTCCGCCGTCCCCGGCATCGTCTCGTCAGAACGTAGCTTGGCCAGACCCGCGAGCTTCGCAGCCGCCTACCTGCATCCCCGGACCATGGAACTCGCCAAGCAGTACGTGAAGAAGATCAAGGATATCCCAGTGTTTCAACGGATCCGCGACCTCAGCCGCCGCGGCGGTTCGAATGAATGGGCGATCAGCGGGGCGCACTCCAGCAGTGGATTTCCGCTCCTGGCTAATGATCCGCACGCGCCCATTGGCACGCCATCAACTTTTTATCCTGTCCACCTGGAAGCCGGTGCCTTCAATGTGATCGGCAACGGCTTTGCCGGCATCCCCTTTGTCCACTTCGGTCACAACAAGTTCATCTCCTGGGGTGCAACCCTCAACCCCATGGACGTGACGGACACGTTCCAGGAGCAAATCGCGGTTGACACCACCTCGCCGAGCGGGCTCAGCAGCGTGCATGAAGGAAAGCTCGAGCCCATCATCCCTATCCCGGAAATCTTTCGCCAAAACAACACTGGTGACGGCATTCCGAACAACATCAGCCTCGTGCCTCCTGGTGGTGGCATTCCGTCGGCGACGCTCATCGTGCCCCGCCGCAACAACGGACCGATCATCTCCCTTGATCTGGCAACAGGTGTGGGGCTCAGCGTGCAATATACCGGCTTCAGCGGAACCCGCGAAGTGGATACTGTTTTGGTTTTGGATGAGGCCAGGAACCTGGACGATTTCCTTCATGGGCTCGCCTTCTTCGACACTGGCTCGCTGAATTTTGCCTACTCCGACGTCGCCGGCAATATCGCCTACTTCGCCGGTGGAGAAATGCCCATTCGGGAAGACCTGCAAGCGGGGGTGGTCAACGGCTTGCCGCCTTTTTTCATTCGCAACGGCACCAGCGGCAACGAGTGGCTGCCCGTGATCCACCGTCAGCCGAAGCAGGTCCTTCCGTATGAGATCCTGCCCTTCAGCGAGATGCCGCACATCGTCAATCCGCCGGCGGGTTGGTTCGTCAGCGCCAACAATGACCCTATAGGCCTCACGCTCGACAATAGCCCACTCAACCAGCTCCGGCCCGGCGGCGGCCTCTATTATGTGAATTACACCTATAGTGGAGGATTCCGCGCCGGACGCATCACCCAACTGATCAAGCAGAAACTTTCAAGCGGCGGCAAAGTTTCCTTCGAGGATATGCAGACGATCCAAGCCGATGTGGCACTGCTCGACGCGCAGGTTTTTGTGCCGTACATCACCCAAGCCCTTACACACGCGCAGGCGAGTGGGGCGAATCCAGCGCTGGCGGCGCTGGGGGCCAATGCCGGGATCTCAACTGCCGTGGGGCGTCTGAGCCATTGGGACTTCACCACCCCGACAGGCATCCCTGAGGGCTACGATTCGAGCGATGAGGATGGCCAACTCTCCGTTCCGTCAAGCGCTGAGGTCGCGGCGAGCGTCGCCGCCACCATTTACAGCGTGTGGCGCGGCCAGTTCATTGCCAACACCATTGACGCCGTGCTCGTCCCTGCGGGCTTGCCTACCCCCAATAGCGACGAATCTCTCAGAGCGCTGCGCCACCTGCTCGACAATTTCTCCACCAACAGCGGGACGGGCGCTTCGGGCCTGAACTTCTTCAATGTGCCCTTTGTCGTGGCCAGCGCCGCCGATCGCCGCGATATCCTCATTCTACAAAGCCTGTCAAACGCGTTGACACTTCTGGCCGGCACACCGTTTGTCAATGCCTTTGCCCATTCCACCAACCAGGACGATTACCGCTGGGGTAAGCTGCATCGCGTCACGTTTGACCACCTGCTCGGCTCGCCTTTCAGCATCCCGCCTGCGGGCGGCGCTTTCCCGCAGCCTCTGCCTAACCTGCCGGGTATCCCCACAGATGGCGGCTTTGAGACCGTGGACGTGGGATCCCATCCGGTGCGGGCCGCCAGCGAAAACGCCTTCATGTTTGGCAGCAGCGTGCAATTCTTATCTCAACAGTTTCCTCCGCTCGGCCCGGTTGCCCGATTTGTCAGCGAAGCTTCACCCGGCGCGATGCACGCGGTCTCGGCCTTGCCCGGTGGCACCAGCGGCATCCTCGGCAGTCCCTTCTACTTCAATCTGTTGCCCAACTGGCTGACTAATGATGCCTTCCCGCTTCTGTTTAAGAATGGCGAAATTCAGCAGAACGCCTCATCGGTGACACGATTTGTCCCGGCGCAGTAGCTAGCGAAGATCCCCGGGAGTAGCAGCCGGAACATTCGCTTGAAGGAGTGAAGCTGCCGGGTCGTACCCACGATGGAGAAGCCCTCGGTTTGTCTACCGGCACTCTGCAACCTCTAGTTTTCGCTCTGATGCCAGATTCCAAGACCCGCTTGAATGGATATGGATCAACCTGATATCATGTGTCTGTTACTAAAGTTTATGACGACTCTCAACAATTCATGGCTCTTTCCACCAGCCAGGTTGACCCTATCGGACGATGAGGTCCATATCTGGCGAGCTTTTCTCGACCAGCCTACATTTCTGGTTGAGCGGCTGGCAGAGACACTCTCGGCAGACGAG
>QHZP01000798.1:448-2801 GCA_003224715.1 Acidobacteriota bacterium | reverse complement strand
TCGGATCGCGGATTGGCGCATCGATGCGGAAAACCCTCGCACTCAAATGAGGGCCCTACCGGCTGGACACCTTAGCCTTAGCTTCGCGATTTGTTTCACTGTGGGTTCCAGTCTCCTGTTCATTTTCTCTGCCTCCCAACTCAATCCTCTTTGCTTGTGGCTTTCTGTTCCCGTGCTTTTGATCTTGCTGGGCTATTCCTACACCAAACGTTTCACGATTTATTCCCATCTCTTCCTCGGCCTTTGTCTGGGCCTAGCTCCTCTCGGCGCTTGGATCGCTGTTCGTGGAGACGTGCGGCCCACCCCCCTTTTGCTTAGTCTCATCGTACTGCTGTGGACGGCCGGCTTTGACATTATCTATGCTTGCCAGGATGTGGAATTCGACCGGCGTAAGAACCTGTTTTCCATTCCAAAGCATTTTGGAATAGGCACGGCTTTGAGAGTTTCCTTGGGACTGCATGCTCTGATGCTGCTGTTGCTCTTTGGCTTGTTCTTTATCGAAGGGCTCAGCTGGATTAGCCTGATTGGCATCTCGGTAGTTGGCTGCCTTCTGGGGTATGAGCACAGTTTAGTCCGTCCGAATGATCTCTCCAGAATCAATGCAGCTTTCTTCACTGTCAATGGTTATATCAGCGCCCTGTTACTTCTGGCTGTGGGCTTGGACAAGCTGATTTGAGGTTTGAACTGGCTCATTCCTTCCCAAAAAACTCTAAAACGGATTTGGTAGTCTAAAACTGGCCTCCCAAAATCTTGACGGGGGCAAGAGGGAAAGTTCCACGCGCCAAAGCCTGAGTTATGTCCTGGCCATCGGCTTTAATTTCCAGCTCAGGGGTGGCCCCCTTGTTCTTCATGAAGATCGCAGGATGAAGCACCGGTGCTCCAGCCTCGAATCGACCTTCGAAACGAACGGATTGGCCGTTGCTTTTTTCCCAGGTGACATTCCAACTTTCGATAGAAAAGGAAGGTTCAGTGGACCTGGCAAGAACTCTGCTGCGGTAAACAGGCCGCTCACCCGACGCCTGGAAAGAGAGCACATCTTGCTTATCCCAGGGCCCGGCAAACTCTGGGATAAAATTCCTGGCAGTCAAAGCCAGTGAGAGCTCAGATTCTGTGCCAGGCTGGGCAACAAAAAGTTCCAACGGATTCATGCCTTTGCGGTTGATCTCTCGTAGGATCTCTCTGAGCCCTCTGTCGAGAGGAGCGAGTTCTGATTCAAAAGGCTCCCTGTATTTACGGGCAATGCCTTCCAACTTCAAGATCAACGGCTGTGGGGATTTTGGCAATCCCCTGGAGACGGACGGATGCCTTGCCCTGGAGCTTTTCTCTTGGGCCGCGAGATCCGAACACGTGCAAAGTGCCAATATTCCGGTAGACAAAAGAAACGAAGGGAACCCAAACCAATAAATTCGTGGATGGGAAGTCATAAAGTAGACAACGCCCGTTGAAACGGTGGCCAATCACGCGAATCGTCCCGCACAGCCAGAGGTGCAATAGGTCATTATAGAACTCCAATCCTGAACCTAACAGCCTGATCTTGAAAAGTCTTGTGGAAGAGTGAATGACACTGACGGCCTTGGTCTTAATTATTGCCGCTGCCGCCGTGCGTTTCATCGCTCCTGCATCATACACTGTACTGGTGCTCGGACTTGCCGGTATACTAATAACGCCGGTCGTTCTCGGGCGCTATGGATACCGTCCCGTCATTGCAGAATGGCGTGCTCAATGGTGGCGCATTGTTCTGGTCGGAATCCTTATGGTGCTCACCTACATTCTCGTTTTACAGGCATACGCGATGGCACGCGTCAGTTATGTCGGTGCCCTCCGCGAGCTAAGCATCGTCCTGGCGGCCCTCGCAGGCTGGTGTTGGCTGGGAGAAAACTTCGGGCCTGTGCGGATAACCGGATCTCTCCTGATATTCTTTGGCATTCTGATTGTGGCGGTTGCAGGCTAATCGAATGCGAGTAGGAGGGCGGACAAAAAAGCTGAAGCTTCATGGAGGAATCTGTTGAGTGAAACATTTCTTAACGTCATCGCCTTAGCAATTGTGGCCTCAGGCATTGCTTTGAATGAAACACCGACCAAAAACATAGACCAGGATAGTTTGGTTGTGAAGGAAGTAGGGCAGGTAGATAATGATCGAGTGAAAGCCATGTTGCACGGTGACACGGCGGCGCTCGACCGCATTTGTGCCGACGACCTGATTTACACCCACTCGGACGGCACCGTCGAAACGAAGGCGCAATGGATAGAGAGCATTAAGTCTGGTAATCAAAGGTACGAGACGTTCAACCGTGATAATGTTCAGGTGCGCGTCTATGGTAGCGCCGCTGTGGTAACGGGTCGCAGCCAGGTT
>QHZP01000798.1:0-429 GCA_003224715.1 Acidobacteriota bacterium | reverse complement strand
GCTGCGATGTATGCGAAATTACGAGCGGCATGGCGATTGGTTGCCTGGCAATCCACCCGCATCGCCCAATAATATTCAGCTTCGACGTTGAGAGGACGGGCGTTTCCGGCACCTGCCTGAACCCTTCACCGCAGCTGGGGTCGGGGAGAACTAATTCTAAGTATTACTCCTCCTCCTTTGTGGTTCCTCGGGGAGAACGGTACCCGGGGGGGGAGGTGAGGGGAGTCCACGTCGGGGAAAACCCTTATTTCAGGAGAACAGATGCGAGTATTTGTGGGCACAAGTGGATATTCTTATAAGGAGTGGAAGGGGAACTTCTACCCCAAGGACCTTCCGGAAAAAGGTATGCTCCACTTCTACGCTGAGCGCTTTCAGACAGTCGAGATAAATAATACTTTCTACCGGATGCCTTCAGAAAAAATGCTGTCA
>QHZP01000305.1 GCA_003224715.1 Acidobacteriota bacterium | reverse complement strand
CTCCCCAAAGTACGTCCTTGCCAATGAGCAACCCACTACATAAACCCGCCATGGAGGCCACGCCTTTCAGCATCATCGACTTTCCCACCCGGTCGAGGCGCTCATCCAGCTGGAATAGGCCGTAATACGCGTCGCTCAGCGATTCAACTGCCTTGGCCGCCCCGACCGCAAGAATCACCATGGCTGTTCTCGGGTGGTAACCACTGGCGAACGCAATCACGGCGATGATCACCAGTCCCATCAGTGTCGTCACCATCCGCAGCCCCAGGTATTCTCCAAAGGAATACAGGCGCCTTGCGTCACTTGCCTGGACCACCCTCAACTGGAGGTTGGTAAACATCAGCACAGGAGTCGCGATCGCCAGTCCCAGCGAGAATTGTCCGATCATAAATGCGTTCGTCCACTTAGCGAGGGCAATCACGATGCCCCACTGCGTGAGTGCATAGGTCACATTGCCCGTGAGCGACCACAGGAAGTTGGCAGGAATGGAAAGCCCTCGGACCCGCTTGCCGCGCCGAGCTTCCAAAGACTCCTGGGGCTCCACGGCCGGGTGAACCGCGATATGGCTTTCACCAGAGCGACGCATCGCTTCCGGCCAGGATGGCGGCTGCCGCATTATGTCTCGGCATTCTTCCATGAGTAGGACTTTCCGTAGCGATAGTAACCGTAGGTCGCTATATTGGGATTCCAGTCATTGAGCACAGTTCCCAGAACGGGAACTCCGTCCGTCAGAAGCCGCTGAATGGCCAACTGGACCGTTTTGTTGTCGGTATGGTTTGCGCGCACGACCATCAGTACGCCATCGGCGGTGAGTCCGAGTAGACGGGCATCAGCGAACTCCAGAGAGGGAGGCGCATCGATGATCACGTGATCAAACTCTTCACGGAAACGCTCGATTAACCGCCGCAAGCGCGGTGAAAACAGAAGGGAAAAGATGTCCTCGGTGCCAGGACCACTGGAGAGCACATAAAGGTTCGGGACGGTGGTCCGTTTGACGATTGTGTCCATGGGCAGCTCGTCCGCTCCGCGAAGCAGATTGGAGAAACCCCACGTGTTCGGGAGATCGAAAATGTGGTGGATACGGGGCTGGCGCATGTCACCATCGATGAGCAGGACGCGACGCTGGATCGACGCCAGAGTGATGCCCAGATTGGTGGCGACGGTGGTCTTGCCTTCCGCCGGTAGCGTGCTGGTGATCACCAACACCCGGGGAGGAGACTGGCCCTCGTCGCCCCCGAGCCGCAGGATCGAGGTGACCAAACAACGAAAGGACTCGGAGAGCGCATTGAACTTGTTTTCCCAGCCGGTCAGTTCAGTCGCGTTGTGGGAGTCGGAACGAAGAGATCTTCCCGGCGAGGCGCCGACAACCGATCTTGCCGAAGGAATGGCGCCCAGCTCAACCAGATTCAGCCGAGCCTCGACGTCGCCAGGCTCTCGTGACCGGCCCGCCTCGGCTTGATTCACAACCGTTACGCAGCCAATGGCTAAGACCAGTCCGCCGAAGAGACCGATGGCGACGTTCAGCAGGAAATTCGGCTTATATGGTTGTAGCGCAGGCTGGGCGGGCCCGACCACACGAATATTAGAGGGTCGGATGGCAGTAGCGACCCCGGCATCATTCACTTTCTGCAACATCGCCTCGTAAAACTGGCGCGTCGTGGCCACCTCGCGGTTCAATGTGTCATAGTGAATCATTTTTTTTCTGAGGTCCGAAGCCAGGTGAGTCTGCTGCTGATAGGCCGATGATAGTAACGCCTCCCGTCTCCGGGCGGTTAAATAGTCGTTGCGAAGCCGCTGGCGGGTTTCCTCCCGTTCCTTGGCCAGGGCGGACTCGAGTGCGGTAATTTGCGCCTTCAGCCGAACCACCTTGTAGTTTTCGGGTGTGAGCACCGAGTCGAGGTCGGCTAGTTGCTTTCGCAGCTCGGTGAGTTTGACCTGGTAATCGCGGATGACGGCGTTGTCGACCAACAGCTCCGGATGCTCCTTATCGGCCAGCTGATAAGCGGGTGTCTTGGCAATCCGGTCTGCCTGGGCCTTTGAAAGCTCCGACTCTATCAAGTGAAGTCGGTTCTCTGCCAAGGTCTCCTGACCCGCGCCGAAGATCAGGCCGGAACTGCGCAGGTAGGCCTGTAGTTCGCCTTCAGACTTGACGAGCTTACCCTTCAACTCCTCGAGCTGAGGGTTCAACCACTCGCGGATTTGCGAGGCCCCGTTCCAGCGAGCCTCAACGCTTTGCTCGATGAACACCTGGGCCAGGGCGTTGGCGAAGTCGGCCGCCAGTTGAGGATCCGTGGCATCGCAGAGAATCCGGATAATCCGGCCTTGCTTGGACGGCTCAATCCTTAGCCGGTCCTTGACTCGAAGGATTGCCTCCCGGTCATCATTACCCCCAGGGGAACGCGGCGCAAAAACCGGCAGTAGGCGCTCAGACCATCCTGGCAGCACCAAACCTCCCCGCCGCTCGGCAGGCAGCCTGTTAAAGGCACGGCCGATCAGCGAATCTTGTCGCAGAATCTCGGCTTGAGTTTCAATATACGAGTCTTCCGAATGGGTGGGGGCGGTGGCCGTCGGATTGACGTCGCGCAGGTTCAAGAAGTTCTCATTCAATCCCTGAACCTCAACGGAGGCCACTGATTGGTAGAGACGGGGCTGAGCAATGGATACGAGAAACGCGGCTCCTACAGTGGCTGCAGTGATGACGGCCAGGAGAAGAGAGTGTCTGCGGAGAACTCGCAGATACTCGATAATGCTTAATGAACCCGTCTCGATTTCCGCGGACGTCCCGGCCGCCAGAGCCTCAGGCGAAGGGCGAGCCAATCTCTGGAATTCAGCTCGGCTTAGGGAATGAGACGGTCGTTGTGGGGCTTTGCTCAACTTGCTGACAGGTAACATATCTCTCTCCTGAAAGTCCCCTCTCGGGGGGGGGAGAAGGCGTAGCCTTCGGGGTGGGTCCTTCCGGTTTGCGAGAACCCACCCCTGCACCCCTGAAGGTGTGAAGAAATCCCAGCGTCCCCCTCACCCGCCCTTGTGAACGCTTATCAAGCGTTCACCCCTCTCCCCGTTGGGGCGAGGGAGTTAAGTCTAACGATTACTTCCCTCTCTCCCCCGTTGAGGGAGAGGGGCCAGGGGTGAGGGGCGGCGGCCCCTGTGGTTCTCAATTTTCAATTTTCAACTGCTGGAGGGAAATGTGCATTTTCATCCTGGGTGCCGCTCTCTTTGCCCTCGAAAAAAAACCGAGCGGGTCCCTAACGATTTTTCTCCCGTCAGAGCTAAGGCCGTGCCCCACGCCAGATGATCACTCCACTGGCCGTCTGGATGGCGGCCTCGATGACACGAACCGAAGCCCGCCTCGCGCCACTCTCGGGCACGAACAGAATATCATTGGGTTGCAGGCCCACATCTTTGGCGTTGCCACTGAGGATTTTCTTGAGGTTCACAGGGATCTCGGTCCGGGCTGCTCCTCCGGGTGAGCCCCGGAGGATTTTCGCGCTCTGAGGGGACGGCGCGGGACCCAGACCTTCTGCCATGGACAGGGCCTGCAGAACCGACAGCGGTACCTTATCGTTAAGGGGAAACGCCCCAGGCTTTTTAACGGCGCCCATCACGTAAATCATCTCCGTGGTCGGAATGCCGATGGTGTCGTGCGGGCGAATCAAGATGTTTTCAGCCGGTTGGGTGGCTGACAAAAGATCCTTCACTTTGAGTTCCGCCACGCTGAACCTTCCACTGTCGTCGGTCTTCGCATTGGGTAGCGGGATCAAGCCCTGTTCAATGGTCCGGGTGATTTTGACCACGGAACCGGCGTCGGCTCGGATCCCACCTGCCAAGGAGAGCATCTCGATCAAAGTCTTCCGGCCTCGCAATTGGTGGACGCCGGGGCTGGCAACGGCACCGACAATCGAAACAGGCTGGCTACCATACTCAACGATGTCTACCGACACCACTGGGACCCGCACTTCGGCAGACAGTTTTTCCACCAGCAAGGCCTTTAGCTTCTCCACCGTGAGTCCTCCCACGCGAAGTCGCCCGAGCAAGGGAAGATCGATGTAGCCCGCCGGATCGATCCGAATGGGCTGATTGGAGATCTCTTCGAGCCCGAGGGCCCAGATCTTGATTTGGTCGTCCGGGCCCAGCACGTACTCGTTCATTCCTGCGGAGCCCAGCTGGGGGGGTAGCTGTGGCGAGAGCGCGCCATTCGCAGTCTGTTCTGCGGCGGCATTAGACCCCACGGTCAAAGCCAGCAAGAGAAGAAGACTTACCCTGTGACAGAGGTGCCTCATACAAAAGTCACTCGCTCCGAATGCCCCTCGTCCGCCATTCCAAACGGATAGACACGCTCGGCTCCGACGCACTCCGGATCGATCTCTAGCAACACCGAGCGCTGAAGTAAAGTGATGGAGATGACCAGTCGAAAGGGGCTTTTGATGCTGACCAGTATCCCTTCGATTCCGACCAATGGGCCGTCCTCGATACGCACTTTCTGACCCACCTGAAGGTATGGAAAGGGACTAATCTGAATCGGCGCCTGCAAGGCCATCCTTAGGGACGCCAGCTCACGCTCATCGACCGGCACCGGCTGGCGGCCCACCCCAATGATTTTGAGAACTCCAGGCGTGGTCAGAATGGGCAGGCGGCGCAAGAGGCAAAAGCGACAGAACAGATAGCCAGGAAACAGCGGAAGTTCCGACTGTCTCGCCCGATTCAAATATTGCCGTCTTTTCGTGTAGAGCGGCAGGAATGACTCGTAGCCCTTGCCCGACAGCATCCTCCAAACTGCCTTTTCATGTCGAGGCTTTGTCTCGAGCGCAAACCACTTCATCTCGTTCATTTCGCTCAGATCGCTGTCCAAAGTATCTTCTCCGGGACACTTGGCGATAAAACATGTCGACCTAGATCCCGCCCATTTGCATTACTCATCGCATCCATTGCAAAATGGGTTAAGCTACCGCTTTCTCGAGTGCCGGTTGCTTTTCCGACTCCGACTCGGGACGCAGACAAAACAGCAAACCCGCTACCACATGTCGCACTCGTGGGGCGTCAAGCTCATTAGACCAATATGTGTTGCGAAGTGAGGAGGTTACCACCTCGGTGGTCACGCCAACGGTTGTTGGTTGCCACGGCTACGAGACCCTTGGAAGTGGAATCCCGGTTCCCACCGTGGAATCGGGAGACACAAGCCCAGGGCTAGTTTGAGGCAGAACTTTGCACCGTGGGCCGCATGACGAAATTGCTCGGACCTCCTCACCCTGGGAACTTTCTCAAGCTCCCAGGCCTGTTCCCTTGGGAGGAAGGGTAGCCGAGGCGACGGCGGTTGCAGAGGCAGGGTGAGGGTCAGCTTGTCTACGAGACGCAACTCAAGGCATGAGGTGACTCGCTGCCTCATTGTCCGACGGCTGGACTTTTTGGAGGCCCTGAGGGGGAATGGCACACCTTTTGCAAAGAATCACCGTGGAGGTAAGAACACCACATGTCCAACAAGTCGGCTTGCAGCCGGCCACTATGCAACATTATGGTATGGTATCCAAACTGAGTTTCGGACAGGAGACCCACAGTACATCAAGAAGATGGAAACCTCGCTCGAACGGGGCCGCAA
>QHZP01000304.1 GCA_003224715.1 Acidobacteriota bacterium | reverse complement strand
TAAAGGGGGCAAAGGCCCTTGGGCCTTGGGGGTTGTCTTGGTGTCTGGCCGCGGTGGTTCACGGGACAACCCCCTGAAGCCTTCGGCTTCTTTCCCCCTTTTGGCCAAGGAGGGACTACAGGGCGGGCATCCAGGTTCGGCCCACCAGGGCATCCCCCCGGCGATCGCGACCGGCGCAAGTCTTCTCAAGGCTCTCACTCCCAGCAGAGCGGGAATTTTCGCTACTGCTCCTTCGCTGGCGGAGCCTTCTGATAGAAACTCATCAGGTCCGAACGCGTGATGATGCTAGTCACTTTCCCCTCTCGCACGGCGACCACCGCCGGGTTCCCGGCCATCAAGAGCCGGTAGACTTCCTCCAGCAGCACACTCACATCCAAGCGCGGCAACGGCTTCGCCATAATCTCGCGCAGCCGGATTGCCTCGGGAGACAGGCCCTGCCGCAACGCCCGCATCAGGGTGATCTCCTCGACCGACCCAACCATTTCACCCTTTTCCAAGATAGGGATCTGCGAAATGCCACGTTCCCGAAACAGGTCCGCCGCTCTTTTGAACGTGTCATCGGGAGTGAGGGAAATCAAGTTTCCTTCCCGTCCCAGAGCTGACAACAAGTCTCCGACCGTGACCGTTTCGGGCAATCGGTCGGTAAATCCGTGCTGCGCCATCCAGGTGTTGTCATACATCTTGCTCAAATAGTTACGCCCCGTATCCGGACAGAAAACGACAATCACATCGTCTCTGGTACAGCGCTGCGCATAGCGAAACGCCGCAGCCAGAGCCGTTCCGCTGGATCCTCCTAGAAGTAGTCCTTCCTCCCGGGCAATGCGCCGAGCGGTTGCGAAGGACTCAGCATCACTGATTCGAATCCATTCGTCGATCACCTGGGAGTTCAGGGTCTGAGGGACAAAATCCTCGCCGATGCCTTCTACCTTCCACGGTTTTGGAGAATCTCCACTGAGAATCGAGCCTTCGATGTCCGCTCCGATCACGCGAATCTGCGATTTCTTCTCTTTAAGGAAGGCGCCAACGCCACTGAGGGTTCCTCCTGTGCCGGCAGCGGCGACAAAGACCGTCGCCCTGCCTTCGGTCTGCTCCCAAATCTCGGGTCCCGTGAACTGATAATGCGTCTCCGGATTGTGGATATTGTGAAACTGGTCCGGCCTCCAAGCGCCCTCGATTTCGCGGGAGAGACGGTTGGCCACGCCGTTGTAGCTTTCCGGCGAATCCGGGGGAACGGCGGTGGGAGTGATCACCACTTCAGCGCCATAGGCTCGCAGCAGCCGAATCTTGTCCTCACTCATCTTGTCCGGCAGAACGAAGATGCAGCGATAACCGCGCACCGCACCCACCAAAGCCAGACCCAAGCCCGTGTTTCCGGCAGTGGCCTCAATAATCGTGCCTCCAGGACGCAGCGTTCCCGAACGCTCGGCTTCGTCGATCATGTGGAGCGCGATTCGGTCCTTGCTACTTCCTCCTGGATTGAAAGACTCGACCTTGGCTAGAATCGCCGGCGCCAATCCGCTGACTGACTTTTGCAGTCGGACCAAAGGCGTGTCCCCGATACTTTCCAGAATCGTTTCACTGACACGTCGGTAAGGTTGTTGACTTCGGTGAGCGGACATGGACCACTCTCAAAAGAACTCCAAAAAACAGGTAACGCGACGTCACTCCTAATTTCTTCATCAGCTGTGACGCTTTCCAGGTTATGAGCACCGATCTCTGACAACACATGGTTTTCTGGAAACGATCTTCGTTGGTCAAAAGGGTCGGTCTCTTCCACTTCCGCTTATGAAATGGAAAGAAAGCACGCTCAACGAAAAGCGCGGCCTCTGAAACCACCCTGGTGAACCCGTGACCGGTTGTTGTTCACTAAAGCCACAATCGCAGCCGGTTGGAACTTCGTCATCTTTCACACCGGGCCCAGAACTCAGTTCCTTCGGGACTCGTTCGGCCGCCAGAGAATCACCCTTCAATACTTTCAGACCCCTTTCTGATACCTCTTCGCATAACCATGTTTGCCTATGCGTCTCAGGGCGTCGATTTTGGACGACAGTATCATAACATCGGACATCCCGAAGGGACAATCCATGTGATCCGAAGGAGTGGCCATCCGCACGACCTTTCGACAAAATCAGGTTTTTGAGGCTAATATTAGCCAAAAGCAGGGGAGAAGGGACATTTGGCTTACCTGCATAGAGGCCCAACTGTTAGACTGAAAATGCAACAAATTTTTTGGCAGTACGCTTGGCTCGAAGAGGAGATATGAAATCGACTGCTGGCATCAGCGCGTTTCTCGCTGCCATCCTCGCAATGGTCTTTGTCCGTGTAGTGCGAGCGCAAACCGATCGGGCCGCGTCGTGTCTGGCTCTGGCCGAGCAGCGTCTTCCTGGCACGACGATTACCGCCACCCAAACCATCACGACTGGATCATTCACGCCGCCGGGCTCGGCCACTGCGATCACCAATCTGCCACCGTTCTGCCGTGTTGCAGGGCTGATCCAACCTACGAGTGAATCGAATATCCGGTTCGAGGTGTGGCTGCCCTTACGGAACTGGAACGGCAAATTCGCTGGTGTGGGCAACGGTGGGTGGGCCGGCACTATCTCCTACGGTGCCCTGGCGGAACAGCTCCGGCGCTCTTATGCGAGCGCCTCGACGAATACCGGCCACGAGGCGGCGCCCGGCGTGAACGCGGCTCGATTCGCATTCGAGCATCCGGATCAGCTGATCGACTTCGCCTTTCGCGCGCATCACGAAACGACCTTGAAAGCGAAAGCGCTCCTGCGCGCCTTTTACGGGAAAGATGCCGAGCACTCCTATTGGATTGGCTGTTCGTCGGGCGGCTACGAGGGCTTAATGGAGGCGCAGAGGTTTCCGGCAGACTACGACGGCATCGTCGCCGGGGCGCCCGCGAACAACTGGACGCGGCTGATGGCGGGGGATTTGGACGCTATCCTGGCGGTCCTCAAGGATTCAGCCAGCACCCTGTCGCCCTCCGCACTGGGAATGCTCTATCGCGCGGTGCTCGCGGACTGTGATAGTGCCGACGGTGTCGTAGACGGCGTTCTGGAAGATCCGCGGCGATGCAGGTTTGATCCAGCGGTTTTGCAATGCGCAGCGAATCAGGTGCCAGGAACTTGCCTGACACCCGCCCAGGTCGAAGCCGCCCGTCGCATCTACCGCGGGCTCCGGGATCCGATGACCGGCGCCCAGCTATATCCCGGCCTCGCACCCGGAAGCGAGCCGTTCTGGACCAACCGAGACGCCGCCAATCCGTTCACGATTCCGATTGCACACTATCGATGGCTCGTTTTCGCCGATCCGAACTGGAACTGGAGCTCATTCCAATTCACGGATCCGGCGGGTTATCAGGCCTTCCTCAGGGCTGAATCCAAGTTTGCTCCGCTGCTCAACGCAACCAATCCAGATCTCCAGGAGTTCCGGCAGCGTGGTGGCAAGCTGCTGCAGTATCACGGTTGGAACGACCAGTTGATCGCGCCGCAAAACAGTATCGACTATTACGAAAGCGTGATCTCGTTCTTTGGAGGCAATCGCAAGGATCGAACCGTTGCGACGGCGGAGGTGCAGAGTTTTTATCGGTTGTTCATGGCGCCCGGGATGGCTCACTGCGATGGCGGACCCGGTCCGAACTCATTCGACATGCAGGCTGCTCTGGAACAGTGGGTGGAACGTGGAACCGCGCCAGAAGCGATCATAGCCTCGCACTCCATCAATAGTGTGGTCGACCGGTTGCGTCCGCTCTGTCCCTACCCAAAGGTTGCGATGTACAAAGGGAAGGGAGATACGAACGACGCGGCGAACTTCGTCTGTCGCGATCCTGACGCGGACAGGCAGAACCCCGTCTGGCCGCAATTCCGTGGGCCGGACTCGAATCCCGTGGGAAGCCACCATCGGCTTCCGGAACGATGGTCGACTACCGAGAACGTCGAGTGGTCCGTCGAAATCCCAGGCCGGGGTTGGTCATCGCCAATAGTTACGGGCGATAGGGTTTTGCTGACAACCGTAACCACGGAAGGTCAGTCGAAGCCGCCGCAGATCGGAACCGAGTACAGCAATGAGTACGCTGCAGAACTTGCGAAGCAGGGACTGACAGAGAAACAAATTTTGGAACGTGTCTATGCGCGCGACATCGAAATGCCGCACGAAGTCGTGCTGCATTACTTCGTATATTGCTTAGACATAGAGACGGGCGCCACGATGTGGAAGAAAGAAATCCATACAGGACGGCCGCCAGGCGGGCGCCACCGAAAAAATAGCTTTGCCTCTGAAACTCCCGTGACGGACGGCAGGAACGTGTACGTCTACTTCGGTAATCTAGGAATCTACGCCTTCGATCTAAACGGCCAGCAGTTGTGGACTACCCCGATGGACGCTCATCCCATTTACCTTGACTTCGGCACGGGCGCCTCGCCAGTCCTCCACAAAAATCAACTTGTGATCCTCAATGACAATGAGAAACAGCAGTTCATTGCTTCATTTGACAAACGAACAGGTAAGCTGATTTGGCGTACAGATCGCGACATCAAGGAACCAGGTGAACAACCACGCCGATCCGGCTGGACCACTCCGTTTATCTGGGCGAACAAGCTTCGCACAGAGATTGTGACAATAGGCCCTGGTGTTGCCGTCAGTTATGATTTAGCAGGCAACGAACTGTGGCGACTGTCGGGGATGTCGATGATCCCCGTTCCCAGCCCTTTTGCCTATGAGGGGTTGCTCTACCTTGATGGTGGTTTGATGGGTTCTCTCTTCGTCGTTCGGCCCGGCGCTAGCGGAGACGTTTCTCTCGGAAAGGAACAAACGTCAAACGACTATGTGACTTGGACCGCAGCTCGCGCCGGTACGTATCTTCCGACCCCAGTCGCTTATGAGGGTGGGCTCTACGTGCTCTCGGAAAAAGGCATCCTGAGCCGGTTCGATACCAAAACCGGCATGCTCACGTACAAGGAGCGTATCGATCAGGAGGCGGGGGCCTTCACGTCGTCGCCGTGGGCTTACAACGGCAGGATCTTCTGCCTGAGCGAGGAAGGCAAGACATTCGTGATTGCTGCTGGCGAGACTTTCAAACTGCTTCAGGTCAATTCGCTTGAGGAAATGGCACAAGCCACGCCGGCCGTAGTTGGGGACCGGCTCCTAGTTCGAACGGAAACGCGGCTGTACTCGATCCGCCAGAAGAAATAAGGGCGGTCGAGTCACGGTCAAATCTACCGAATCGCTATTGTAGTAGATACGCGTTTTCGACAACGGCAGTCCCACGAACATCAGGTGGGCTGGTGTTGCTCACGGCTTGCCACCAGCGCTGAAAACCCCTTGTGGGAAACACCGCGATCATTCGACCTCTCACCTCTCGGATTTAGAAGGTCAAGATCGGCTGGTCCTCCCTGACGCCGTTTGCTGATCCAATCCGCTGGTCGTATAGTCCGGTAACCAGCAAGGGACAAGCGCTCCCACAGAACTTCTGGCATCCAAAAAAGACCTGTCTTTTCGTGGCCACCCTGCGATCGTGACACTAGGGCAGAACCTGGGCTTGGATCTGATTGCTGAAGGGGTGGAAACTGGGGAGCAACTGACCCAGCTTAGGACAATGGGATGCAACTACGGTCAGGGATATTATTTCTCCAAGCCTTTGGACAGTGAGGGCGCTACAACATTGATCGCGACTGCATCCGTT
>QHZP01000287.1 GCA_003224715.1 Acidobacteriota bacterium | reverse complement strand
CCACGGTCACGTCAAAGTCCCCGTAAGTGATTGGGTTGAGGCACAGCCCTTGCTGACGCGCGGGCTACTGAGTTGAGCCTGGACCTGTTCAGTAGCCCGACCGTCAGGGAGGGTCAGGGACTTTGACGGGACCCTGTATTTCTCTCCGGGTCAGGCCCCATTCTTCCCGGTTCTCTTAACTACCATAGAAAACCAAGACTTCCTGGACCAAAATGCGTCACAATCATCTGCAGGGGAAGGGTCATGACGGACTTAGACCGAAAACTGAGACTGGAGACTTATCGTCTGTCTAACCTGTTGCGAAAGCCATCTTGCAAAATTAAGAGATGGGCGTGCCTATTATGGGGCGTACTTCGGGCGAGGGTCATTTGGGAGCTTTGCAAGGAAACATTTTCGGAGTGGTACCGAGATAACGTGCCCCGCTTAGCTGCGGTCCTGAGCTTCTACACGATATTCTCAATGGCGCCAACCCTGATCATCGTCCTTGCCCTGGCTGCCTCCGTGGTGGGAGAATCCACCGCCCGAGCCGAGGTCATGGCGCGAATTCGCTATTTCATCGGACCTGAGGCAGCGCGGGCCATACTGGCCGCTAGCGAAAAAGCGCGGACCGAATTCTCCGGCCTCGATGCGACCGTAATCAGTTTGACAACGCTTTTGTTTGGAGCCACGGCCGTCTTTGCTGAACTACAAAATGCCCTCAATACAGTGTGGAACGTCAAGCTAAAGCCAGGATTAGGCTGGAACGCCGTCATTCGCACTCGACTACTCTCCTTTGCCATGGTACTGGGAATTGGTTTCCTTCTCCTGCTTTCGGTGATTGCCAGCGCTACCTTGTCTGCCCTGAGTAGCTTCTTTCGCGAGTCGCTGGCGGTCCCTCCCATCGTTCTGCAGACCGTGAACTTTGCGGTTTCGTTTGGACTAATCACTGTCCTGTTTGCGATGACTTATAAAGTCCTGCCGGATGCCCAGATCCAGTGGGGCGATGTAGGGGTCGGTGCAGCTATGACTTCACTGCTGTTTACGACCGGAAAATCTCTGATAGGGGCCTATGTGGGTCGCAGTAGCCTGGGATCGGTATACGGCGCGGCTGGAACGTTTGTCATCATTCTCTTATGGGTCTACTATTCGGCCCAGGTTTTCCTGCTGGGCGCCGAATTCACACAAGTTTACGCCAGAAAATATGGTTCGCGCATCGAACCGACGGAGAATGCAGTTCGAGATCCCCTCGGCTCATTGAATCCTTAATGGCGCCGATGGCCCCGGGGTCGGTGGAAATATATAATCGACGAGATGCCAGCCTACGCATACATCATCCTTGTCGCCGGATGGCTCACCTGGCTAACACCCTTTTTCTTGATCAAACAAAAGGCTGAGAGGCCCGCAAAGCTGGACCGGCGTGCCCGCTGGGGCTTATTGCTACAAGGCATCGCCTACTCGCTGTTGTGGCAAAACAAGTTTTGGGCGCGACCGGTGGAGGATTGGCGGACCGCCGTTTCAATTTTTTTTCTTGCGCTCGCCAGTCTTTTTTCCTGGACCGGTGCGCGCGCCCTTGGCCGCCAATGGCGGATTGACGCCGGTCTTAATGCGGATCATGAACTTGTGCGGTCCGGCGTCTACTCCCTGGTCCGGCACCCGATCTACGCTTCCATGTTGTGCATCCTTTTCGGTACGGGCTTCATGATCACGCCGCTGCCAACGCTACTGCTCTCAACGCTCCTGCTTTTGGCAGGCACGGAGATTCGCGTTCGGATCGAAGAGACGCTGCTGGCCGCGCGTTTCGGCGATGAGTTTCGGGATTATCAGCGCACTGTCTCCGCGTACATTCCTTTTCTGAAGCATCCCAGAGGAAAGAACTGCGGATAGGCACAAAAAAACGTTAATCGTGGCTCCCGGCCCCCAGCCGGCTCGTCAACCCTCATTCCAAAGGAATTCCCGCCCAGATAGACAAGGGTTTTTTTTCGAATTTTCTAGGGATTCGCCTAGTTGCTTTTTGCGATTTCGAGAGTTACGGTATACAAACATGTCGAAATCTATCAGAAGTCCGAACTTGTCGGCTATCTTGACTACGTGTGATCGGCTGGCTGGATTCTTCTACTCCAATTTCTACATCAGATCTTGAGTGGAAGCCCTCCTGTGGCCAGTAAGAACCTTCTGATGATGACCCTGTGCATGATTTAGCTCACTTTACCCGCCCAGCACCAAGACACGGGAAGGCCCCGGGGATTTAGAGGCGCACCAAGCGGGCGGGACGATGATGACGAACCGCCTGGCTTGGAGACCCGATTCCAACGAAATGGGAAATCGACTATGGCCAATTACCAAAAAATGACCAAGGCTGAATTAATCAAGGCCATACTGGCGCTTCAAGCTCCAAGCCCCTGGGTCCGGCCCGCCAAGGATGAGGGCGTGCTCCAGGATCTTCGCTTCCGCCAACGGGAGTTGGTAAGGGCGAAGCGAGAAGTCCAGGAAGCCCAGCAGAGGCTTAACTCAATCAAGATGGAAACTGTCCGGCGGCTGACTAGCGGAGTAGCTCATGTGTTCAACAACCTGTTGACGCCTATCAAGGGCTACAGCGAACTCCTGCTTAGGTGGGCTAGCCCGGCCGACCCGCTACGTCGCTATGCGGAGCAGATCAGCAAGGCCGCCGACTGCGCCGCTTCTATCATCTGTCAGCTCCAGGCCTTCGCGGGCTGTCAAAAACGTGTGCCCAAGCTTCTAGACCTCAACGCTGTGCTAGCTGACATGACCCCGAGGCTGCGGCAACTGATTGGCGAACAAGTCGAGCTAGTCACCCTTCGGGGACTGGGACTGAGACCGGTGAAGGCGGATCCCGCCCAAATCGAACAGGTCCTGATAACCCTGGTCCTTAATGCCCGAGATGCCATGCCCCATTCTGGTCAGCTTACTACTGAAACTGCAAATATCGAATTGCATGATACCGATATCGATCCACGGGTTAGGGCCCGCCCCGGAGCCTATGTCATGCTGGCGGTTGCCGATACCGGATACGGCATGGACCGAGAGACCCAATCCCACGTGTTCGAGCCATTCTTTACCACCAAGGACCAGAGCAAGGGAATGGGGCTGGGTTTGTCCACCCGCTATGGCATCGGCAGGCAGAACGAGGGCTACGTCGTGGTTACCAGCCGGCCCGGACAGGGCGCGAGGTTTAAGATCTACCTGCCAGCAGTCCAGGAAAACATCGGGGAGCTAAATCCTGTGAAGGTTTGCGCCGGACCGTACCCTGGAGCAGAGGTGATCCTGTTGGTGGAAGATCAAGAGCTGGTCAGGCATTTCGTCGGGGAGCTTCTCAGGTCATGGGGTTACACTGTGCTGGAGGCGAGTAACGGCAACGAGGCTCTCTCGACCTCGAAAAGGCAGAAGGGCCCAATCGGGTTGATGATGACCGACGTGGAGATGCCAGAGATGAGCGGGCGAGAGCTGGCAAGACATTTGTCGCCATTGCGTCCTGAGATGAAGGTGCTCTTCATGTCGGGGTATACGATGGAGACCTTTGGCCAGGATGGGATGTCCCAGGCAGGCACCGAATTTTTGGAGAAGCCTTTCACCGCAGCTGCCTTGAGGAGCAAGCTGAAAGACCTGCTGGGTGCGGGTCCTCCGAACGGGTAGCTGCACCGCAGCCTCAACGAAAACTGCCATGAGTGGTCGCGAGCTGCCACCATACGAACCCAGGATACAATCCCACGATAACTGCAGAAAGCACGTCAATCGTGGCCTCTTTCGATTTTCGATTTCCATGCAACCAGGTTAACGGCTCAGTCATCTGCTCTTATTGATGTTAGCTTGTAGAATCAAGGGAGCCATCCATGCCGGACGGCACCATCAATAAATAAATGAAAACGATTCCCCCTTCGAAGGGAAGCTGTGAAAAAATTCCGAAAGGATTGCACTCGCCCCCTCACCCCTGGCCCCTCTCCCAGTCGGGGCGAGGGGAAAGTAAACATTAGATTTAGCTCCCTCGCCCCCACTGGGGAGAGGGGTGAACGCTTGATAAGCGTTCACAAGGGCGGGTGAGGGCGTGGTTCAAATCTTTTCACAGCTCCCCTTTCATAGGGGGGATTTCCAGAGGAGGCATTATGTTTCTAAAGAAATTACTCGGAATAACCCTTACCTGTCTCATTTTGGTTATCTTAGCTTTCGGCCAGATCGGGACAACGCCTCCCACCTTTCCAAGGACCAATGATAAACGCAGCGACAAGGCAGAACTGCTTGATATAAACTCGGCCAGTAGAGAACAGCTTGCAGCGTTGTCCGGAATTGGTGAGGAGTATGCCGACAAAGTCATTGCCGGTCGCCCCTACAAAAATAAGAAGGAGCTAAAAACCAGAAAGATTCTCCCCCCGTCAAATTACAAACAGATTGCTGACAAGATCACTGCCAAGCAGACTACCAAGTAGATTCTCCGTGGTGATTCAGCATAATCTCAGACCGTGGAGTGATGGGGACACTACCCTTCATGACTGAGCAAGCAGGTGTGTCCCGCTCCGCGGCCGTCGGCGAAAGTCCCATGGTCCCTCCTTCAAGGCACCATTATCCATGGCCTGCTCAGACCGGACATTACCTCGAACGAAAAAGTGTTGACATCGAAGAAAGCTAGTGATGCCAGACTGTGTTCACCCTTTGAAAGCCTGGGGGCATTAGTTTTCTTTGCAGGGAAAGTGGCGTCGATGCCGCCGGGTGAGATCAAACTCAGCAAACCGGAGATTGAGCTTCTGAGGCAGTGGGTCGAAAAAGGGGCTCCAGTCGAGGCTGGAGGCCTGCCCATGGCAAGGAAGGATGAGCCCCAACACTTCACTGAGAACGGCGTCCTTCCCATCTTTCAAATGCGATGCGTGCTGTGCCACGGAAAACGCCGCCAGGAGGGTGGTCTGGACAGTATCCGGCTCGAATTATCAGCGAGGTCCTGGCTCGACCACGTCGCGTGAGCGACGTCTGGCAGAAGCAACGAGCCTCCTGGAGGCGAAATATTTATAGTTCGCAGGCCCAAGAAATGGACAGAGCTCCGCAGGAGCCTCCTGACGCCCCGCTGGGCTTTGGAGCGTCAGGAGGGTAGGCGTGTCTCTCCAAAGATGCCGCCTCTACGAGGCTCCCTTCGGTTCAAGCGGCACAGGGCTTGCATTTCAGGAAATAATCCACAAATTTGTCGCACACGCTGTTTGCCAGGGTCCCGTCAAAGTCCGGTAAGTGATTGCGTTGAGGCACAGCCCTTGCTGACGCGCGGGCTACTGAGTTGACCCTGAGCCCGTTCAGTAGCCCGACCGTGAGGGAGGGTCAGGGACTTTGACGGAACCCTGCGCTGTTTGCAGCCGTGCTTGACGCCGACCTCTATTTGTGCTGCCCAATCTGGTTTGCATGAACAGACTCATCAAAAAGATCCATATCTATTTGGGGCTGCTGAACCTGTCGTTTGTTCTGATCTTTGGAGTCACGGGCACAGTTGCCACGCTGCGTCACACTCCCTATCGCCTACCCAACCCCGAACAGCCGCCAAGATACGAACCTTATGAGGCACCCGTCGGGACCTCCGACAAACAAGTGGCTGAGGACATCTACGGGAGATTGAAGATTCCACTGACTTCTCCCCCAGAGGACTGGGCGATAAGTCGTGACAACCAGAATGATCTCCTGATCAACCTCTACACAATCAACGGCCCTTACCGTGTGACTCTGCTCGAGAAAGAGCACCGTCTAAGGATTGAAAGGGTTCGAGAAAGCATCTGGCTTTACGTCGATAACTTACACAGCCACACCGTTCGTGAGCCGGGCAGCGATCGGCCTCTTCGCCTGTGGGCC
>QHZP01000286.1:11839-13522 GCA_003224715.1 Acidobacteriota bacterium | reverse complement strand
CGCCCCCGTTTAGGTCGAGGCCCTACTCCTGATTAAATCCGGTGGCTTTTCTAAAAGCCTCAACGTAGTGTTTGTCTTTTTGGGGTGCCCGTGTCTTGAATTCATGGTTGAGTTGTCGGTAATCCGCCGCCGCCCAATCAGGCCGGTATTTGTTGATGGAAGGTTCGAATTGGCTGACGTGCTTCAAGGCAGCTTCAATCTTGAGATCGATAAAATCGTCGATGTTAACCCAGTAATTGGCGTCATCTTTCAAGGTGTAGTAGAAAAACAAGAGCGGGACCTGGTAGGGCTTGAAGCCATCATAGAGGAGGTGCTCAGGATAGTAGAGGTGAAACTCAGCAGCCCGCACCGCATCGATGGTATTAAAGGCGGCCATCCGGTGATCTGTCTTGTGCCAGCGTTCATGGTTCTCGCCTGGGTCGATGCTGAAGAGTGCGTCAGGGCGGTACTTGCGGATGAGACGGGTCACTTGTCCGCACAGCTCCTTAGGTGGTGCGTATTCCAGTTCACCGTCGTTGTAGCCAAGCCAGATAATGTTCTCTTGGGGAATACCCAGGGCCTGGCAAGCAGCTTCCTCTTCGGCTTTGCGTATCCGGGCCAATCGTTCGCTCGTCATTTCCAAATCATAGGAGCCTTTGTTGTCGTTCGTATAAATGACAATGAGGATCCGGTTCATGTTTTTCGCCAGCAATGCCATCGTCCCCCCACAACCAAAAAGATCATCATCGGGATGGGGCGTAACAACCATCACAGTCTTGCCCTTCCAAGTTTCTATCCTTTCTTGAGCGGTTGCACTGTTTGAGGCAAACACCAGGGCCACAAACAAGAATGAAGCTCGCAACGTTGATTTCATGGTGGCTCTCCTGGGTTGTCTCATTGATGGAGGAAGACGGTAGGAAGGAGTTAGCGCGTGTTCTTACGTGCACTCGTGCCGCTGCTCGATTCAAAGCTTCCATCGAGTACGAGCAAGAGCAGGAGCACGATTCTCCGGTCAAATTGGTTCTCGCCCGGCCGGATAAAGTTCAAAACTCTTGCAGATTCTCTAATCACGGTTCACTCCCGAATCATGCAGAAACCCCTGCCAGCGCCTGGTCCAGATCGTCCTTCAAGTCTTGAACATTCTCAATTCCAACCGACAATCGAACCAGACCATCATAGATTCCGATTTCCAGGCGTTTTTCGCGAGGAACCACCACATGAGTGGTAGAGGCGGGATGAGTTATGAGGGTTCTGGCATCACCTAAGCTGACCGCCAAGGTGCAGAGCTTGACGTTGTCGAGCAGATGTTTGCCTGCTTCTACTCCGCCACGGACAACAAAACTGACAATTCCTCCAAATCCTCTCATTTGTCGCCGGGCCACTTCATGCCCGGGATGGTCCGGCAACCCCGGATAGAAAACTTTTTCAACTTTAGCATGATTCTCGAGGAATTCAGCGACCTGCATGGCGTTGGAATTGTGCCGCTCCATGCGGAGCGCCAGGGTTCGCAATCCTCTAAGAACTAGCCAGGCGTTAAACGGGCTCATGACTCCACCCAGGTCCCTATGTGTTTCGACGGAAATGCTTCGTATCAGGTCGCGCCCGCCCGCTATGGCTCCACCCATGGCGTCGCCATGGCCGCAAAAGTACTTGGTGGCCGAATGGATGACCAGGTCAACTCCCAGTTCAAGCGGGCGGGTGTTA
>QHZP01000286.1:11068-11789 GCA_003224715.1 Acidobacteriota bacterium | reverse complement strand
TTGTGCAATCGCCGCGATATCAAGTATGTTTAGAATCGGGTTACTCGGAGTTTCAATATAGGCGAGCCTCGTATTAGGCTTTATGGCCCGGGCAAAGTCATCCGAAGAAGTCGACCCGACAAAACTCACTTCCACGCCCCAGGCCGGAAGTTTCCTGAAAAAAAGGTCGAAAGCTGCCGAGTAGATAGATCTGGCCGAAACAATATGGTCGCCGCCTTGCACCAAGCTCAACACGCAGGTCGAGATGGCCGACATGCCGGAAGCTGTTACCTGTGCCGCTTCGGCTCCTTCGAGCGCAGCAATCTTCTCTTCCAAAGCGTTTAAGGTCGGATTTCCGTAGCGTGTATAAACATATCCGTCTTTCCGATGTGAAAATAGCTCGGCCCCTTCATTCGCGCTGTCAAACGCAAAAGTGGTGGATTGATAAATAGGGGTATCGACGGCTCCCGTCCTTGGACAAGTTTCCTCACCGGCGTGTATCGCGGCTGTATCAATATGTCGAAACCGCTTTTGTTTAGACATGAATACTCCCTCCCCCTCAGAGCTAGTTCCTGTCGCGAAACTTGGAGAGACCAGCCAGACGCTTATTTCAGCCCCCGGGAGGGGGCGGGGGATCGTAACCCAGGGTGCGGCGAACCGGCCGCACCCTGGGTTAGCAACCAAGACCCAGCATCAGCCCTGGAAGGGCGACGGAAGGCCAGCAGCATTTCTGCGATCCAGC
>QHZP01000286.1:9542-10964 GCA_003224715.1 Acidobacteriota bacterium | reverse complement strand
TAGACATGAATACTCCCTCCCCCTCAGAGCTGCGGTCAAGCCACTGTCACCACTCTTTGCTATCAAGCCCACGGTAGAAACTAGACAAGATCTCCGCCTGCCCTCTTTCTTTGCCCCACAGAACATTATCTTCAACCCTAATACCTCCCAAGGCAATTCCGTTCTTTCTTAAGTAAAGGCCCGGCTCTAAAGAAGTAACATGTCCTGGTTTGATGGCTATTTTTTCCCCGGGCCCCAAGATAGGGCGATCTTCGTGATAGGCAAATCCCAGCCCGTGACCCAGAAAATGAGTGATTCCTTCCGCGAAACCTTCACGACGCATGGTTTCCCAGGCGGTTCGGCATAGTTCTTCGCCTGTACTTTGATTCGGAAGATAAGAATCGATGGCCTCTTTTTGAGCGTTAAGAATTGCTCCATGCATTCGCACATAATCTTCTCCTGGGCCACCTACAATGAGATTTCTCGTGATGTCTGCCCAGAAGCCATCGGCGTGGACGCCGAATTCCAGCATCACGGGATCGCCCTGTCGCAGTATTCTCTCCGTAGCGTGGTTTGAAAGAGTATCTGCCATAAAGGTTCTTTCTGGACCCGAAGTGATTTGGGGAGGATCACAGTAAGAGTAGCGGATTCCCTGGTGGCCCACCATCTTCAGGACGGCATAATTCACCTCCGCAGCCAGGTCCGACTCCTTTATGCCGGCCACGGCATTTTGGTAGAACGCCTTTACTCCGGCTTTGGCCACCTCATGCGCCAGGCGGATCTTTTCGATCTCGTGCGCTGTTTTAATTGATTTTAGTTGGTTGATAACCTCCGTAGCATCATTTGCGACTTCGAAAATCTCAGGAAGCTGCTGCTTTATTTGTTCGTAGGTAAAGAATTCTGAAGGAATCTTGGTCGGGTTATAATGGTGCATCTTGGCGTCGTAGCCTATTTTTTCCAGACCCAAGCCAGACTTGCATTTTTTTAACAAATTGGCAACGGCGGAAACAGGTTCCACTCCGTTGAATCCTTTACACCAATCGTACGTCAAAATGTCATCGGCCCAGCTTTCGTCCCGAACAAAATGCTCCCGCCACCAAGGAGTAATCACAAGCACTTTTCCGTCCCCGGTAACTATGGCAACCACATGCGTGCTACCTGGAAACATTCCAGTCGCCATCAGAATATTGTCTGTGTGGAAAAGCACCAAGGCATCCCAATCATTCGCCCTCAGCGCTTTTTGAATTTGGTTCAATCGTTCGCCATCAGTTGTTACCATTCCCGGTCCCCCCCGTCAGATCAAAAACAACCTTGATGGCTTTTCCCGCCAACATTAATTCAAAGCCTGCTTGAAACTCTTCGAAAGGAATTTCATGAGTAATGATCGGATCCAAGTTGAGGCGCCGCCGGGTCAGAAAATTTTCACACTGATACCAGGTTTCA
>QHZP01000286.1:9023-9508 GCA_003224715.1 Acidobacteriota bacterium | reverse complement strand
AAAATGATTTCTTCAGCCAGGTTGAACGAAATTTCTCGTGGGGGGATACCCAAAAGTGCAGCCCACCCCCCATTACGAAGCAAGCGCAGTCCTGATTTCACCGCAGAGGGATTGCCACTGGCTTCCAACAGCACATCTACACCATGACACGCATTGGTTCGTGAAAGGATGAGATCCTCAAATCCCTGATCGTTGGCATTGACACAGAGGTCCGCACCTAACTGTTTGGCAATTTCAAGTTTGTACGGATTAGTATCGACACAGAATATCTCCATGGCGCCTGCCCCACGCGCAATCGTGACCATCATCAACCCGATGGTTCCCACGCCTACAATTAGCACAGTCCGTCCAGACACATCATCCACCATAACGGTATGCATTGCATTCCCCAGAGGGTCGTGTATAGCCCCAATTTTATCTGGGATTCTGGGGTCCAGTTTCCAGACGTTTGATTCTGGCAGTACCAGGAAGTCGGCGAAACACCC
>QHZP01000286.1:0-8963 GCA_003224715.1 Acidobacteriota bacterium | reverse complement strand
CGACAGCAGTAACAGTGGCCACAACCGATGTGTCCTTCGCCCGAGACTCGACTTCCCACCTCGATACCGGAAACACATTTGCCAACCGCCACCACTTCGCCCATGAATTCATGCCCGATAGTCAGACCGAGGCTAACCCGGCTAGCCGCCCAGTCGTCCCAGGTGTAGATATGAACATCGGTTCCGCAGATGCCCGCCTTTTTCACCCGAATCAATACCTCTCTTGGCCCCGGAGAGGGAACTGCAATGCTTTGCAGTTCCAATCCAATGCCAGGCTTGCTTTTAATTAATGCTCTCATCCCTCTGTCTGCGATGACGGTCCTGCGAGGCTAGGTCTTGGCAAACTCGTTCTGCTTGGGTATTGAGAAATAGAAGGTCGTTCCTTTTCCCTTTTCCGACTCCAACCAAACTTTACCGCCATAGATTTCCAAGACTCGTTGGACTATGCTCAACCCGACCCCTATGCCTTCCACGTTTTTCAATTCCTGCAAACGATAGAAGAGATCAAAAATGCTTTGGTGGTATTGTTTGTCAATTCCGATTCCGTTGTCCTTGACGAAGAAAAGAAATTCCTTTTCCTTTTCTTCGGAGCCGATCATCACCTGGGCATCCTTTTGATAAGCGGAAAACTTGATGGCATTGCCAATCAGGTTGGTCAAGATCTGCTTCAGCCCGCGCCGATTGTAACAAAGATAATTCACTTGGTTCTGATCGGCTACACACACACTGGATGCATTCTTTTGTTCCCGGAGGTCTAACAACACTTCATGCAAGATCTGTTTGACATCAATCTGTTCAATCTGAGTTTCGATTCGACCGATTCGAGAAAGTTCCTGGACATCTCTAATCAGCGTTTCCATGTGGCCAACATTGGCTTGAATTCGACTTAGATAGTGCTTCCCATTCGCAGATAGTTGTCCCCCGCACTCTTCCGTCAAAAGCGAGGACATGCCTTCCAGGGCCACCAGCGGATTTTTCAGATCGTGTGAAACAATAAAGAGCAGGGACTCCAGTTCCTTGTTTTTCTTTGTAATCATTCCCGATTGCTTTTGCGTTTCCGCGAACAGCTTGGCATTTTCAACGGCAATCGAGGCTTGGCTGGCAATTCCTTCCATAAGAGCTTGCTCACGAGCTGAGAACCGATGCCTCTTTCCATTATGGTCCAAGGTGATTGCCCCAATCAAATTGCCCTTGGATGAAAGGGGAACCGCCAAAAGAGATTTGATGTTGAACTCCTTCCCGAGGGAGGGGCTGATGATCAGGGCTTTGGAAGTTTCAGATGAAACCACTCTTCGAATCTCCTCCACAAACTTGTTGACATTCGGCATATCCCCATACTTTAACTTAAGGTCCAGGAAGCGTTCCACATTGGCTTCTCCCATTGTTGAAACCCAGCCCGGCTCAAACTGTCTCTGGGATTCGTTCCATAAGAAAATCCCGCAACGGTCTACCCCGGTCATCCTCAGACATGCGTCTCCTATGGCTCTAAAGATATTGTTCAGCTCATTGGAGGTACCCAGTGTATGGGAGACTTCGAGCATGGCTGCATAAATATCAGCCTGTTCAGCCCTGCTGGAAAGTACCCAGACCAGAGAACCCAGCACGAAAGAAAGGGCCAGCCCCAGAATCAACACGACCATCGCCCGATACCCCATCAGATCGTTGTATTCTTTCGGCCAGAGCACCAAATTCCAATTGTGGTCACGGACAGGGACAGTTTTATGGATATGGATGGGCGATCTGTTCCAGTCTGGCTGCGGTGCCGACTCGGTGCTATAAACCAGTGTATCTCCATCGTACACCGCGCAGTGATATCGCTGCTTCAACACCGAATCAAATATCAAGGTGAAGATTGTATCGATTTTAAAAACCCCAAAGATTGAGCCCTGATAGCTGTTGTTCTTAAATATCGGAACTATGGCAATGAATCCTTTTCCACCTTGCATCAGATCCAGGGCTGGAGTGACCGCTATGGTCCTTTTTTGAATGGCTAACTGAAACGTGGTATACCGGACCGGTTCAGAAGATGCTTTGAAATAATCGAGGGGTTCATTAGTGACAAAAGGTTCAATCCAGACCACTTTGTTAGAGCTATCCCCATATTCAATGGCTTGAAATCCTGGAATCTGGCTAATGATCTCACGGCAAAACCCTGAAAACTGCTCGTGAGTTACAGATTGGCTATTGAGCCAGAAATTCCGAATCTGCAAGAGAATCGAGATCTTCTCATTGACAAAAGATTCGATGCCGTTCTTCAATTGGTTGGCGCTGATTTCAGTGGTTTGATTGTGTTTTTGCTTGTCGCTGGTTTCTGTGACGTACCAGAGATAGAGGGTAAGACTTAGAAATACGATAAATACTTCAAGGGAAAAAAGTATTCTCTTGGCTCGCATTGATTTGCTTTGAAAGGGTAAAATACCCTTGAGGGCTGTGTGACTATAACAAAGTGAACCAATTTAAGCAAATTGGGCCTCCCCCAATCTAACCAACACGCAACCCTAGGACCGACTTGGTTTTCTCTTCTTTAAGATACAAAACAATGCGCTGAATTCTCTGCATTTTCATTAGCCCCGTGCTTCAGCGCGGGGCTCCTTCGATGGTTTGTGTTTCTTCCATTTTCCAGGCAGCGGCGCTGGACCCCCAGTGCCGCTGCCTGGAAAGTGGGGAGAACGGGAGACCTCTTCTAACCCCGCGCTCAAGCACGGGGCTAATGAAAATTCGGCGCATTGTTTTGTGAAGGTTACTTAGCGCGTCCAGCTTTTTGCCTGCCCTATCCCTCAGGAGTCCGGCTGACATCGACAAAGTTTTTCACAAAACTGTGGAAAAAACTGTGGAGATCCTACCCCGACCTAGGTAAAGTACCTGTGTTTACTGAAGAATCAGCTGATTGCACATGAATTAGTCATACTTACAAATAGTTAGTAAATAAGCTGGTTATAATGAGTTCAGCCGAATTTTTCGGAATGAATTGAGAAGGTCTGAAGAAACCTTGATCTGATCTGAGTTTTCCACAACGGATCTCTTGGAGGCCCCTCTCCAAGAGGATTTCCATCAGTACCTCGAAGGAAACCAACACTGCCAAAGGGATTCGATAACAAGCCTCCGGTGGCGGCAGGGTCGGCCTTACTTGGAAAGAGCCAGCTTGTTTTTCAAGTAATTCCGAATAAATGTATTAACTCTAGAATCCTGAACTAGCTCTTTAAGATCTGTGCTCTTGATGTCGGGAAGAAATTTCAAGGCATGGGCCATTGACAAATGGGGATGGCGTAACAAAGCTAGTCGTATGTCATAACGACTAGACCATTTCTTATGGGTGGCAATAGACTCTACAACCTTCTGGGAGCAACCAGCCCGATTCAGTGCTTGCAAGAGGATGTTTTCGGTCAAGTAGGGATTATCTAAACCCGCAAGAATAATCTGAAGATTCTCTCCAATCAGGAGCTGGGCCACAATCCTGGGGGGTCCCCGTCTAGCCAAAGTGATCCTTTGCCCAATGGGCATCTTCGGGATCTGGGCGACAATTCGTTCTTCTGCAGCCTGCTTGAGCTCCTGAGGAATCCTGGGCTGCAAACAGAGGGAAACCAAGTCGAAGAGATAGAGGAAATTGAGGTGCTGCAGGGAGAGGTGAACCGGTGTTTTGGGATTTTTTAGGGCCGCTAGCCTTTGCGGGTAGCTGTAGCTGGGTTGACCTTCACTTTTTTCCTGACTCATCTAATTGGTCATTGGAAATTGGACATTCTTTGATGATGCGGATGACGTCTTCTGGTGTTTCTGCGATTCTCAAGATGTTCAGATCTTCCGAAGAAATCTTTCCTTGCGCCAGTACCGTACTTTTCATCCAGTCTATAAGGCCGGCCCAATATCCGTTGCCCATTAGAATAACTGGAAATGATTTGATTTTTCTCGTCTGAATAAGAGTGATGGATTCAAAAAGTTCATCCAAAGTCCCGAAACCACCAGGCAAAATGACAAAGGCGGTGGAGTATTTTACAAACATTACCTTTCGAATGAAAAAATAGCGAAAATTCAGGAGACGTTTGACATAAGCGTTACTCTTTTGCTCAAAGGGAAGTTCAATGTTAAGCCCGATAGATTCTCCTCTCGCTTCTGAAGCCCCTCTGTTGGCTGCTTCCATAGCGCCCGGACCGCCGCCTGTGATCACTGCAAACCCATTCTTCGCCAGTAAGTGGGCCACACTTTGAGCAAGCTTGTACTCGGGATCTTCCGGCCTGGATCGAGCCGACCCAAAAATGGCTACCGCGGGACTCACCTGTGACAACACTTCAAAGCCTTCTACAAATTCCGCAATAATCCTGAAGATTCGCCAGGTATCCTTTACCGCAAAATTATTGATTAAATACTGCTGTTCCGACCTATCCAAAGCTCCATTCCTCCCAAGGCTCAGGCTGGCTCCATAATCATTTGGCTAATCCGCGAACTTGACCCACAGCAGAACGTTCCAGGTCGAAATATTTCATGGCGGCATCCCGGATCATGTCTTGATCGATCATTTGAATTTCCTGGGGGTACTGTTTAATCTCATCGAGGGTTTTGCCGTAGATAGCGCTTCTAGCGTATTCCAGCACCTGTTCCATCCGTTGTTGCAGGCGAATTTGATATACGATTACGGAGTGGTTTTTCGCACGACTTAACTCATCGTCAGACGGCGATACGGCCATTAATCGCCCGAACTGCTCTCTAAGGCTGTCCACGGCTCGTTGCTCATTTTCCGTCGCAGTTGCAACATAACAATAAAAGGCGCCGCCCAGAGCGTGCTTCCTTTGGCATGCAGTCACAGTGTAAGCCAAACCTTGTCTTTCCCGCAGCTCGTCGACGAATCTCCCGCCTAATCCTGAAATCATGTTTTGTAGCACCGTAAGCGAATTACAGGCAGGACTATCGGCAGGGGGCCCGAGAAAACCGATGACGGTGGCTGTCTGCTTATGTTCTCGGGTTTCCACTCTCTTTTGAGCCGAGTCAAGCCGCTTCACAGGCAAAGCTTTTTTCAGGTCGACAGCCAGAAGATCAGAACTGCTAAATTGGTTGGAAAGTCGAGCTGCAAACGAACTGCCCTCGGTGTCTCCTGCGATGACCACGACGGGAATTGTATTTTTTACAAACCGCTCGTGCCACGTGACTAGATCAGCCTGAGTTAGAGTGGCGATCGTCTCCTTTGAGCCGAAGGCGGGCAAGCCATAAGGATGTTCGCCATAAAGCGCTTGCAGGAAAAGTTGCTGCGGGTAGAGAAGATTGTTATCAGCCAACTGCGCTGCATCGGCGCGCAAAAGTGCCTTTTCCTTTTCAATTTCTTCCTTGTCGAATGTCGGATGCTTGACGATCTCAAGCAGAGTTTCGACACTGTCCTGGAAATTTTCAGAGAGGCCAGTCAGGACGTAGCCAAAGAAGTCGGGCTCGTCCTTCAGTTCAAATCTCAAGCCCAGGTTTTCAAAGCTGGCCATAATGCGAGAACTTTTCAACCCTCGAGTCCCCTTGAGGGCAGTACGAAGCATCAACTCAGTGATTCCGCTGTTATGCCGATTCTCGAAGACTCGTCCACCGGGAAAGAATATTCCAAGGGAAATCAGTGGCAACGCATGACTTTCTTTCACCAGAACGTTTGGGCCACGCAAGATTGGATACTGCCTCAATGGATAAACAACCGATGCGCTGCTGATTTCTGACGCTTCCTTCTCGCGTGCTTTGACTGGCTGTTGCGTAGTCGGCTTGTTTCTCGGGCCGGGGAGACCTTCTAATCCTTTGCTTGGTTGAGCTTCTTCCAGTGTGCGCGGAACTGCAGAGTTTAAGGAATCCAGGAAACTCTCAGCACTAAGACCTCGAAGTTTCACAGTCTGGGGTTGGTACTCCAACACGCTACACCGGGATAAAGCCAGATATTGACGAGCGGCCTGAATGACTTGATCTTCTTAGTATAGTCTCGCCATTCTGAATACCTAGCCAGGTGCTCAGAATGGGCCAGCTGAAGGGCAAGATCATTCAAATTCTCCTGGGCCAGATAAAACTCCCGCTCTAAGAGCCGCTTAGCACGTTCCATATCTTCATCACCTAACGAGCCGGCCCTAATTTTCTCCAATTCTGCAAAAGCAAGTGTTTCAGCCCGGTTTAGCATTTTGGAGTCAACCGACAAAGTGAAGCTCAAATAGCCCTGTTCCATCAGGTCCAGAGATGATGACGAAACTGAACTAATGACGCTCTTTCCTTCCTTGAGTTCCCGATTTAGAATTGCGCTTCTTCCCAAGGCCAAAACAGCTTCCAGAACCTTGCAAGCATACCAGGCCTTAGTGAAAGCACCGGGGGCACCAAATCCGATTTTGACAACGCTTTGGCTGATATCGCCGCGTAGTTCCTGGTATTTGAGCTTTCTTTGCTCAGGCTCGAGAGGGAGAGTCGATTCCAAACTTTGGCCCGGAGGCATACTCCCGTATCTTTTAGTCACCTCTTCTAAAACGAGCCGTCTATCCATGTTTCCGGCTACTGCGAGCACAATGTTGGACGGTATGTACCACCGCTTGTAGAAGTCAAATACTTGCTGCCGAGTTAGAGACAACAAAGTAGATGCGTCTCCCATCCGCCAACGGCGCAGAGGACTGACTTCAAAAGCCAATCCATTTAGTTTTTCCGAAGAAAACGCTATGGGATCATCCAACTTCTGCTTTGCTTCCTCAAGGATGACTTGGATCTCCCGCTTGAGCTCTGGTTCTGGAAGTGCGGGGTTCTGTAAGGCATCGGCTTGAATTTCCAAACCCAGCCGAAAGTTTTCTGGGGGAAAAACAGCCGAGTAATAGGTGTGATCGTAGAAAGTCTCTGCCTTCAAACATTCGCCCAACCTTTTGGTTTCTTGGGCAATCTGACCCCCACTGCGTTTGGCTGTCCCATTTAAGATCATATGTTCCACGACATGGCTAATCCCACTCTCTTCGTCTGGCTCATTGATGTAGCCAGTCTTCACATAAGTACCTATACTTACCAGAGGCAGGTCTCTCCTCTCGAAAACAATGACTGTCAAACTGTTCTTCAGAACAACCCTGGTGAGATCGTCGGAGTCCTCACGTGACAGATAAGGACCCACAATTTTCACTTTCCTGGCTGGTGAACCCGGTTTTTGCTCATCTCGAGATGTTGATTTGGGCAGCGCAGCTAGGGACGGAAGACCCAAGATCAAATGGAGACAACAGAACACCAGGCAAAGAACAGGATAAGCTTCACGCTTCTGGGCTTTTTTCATCTTTCGTGCTGCTGGCCGTTAGTCGCCGGTTTCGCCTTAGGTACTTCCAAAAAACGGCACAACTCCCCCCGAGAAAATCTAGCATACTGTCACTGAAATGAGCACTGCGACTGGGAACAAAAGCCTGATGCAGTTCATCACTCAATGCATAGAATAGTACCAGAATCAACGTCCAGATTGCCGAGCCTCCTTGCCACTCGTTTCTCTTCTGATCTCTGAAGGCGCGCAGCAGCAACAATGAGAAAATGAAATATTCGGTCCAATGTCCCGACTTACGCACAAGGAAGTGAATGGATTCTTGCAGTTCTAAAGAAGCATGGGGGAAAATCCAGCGTACCAGCGGTCTAATAATTCGGTCCGTATTAGAAAAGGAGAATCGATTGGTAGAAAAGGAAAAAATGACTACGGCCCACACAATAACCAGGCCCCAGGACTTAAGAAATGAACGCATAGGCGGGTTGGGCGAGCCCTCGTAACGAATCTGATCTACACGGAATCAAAATGGCAATGGAGAGTTCACTGAGGGGTCAAAGCTTATAACTAAATTGGCGCAATAATTCTTTTCGTCGCTTCACCTCCTCTTCACCTTCTACTCCTTTGGGAGAAAATCCATCGATGACTCCCAAAATACCTCTCCCCTGCTCGGTTTCAGCTACGACGACTTCAACCGGATTGGCTGTTGCGCAATAAATGGAGCAGACTTCCTGACACATCTTGACAGCATTGAGCACATTAATGGGATAAGCTTCCCGCAAGATGGCGAGAAATGTGTGTCCCGCACCCACAGCCTTGATATTCTCGGCCGCCGCCTGAATCAGCTCAGCATCGTTTCCCTCGCGCCGGACCAGGCAAGGCCCCGAGGCTTCATTGAACGCGATTCCAAATTTAATGCCAGGTACTGCACTCACAAAGATTTCGAAGAGGTCCTCAACGGTCTTTATGAAGTGGGACTGGCCTAATATGATGTTAGATCCCTGGGGAATATTGATCCGAACGGCTTTCAGTTCCATATTCATTCTTCTCTCAAATAGTGTCCAGAGCGTCCGCCGGCTTTCTCCACCAGTCGAATATTGGAAATCACCATGTTTCGATCCACAGCCTTACACATGTCATAAATGGTTAGTGCTGCTACCGACACCGCAGTCAGGGCTTCCATCTCGACGCCGGTTTTCCCTTCCGCCGTTGCTGAAGCCTCAATTTCGATACCCTGCTCCAGTATCCGACACTGGACGTCCAAATGGGTCAACCCTAAAGGATGGCACAGTGGAATGAGCTGACAGGTATTCTTGGCAGCCAATATTCCAGCAATTCGGGCAGCTTCCAACGGATTCCCTTTGGCAATCCTTTGACTTTGAATGAGGGTTAAGGCTTCCGCAGAGATCTTGACCCATCCCTTAGCCCGAGCCGTGCGCAGAGTGGACTGCTTCTCGGAAACATTCACCATCCGCACTTTTCCATTTTCATCGATGTGAGTGAAACGATCCATCTCTAAAACTGACTCTCTGATTCAAATTCCAGTTCCTCAAACATGAGGGCTTCCGCTTCGTCACCGGATTTCAAGTGGGTGGTCTCTAGAGGGACCACCAAAAACCCGTTGGCGCCGACCGCGCTGAAAATGTCTGCCGACCCTTTCCAGCAAACTGGTGAGATCTTGGTTTTTCCCGACCGGCTCGATACCTTAGCCGGCAAAAATGCCGTTCGACCAGACTTTTCATTTATT
>QHZP01000285.1 GCA_003224715.1 Acidobacteriota bacterium | reverse complement strand
CGTCGTAAATTTATTCAATTAGCTGGCGCGGGTTTGAGTGGGTCAGTCGTATTTCCGGGTCGGTCCGTTTTTGCTCGCCTGGAACTCTCTCCGGAACTCAATCCCGACGAAGGGAAACCCATGTCGCCGGCTTACCGCGCCACGCCCGTCACTTTTCTTTCTCACCGGCTCGGGACGGACCATGCGGAAGGGCTTGCCGTCATAGACATGGATGGCGACGGCAAACCTGACGTCACCAGCGGAGCATACTGGTACGAGAACCCCGGCCTCGTAAGGGGAGAGTGGAAGCGCCACAAATTTCGAGATCTCGCACCGCTTCTCCCAAGCGGATCCGCCAAAATCTCCAAGGTAACTAATAAGGCGTTCTGGGGAGAATTCGTGCCAGATAACGGTGAGTTCGCAATTGACGTGAATCACGATGGCAGACTGGATTTGGTGACCTCCTCGTGGCAGAACGACGGAGTGTGGTGGTTCGAAAACCCGGGCAGACTGGGCGAGATATGGGAACCCCACTTCATATGCCACTCCCAAGAGACGGAAGGTATTGTGGAGGGTGATATCGACGGTAAGATGGAGCTTGTTGCCGCGCACTACGGACGACAGGGCCTCTTTTGGATTAGTTTTGCGGGAGCCGAACCCTCGATCCATTACGTCGGCGGACATGACCAGGACGGTCACGGCGTCGGCGTGGCTGATATCGACGGCGATGGAAAGGCAGACATTCTCTCCGTCCATGGTTGGTTCCGAAACATTGATGCCGCTCACGACAAGTGGGAGTGGTCACCGGAATGGGAACTGGGTGATTGCGGATTTCCCATCCTCGGCTACGATGTGAACAACGATGGTAAGATGGACTTAATCTTCGGCCATGGCCACGAGTACGGACTTTACTGGCTGGAGCAGACCACCAAAAGCAGACAGCGTCACTGGGTACGGCACCTCATCGATGATTCATTCTCGCAGGCCCACGCGCTCAAGCTAGCAGATATTGATGGTGATGGACAGCCGGAACTGCTGACCGGGAAGCGATATCGCGGGCATAATGGGGCTGACCCTGGCTCGTACGAGCCTCTGTGCATTTATTACTACAAAATCAATCGACAGACAGCCGAATTCTCTCGCTACACGATTAGTTACAATGGAAGTGCGGGAGTAGGAACACAGTTCGTGGTTACCGATATTGACGGTGATGGCGATCAAGACGTTTTGGTGGCGGGCAAGACGGGTTTGCACTGGCTGGAAAATCTTCAAGTCAACAAAGTGTCGCATGAAGCACGGGAGAAGGAACTACTCTTTAACACCGAGTGGCCTTTTCCCGACGAGGGGATAGAACCGAAAGAGTAAACAGGCGAAGTGAACAGACAGATCGCCGCTAGATGTTTCCTCGTTTCATCTCGTTCATCAGATGGTCGCACGACCGGACGCAAAGCGCCATGATGGTGAGGGTGGGATTTTGGCAAGCGGTGGAGGTAAAGCCGGCACCATCACAGACGAAGAGATTCTTGATGTCATGGGCTTGCTGGAACTGGTTGAGGACGGATTTCTTAGCATCGTTCCCCATTCGGGCGACCCCCACCTCATGGATCCCGCGACCTGGTTCACGATCAGGAACGGCAAAGGACCTGATATTTTTCGCTCCCGCGGCTTCCATCATAGCCTCGCCAGATTCCCGCATGTCGTTTACGATGGCGCGTTCGTTTTCACCGAAGGTCATGTGGATATGAAGAACCGGGATCCCGTAAACGTCAACCACGTTAGGATCAATCTGAACGTAATTGTCCCAGCGGGGCAGGCATTCACCAAATCCCCCAATACCTACAGTGGTCACTGGGTCGAGCAACCCTCTCTTAAACGCATCCCCAAAGCCTGTGGCGGACCAGTTGAAGTTCGAACTGCCACTACCTTCGTAGCCGTAACCGCGAAGGAATTTCTTCGACCGTGGCACACCGGGAAGATTTTGGAAACGGGCGACGTAGATGCCACACGGGCGCTTAGGGCCGTTGATGTTGAGCTTGGTGGGGAGATCAGGTAAATCGCCCATCGCGCTACCCCCAACAAAGATGTGATCCATCAAATAATGGCCCAAGACGCCGCTCGAGTTGGCCAATCCGTTCGGGTAGTGCCGATTCGCCGAATTGAGCAGAATCCGCACCGATTCGAGCGATTGCGCCCCAAGGATGACCGACCGGCCGTAAACCTCCTTCGGCTCGCGGGTCACACGATCGATATAAAGAACGCCACGGGCCCGGTTGGTGTTCATGTCCATTAGAACCTGGAAAACCATGGCATTGGGGATGTGGGTCAGATTCCCGGTGGCAAGCGCATCGGCCACCGTAGTGTAAGCGGAATTGAAATATGAGTGAGTAACGCAACCGCGTTCGCAGGGGCCGCAATAGTGGCAGGCGGCGCGGCCGTTGATGGGCCGAGTGAGGTTCGCGGTGCGCGCAGGTGTCACCGTCCATCCCAGCTTTTCTTTCACCCGATTGCGGAATTTCGTCTCGGCGCACGTCAATCCCATGTGCGGCTGGAACTTTCCGTCCGGCAGATGCGGTAGCCCTTCGGCCAATCCCGCGACGCCCACATATTCTTCCACCTCCTTCGTTCCACCGCGCAACGAACTAAGCAGAATATTCAACCAAGTGACGAATTCTGACAAGCAGGCGCACGCGTCAACTTTTCGGATTTACAATCAGCACTTTCAGTCTGCATCCTCGCCTCGGCTGGCTGACACCAGCCTCCCGAACTTCCGGGAAATCACGATTCAAGTCAGGGTCAACCCAAGCGGTGCCCATCCGGGTGTTCGCAGCCGGGGAAGCTTTCGTAGAAATTCTGCCCCGTCCAACCGAGCTCGCGCATTCCTACTTCAGACGAATAGTAGGCACCGCTGATCCAACCTTTCAGGTTTTCAAAGTGGTCGCGGAGAGTGATTTGAATTGGTTCTGAAGATGCGTCGGAGGGAATGGAAAACCACGACCAGTTTTTACTACCGGGCGCGTTTCCGGGTTTCTCGGTTGAAGCCAGTGTGAGGATCTTGTTTTGTTGATCTTCGGTAAGGCCCTGGAAGGGATGTCCGAAGCGGCTTCGGGATTCGGCCTCGAAGGCTCCTAGCGACGCTAGGAATTTTTCCTTATTCTCCTGCGTATCGACCGCCAGCAGAAGATCGATGAATCGGTTCACCTGCGCTTTGGTGGAACCGGGGATGATGCGTTCAGCCAATGCAATGAGACTTTCGTTTTGATGCAGGTCAAGAAATTCCGGTGCCCAGTCTGCGGCGCCGGCTTTGGCGTCCGCCGCCGTGAAAGTGGCCGCATCTGCCAAATGCTTGTGCGTCAGGTGTCCGAAGGCAAGGCCAGGCACAACCAACGCTCCGCCCGCCCCGGCGATCAACCGTTGCACCGCCTTCCTGCGGCCGATAGCGCGGCGTGATGCCGAACCATCGTTAGTCCCCTGACCTGATTTCCGAAAGACTTCTTTGTCCTTCACCCGAGCACCCCCGTGCGTTCTTTTATGTTACAGCGGCCCGCTTGTCGACCTGTATAACATGGCGGAGGAGGAAGAGCAATACTCACTAAGGTTTTCTGGTCACATGTGGTAAACAAATGAAATGTCCCTTCCTGGGGGAAGTAGGACACACTTTAGTCTGTGGAGATTGGACATTTGCGGCACCGAAAAACGCGGTTGACCCTCACCCGTCGCTTCGCGCCACCCTCTCCCACAAGGAGAGGGAGAACAATCAATGGGCGTGTGGCTCAAACCGACGTTTCATGCCACGCCCTTGCCACTGTGTCATGAAACGTCTGTTTGTACCCTTGAAGTCAGCGCTCTCATCGTGGATCACTCCCTCGCCCTTGGGGAGAGGGTGGCCGCAGGCCGGGTGAGGGTCAACCCACGGGAATTGCTCCCCAAAATGTCCAAACTTGAGAGACTTTAGTCTGTACACAGCAAACAAAGGGAACTGACCTGAAATCTCGGCTACTTCAGCTCGCAACCAATCCATCGCCCCTCCGAAACTGACGCAGAGCAGAGCGTGTGGTGGAGTGCGTTGTTTTCCATACTCTGAATTATCAGACGGATTCTGGTACGAAAGGGACACATGGGCCATCCACCACCCTTGTGGGAGTGGGCCAAACTCCAAGATCAATGCCTTCCATCGATCGGCGTGGATTGACAGACTATCCGCTCTCCCAGAGGAATTCCCTCAACAAATCGAGTCTATGCCCAGGTCATCGGGCCGGGCTTCTCTTTCATAAGAATGGGTGTGAGAAACTGAACTGCTTTGCCCAATCCTTCCCGGGCCGACATCAGGCAATCTTCATGTTCGATGCTCAGAACGTCATCATAACCAATCATCCTCAGATTCATCACGAATTCATTCCAGTACTCAAGGCCGTGTCCCCAACCTACCGTTCGAAAGTTCCAGGATCTCTTCAAATCATCGTAAGGTTTTGGATCCAGTGTCCCATTAATCGCTGAATGTCTTTTGTAAATTTTCGAATCTTTGGCGTGGACGTGCTTTATCGTCTCACCCAGTTCATGAATCACCGCGAGTGTGTCGATTCCTTGCCACTCAATATTACTGGCGTCATAGTTGCAGCAAATTTCTTGTCCTACCGATTCTCTCAGGCGAAATAAGGATTCGGGATTGTAAACCATATCCCCGGGATGCAATTCGAAGCAGAAGTGCTTCACCTGATGTTGGCGAGCCAGCTTGACCATGTCCGTCCAAAATGGGATCAGTTTCTCGCGCCACTGCCATTGCAGCATTTGTGGAAACCAGTCCGGCCAGGGTTCATGAACCCAATTCGGCATTTTGTCTGTTTCACAACCCGCCGGACAGCCTGCGAAGCCAATCACTCGAGTGACTTCCAGTTGTTCGGCCAGTAAGACAGTCTTGCGCAAGTCTGCGGCGTGCACCGGTCCAATGTGGTCGTCTGGATGAAGAGGGTTAGCATGACAGGAAAGCGCGCTGATCCGAAGGTCCCGTTCGGCAACCATCGCCTTCAGACGTTGCAATTTGGAACGATCGGAGAGTAATTCATCGGGATTGCAATGAGCTTTCCCGACAAATCCTCCGGTTCCGAATTCCACGGCTTCCATGCCATAGCCCACGGCTAAGTCCAGAACTTTCTCCAAAGGCTGATCCGACATCATCACGGTAAACATGCCCAATTTCATCTTGTTGACCTCACGTTTCGGAAAGAAATGGCCTATAGAATTGTCCCGAATGGATTGACGCATCGCCTCAACCACTGCCTGGTTTTTCAGTCCGTCGAGCAGGCTGGGTTCAGGCATCCGGTCACTGCCGATGCAATCCATCAAGTGATAAATCTGATGTGTATGCGAATGTTCCCAAGCGAGCATGTGCCCCGGGGGCCACCAGCCAGCCATATACGGGTGTGTGGGCCTTGTGACCAGAATGGTCTTAAATCCCTGCTCGTCCCTTGATCCGCAGACCATTGCTTCAGACGCATGCTTCCCTTACTACCGTTGATTTCAAATGCACCGCCGTTCTTTATGGCCATGGCCGGCAATTCAGCACGTTCAATGCTCGAGTAAGGAAAAGGCGCTAGACACACTGGTTGGCCTGGTTCGACCACTCCAACTGGACAGTGTACTGCCCAATCTTCTTGGTTTTCCACGCACAGATATCCCCGATCTCGCCGTTGGCGTCGTCATACCATCCCAGGCCGGGGATTGGATCGGTGATCGCTTCACACAACTCGTGAGAGCTTGTCGAGGTTAGTGCGTCGAACACTGATAAACCACCAGTGCAGCCTCCGCAACCGGGATAAGGCATCGCCGCGTAGAAGATCTGGCTCGACATGTCGTTATGATAACCGCAGAAAGCCTGGCAAGAAGCCCCTCCTCCCTGAACTATGCGGACGCCGGGCTGAACATAGACGAAATAGAGCTGGAGCATATGCTGGATCCCCCTATCTGAAACCGAATGTCGTAACCGCGGTGTTGTGATCGTGAGGGTGCCTGTTCGCTTTCCCTGACTGATCTGGTGCCCAGGGACGCTGTACTCTCCCAGCTGATCAATGAGCGAGCTGGTAAGGATAAAATCGAAGAATTGGTTAATCTGGGTTGCGATGGCACTCTGTGCTGCCTGCCAGGCGGGCCCCCAGAAGATCGTAAACACTTCCACGGCGGTGATCAGGGGACCATTGCGGAAGGTGAGCTGGGGAGCTGGCGTGGGCCCTGCAGCGGCGGCCTCCGCCGTCGGTTGGCGAACGGAATCAGGCACATGTAATGGAACAATACGAATGGGATCGCCGTGGGCTGGATAGATCTTCTTCCCGGGATGTAGGTCGTTGGCCATGATTGCCTCCCTGAGCAATTGTCCTTTTATTCTTTTGGTGGTCGTTGCGCGACGCAAATAGTATCCATGTTCGATAAGCGCTTGAATTCAAAGCATCGCTGTGCAAGTCTGGTCCCATCCTATGCGAAACCCTCTCATATGCTGGGTTGACTCTCTACCTCCTGACTCTCCCCCTCTACCACTGGTTGGAAACTAACGATTACGGTCGCTTCCTGAGTGATCAAGACCTTTGACAAAGGTCTCTGGCGTCAGACCGCTCAGGCAGAGTTCCCATTAGTGAGAGTGGTTAGTCAATGTCGGATGGAATATTTGCGCAGCACAGCTATTTATGGCTTGAAACGAAGAGCCTCTAGTTTTTTACGTTGCAACACCTTGTGCTAAACCGAATCTCAATTGGCGTATCGACGGGAAAACTCACCTCTTGTCCCCGCGCAACCACGTTGGAATAAACCGATCGTCCCGCCCCGTAGAAACCAAGTATTGGCCCAA
>QHZP01000284.1 GCA_003224715.1 Acidobacteriota bacterium | reverse complement strand
CCTGCTAGAGCTCAAGCGAGCATTTCCCTGACGGGCTGCGCGTTATTGTCGACGAGAGGGACAACACGGCCCAACTGGGCGGGCAAAAACATTTCTAGATCAAGGCCCATCAGGTGATAGACGGTCGCCGCAATTTCGGCGGGAGTTACCGGGCGGTCCTTGGGGGCTGCCCCGATCTCATCAGACGACCCCACCACCTGGCCACCCCGAATCCCGCCGCCGGCAAATATCGAGGTCCAGCAGGAGGGCCAATGGTCGCGGCCCCCGGCCGGATTGACCTTAGGCGTCCGCCCAAATTCGCCAGTGCCCATCACCAGGGTATTCTTGAGTAATCCACGCTGCTCCAAGTCCTCTATAAGTGAACTGAACGCATTGTCAAACATGGGTCCCACCAAGTCGCGGTAGCAACTGATCGGGCTGAAGGGGCGCGACCCGTGAATATCCCAAGTTATCTCGTCAAACACCGTTTCAAACATGTTGACCGTCACATAGCGAACGCCGGCTTCAATCAGCCGGCGGGCCAGCAGGCAGCTCTGGCCAAAACGGTTCTTTCCGTACCACTCCCGCGTTTTGTCTGACTCTTTCTCCAACTCAAAAGCCTCGCGGGCCTTGGCCGAAGACATCAGTCCGTAGGCCTGGTTGAAGGTAGAATCAAACAACTTGGCATCGGGCGTGGATTCGAATTCTTTCACCGACTGGTCTACCAGCTTGCGCCAATGACGTCGCCGATCTGTTCTTAGGGCTGAAATGTAATTCGGCGGCAGCATATCGGGCACTCTGAAATTCGGATCCGATGGATCGGCGTTTAAGACGAAAGGATCATAGGTCTTACCTAAGAAACCCGCGTCTTGACCGTGCGGTAGCCCGCCTCCCGTATTGCCAATCGGCTTGGGCAACAAAACATGGGGCGGTACCGCGCCTCGACCCCCCTTCTTCCAACCTAGCACCGAACCAAAGTTGGGCGAGATGACTCCTCCCTGAAACAATCGGCCTGTCTGCATTAACTGATGCCCCGTGTCGTGGACCGCGGCTGCAGTGTGATAGAGGCTCCGGACCAAAGCGTACTTGTCGGCTATCTTGGCCATACGAGGAAACACCTCGCAGATTTCAATGCCAGGCACGTTCGTCTTGATCGGCTTGTAGGGACCGCGGATTTCGGCAGGAGCGTCGGGCTTCATGTCCCAGGTATCCAGTTGGCTCGGTCCTCCCACCAGGAACAATTGAATGACATTGAGGTCATTGTCCTGGACCACCGCTCCCTCGGCTTTCAGCGTCATCCAGTCGGTGAGCGCAAACCCCATCATCCCCAACATGCCCACATGCAGAAAGTCGCGACGCGTCAAGCCATCACAGAAGTGGACCGGTTTATCGGAATCCAATCGAATCATGACTTCCTCCCCTATTCTGCAGCTTTGGCCGATGCCACCGTGATGGTATCTCCGTCCAACGACCCGCTCAGGACCACCTTTTCGCCAACCAGTGACTTTACCTTCTGGGCGCCTTGCAGCTTATAAACCTTCTTATCTTCTGCAACGAACACCATCGCTTGCCCACTTTCCACGCATTTGATGGCGCATCCCTTGTGAGGCGCCTTGGCCCCATTGGCAGCGCATTTGGCGTCGCTGATCCAGCCCGTCCATTGGCCCTTCTCGGCCGCACTCGCTGTCGCACTGATCACCAAAAGGAATAACCCAAGGAAAAGTAAGATTCGCTTCACTTGATTTATCCTCCTCAATGTGCCGTCATTCCCAATGCCTAACCTCATCTTGACGATAAAAACAGTATAGGAACATCGATTCGGTCTCGTCAAGGCATTTCTAGCGGTTCGAAGGATTGACGGAGGAATTCGTTAAGTCTAAGATCGCCTGGTGAATCGATCACCTTTGAAATTGCCCTGCAGATCTTCGACACTTAGGGCCAGCTCTTCACACCAGAATTCGAGACCGCATTCGGGACGGCCTGTCTCGCGGCGAAGCTTTCTGGCCAGGTTTGGATGTGCGGCCTCAATATTGGTTCCAAGACTTCTCCAGGGAACGCCGAAGTCAATGTTGCCTGCGTTGCAGTCCTCTCTGGGAGGAACCGAGACTTTAGCAGTTGATTACCGCTTGCATCCTCACTATCGGGTGCAATCCCCCCTTGATGAAGTCATCGGCAAGATAGAGGCGGGCTTGGATGCCTTTGTTACGGAAAAGTACGCTGAAGAGATCGAGGCCATACTGAATGGATGGAGCACTGCCCTGCGCCCTTCTCCACGCGATTTTCAAGCCATTGCCAAGGTTCTAGCGCCGTTCATCGAGGCATCCAGACTGCGCCCGGCTGAAGAGCAGTGTTTGCGTTCAGAAGCCAACTTGAGAATCTGGCGGGGACGCTTTTCCAACCACTCGACCCTTGGGCGCGAGGCTCTTCTGCAGGAGATGGGCTCTTTCATGGGTGAAATTTCAGGGCTAATAACGGCTGAATTCAAGCTCGTGAGCATCACAGTCCGCGTCGAGTCGCCGCTCGTACTGCACACTCGTCTGCGTTATGACCTGGTGGGGTCTGGGTCAGGCTACTATCGCGAACAGCGGGTGGGGCACTGGGACCTTGATTGGGAAAGGTCCCCGGAGAAAGAACTGCTTGTTCGAAAATGGCAAGCGGTGGAGGAAACCCGAAGCCGCACACCGGGCCCGGCTTTTGTGGAGATCACCTCCCAGGTACTCAGCGGCAATTCGTCTTATGCTGAGCAAATGCTTCATGGGACCGACTACTGGCGAACACTCCTGGATGCTGCCAGCGGCATCGACGTCTACGGCAACAACGGCCTGGCCGTTGCAGACATTGATAACGACGGCTTTGACGACCTCTATGTGTGCCAGCCAGCCGGCCTTCCTAACCGGCTGTACCGGAATCGCGGAGACGGATCCTTCGAGGACATCACCGAGGCGGCCGAAGTCGGTGTCCTCGACGATACTTCCAGCGCCCTGTTTGGCGACGTTGACAATGACGGTTATCAGGATCTTATCGTTCTGCGAGCCAGTGGCCCTCTCCTCTTCCTCAACCAGGGGAAGGGAAAGTTTCGCCTGCAGCCGAACGCCTTCCGTTTTGCTCAACCCCCTCAGGGAAACTTCACCGCCATGACGCTGGCCGACTTTGACCGAGACGGGTGGCTGGACATTTATTTTTGTACCTATATTTATTACCAGGGCCAGGACCAATATCGATTTCCCGTGCCTTACTGCGATGCCCAAAATGGCCCACCTAATTTCCTCTTTCGCAATAACGGGGACAAGACTTTCAGCGACGTCACGGCCAAAACCAATCTCAATCAGAACAATAACCGCTACAGTTTTGCCTGCGGCTGGTGCGACTACAACGATGACGGCTGGCCCGACTTGTATGTCGCTAATGATTTCGGACGCAACAATCTTTACCGCAACAATATTGACGGAACCTTCAGCGACGTGGCTGCACAGGCGGAAGTGGAAGACCTTGGCGCCGGAATGAGCGTCTGCTGGTTCGATTACAACAATGATGGGAAACAAGACCTCTACGTGTCCAACATGTGGTCGGCCGCTGGCAATCGCCTCACGACGCAGGAAGCTTTCATGGAGCATGCACCCGAGCGTGTTCGCGCCTCTTATCGGAAGCATGCCGGGGGGAATTCTCTTTTTCGCAATGAAGGGAACGGACGCTTCCAGGATGTCAGTGCAACTGCCGGCGTGGAGATGGGACGCTGGGCTTGGTCCAGCGATGTCTGGGATTTTGACCACGACGGTTACCCTGATCTCTACATCGCGAACGGCATGATTTCCGGCCCTAAGACAAAGGATCTGGAAAGCTTTTTCTGGCGGCAGGTCGTGTCCCAATCCCCGCTCCAGGCCTCCTCTGCGCCAAAGTACGAGCAAGGCTGGAATGCCGTCAATGAATTGATCCGATCAGACGGATCATGGAGCAGCCAGGAAAGAAACGTTTTTTACGCCAACAACCGCGATGGGACGTTCTCCGATGTTTCCGGAGCGGTGGGCCTGGACTTTGCGGAAGACGCACGAGCATTTGCGCTCACCGATTTTGACCATGATGGTCGATTGGAGATCTTTCTCAAAAATCGCAACGCGCCACAACTACGGATTCTGCGCAATGAAATGAAATCCCTGGGTCATTCCATTGCCTTTCGCCTGCAGGGCCGAAAAAGTAACCGCGATGGCATTGGAGCAGTGGTAACCGTGGACGCGAGCAATGGACGCCAGGTCAAATTCCTACAGGCAGGTTCTGGATTTCTCTCGCAGCACACTAAAGAGGTCTTTTTCGGCCTTGGCCATAGTAAGGACCCTGTGCGTGCCAGCATTCGTTGGCCCAGCGGTCTGGTTCAACATTTCAAAGGTTTGCCGGTTGGTCATCGGGTCCGGATCGAAGAAGGCTCGGAACATTTTCAGGCGGAACCGTTTCTCTCGCAGTCAAAGTCTTCCTTTTCGTCGAGCCTGGATCAACGCGACGTCTTGCCTGAGACCAAGCTGCTACCTTCAGCCTCTCAAACTTGGTTGATCGAGCCGCTGGCGGCGCCAGAATTTGCATTACCAAACCTTGACGGCCAGACCCACAAACTCTCGGGCCTTCGAGGGAGCCCCCTCCTGCTGAATTTCTGGGCGACGCGGAGCCCACGGTGTCGAGAGGAATTGACGGTGTTCGAACAGTCCCGTGATCGGTGGGCGAATCGCCGGCCTCCACTTCAAGTCGTGGCAGTTAATGTCAACGACCCTGGCGAAGCGGCGATGGTGAGATCCTTTGTTCATGAGAATAAACTCACGTTCCTAATACTCCTTGCCTCAGAGGAAATAGCCGGAATATACAACCTGTTATTCCGCTACCTCTTCGACCGGCGAAGAGATCTGGGCATTCCCACTTCTTTTCTACTCGATGAAGAGGGTGCCATCCTCAAAGTCTATCAAGGGTCTGTCAACCCAGATCAGTTGCGGGCGGATTTGGATCGTATTCCCCGTGTCTCTCTAGAGCGCGTGAAACAGGCACTCCCGTTTCCAGGAACTTTCTACGGAGGGAAATTTCGGCGCAATCACTTCACCCACGGAGTAGCCTTTTTCCGCAGAGGCTATCTGGATGCGGCGTTGAGCCAGTTCCAGCTTGCCGTTCGCGATAACCCTGACTACGCTGAGGCTCATTACAATCTGGGAACTCTCTATCTTCAAAAGCACAGGCTTGCCGACGCTCGCGAGTCACTGGGCCGGGCAGTTCAGCTCCGACCGGACTATCCCAATGCCTTGAACAACCTGGGGATGATCGCCTTGGAAGAAGCTCACACAGACGAGGCCCTTGGACATTTCCAGGCCGCGATTCGCCGAAATCCCAGCTACACAACGGCACTTCACAATCTAGGCAACCTTTACCGCGACCAAGGGAGATTAAGTGAAGCGCAGCAGATCCTCGAACAAGCCCTTCAGGCCGATCCCGAGGATCCTGAGGCCAATTACGGCCTGGGCATGGTTTTTGTGCGGCAGAACAAGGCCGGGCGGGCGCGCGAGTTTCTTGAGAAAGCCGTGCAGGTCCGCCCAGACTACCCGGAAGCTCTGAACAACCTGGGGGTGCTCTATCTCCTTACCGGACGGTCAGCAGAGGCTTCCACCGTCCTGAGGGAGTGTGTCCGTGTGGCGCCCAGTTTTGATCAGCCTTATTTAAACCTGGCCAAAGTCTATTTGGGGGAAGGCAAGCAAGAACAGGCTAAGGAAATCCTCCGCAAGCTTCTGGAGCAGAATCCACAGCATGCTCTGGCCAGAAAGACGCTAGCGGAGTTAGAACTCACGCGGTAGGGTTACCTGGCAGGGAAGAAGTTTAAACTTCGTCCACCTTTGTTAACCTGCTGAGATGATGGTTCGGACACAAAAGCGTCAATCGACGCAACCTGCGGTCAGCCGGGTTCACCAGCTTAAGCGCAATCCGAATTGCATGCGCCGCATCGGGACATAACCAAACCCGGACCCAGCGCCTGCCAGGCTGGTAATTCGACCGGCGGTTGAACTGTCCGTCGTGTTGTTAGGCTGGCCCAGGTTAGCCCGGTTGAAAAAGTTGAAATTCTCCCAGCGGAATTGAACCTTAAAGCGCTCTCGAACTTCAAACTCCTTCCAAAACGACCAATCTGCCGATGACAACCCCGGGCCGCGCATGGTTCCGCGTCCTGCATTACCCCAGCGGCAGCAAGCAGCCGGGGCTACGAAGGCGGCGGGGTTAAACCAACGCTCGCGAGTGTGACCGCCCGCGTAAAGGTCCGCGTCCGCTACTGCGTCAGGTCTTTGCCCGAAGTCCGCATTGAGCGTGCTGGCATCACCTAAAATGGGCGAGAAGGCAAAACCAGATTCAACGGTTGTAATCCCATTAAAGTTCCATCCTGCCAGCACCACCTTTTTTATCCCGGTCGCGTTGGTTCCATGCTGTGTTCCCTTGCCATAAGGCAAGGTCCAGGTGTGACCCAGCGTCCAGACACTAGCCCGGTTGTAACCCGAAATGCCATAGGACCCATTCGCGTCATAAGGGTTGATGGCCTGGTCGCTCCAGCCAAACCCGCCTAGCTCGCGGTCCAAAGCTTTGGCCCAGGTGTAGGAGGAATTCAGAGAATATCCGTTGGAAAACCGCTTTTCCACCGCGAACTGAAGGGAATTGTAGTTGGAGCTCATGCAGTTACACACGTAGCTGAATGGGTTATCCTGCCCGAACTTTTGATAATAGGGTCTCCGCGGCAAGAGAGGGCCTTCACCGGCCGGAGCTGCGTTAATGTTGGATCCCCAGGCAAGATGCCGGCCACCATTACCAACATAAGCGACAGAAAGTTTGAGATCCGGGGCAAGCTGGTGTTCCAACGTGAGATTCCACGAGTCCACCTGCTCGGTCTTCCAATCAAACGGTCGGGGCTTGAGCAAAGTTCCTGAGGGAGGTTTCAGGTGACCCGAGGAAGGAAACTCGGGTGGAGCACCGGCAGGCGGGCCCTGTTCGATCGGAAAGAGGCCCTGATAAATATTGTTCTGCTGAATCGTCTGTTGAGCGATAATCGGGTAAGAACTGGTCAGGTAGTAGAAAACAGAGTCATAGTTTCCGCCGAAATAGGTCCGGCCGAAGCCCGCCCGAATCACGCTCTTTTGTGTCAATTTGTAGGCAATTCCCAGGCGAGGCGAAAAATTCTTATGGCTAACCTTCACGTTGGCGCTGTTGGAAACATCTCCTAATCCGGCCAGCAGCAGATCGCCCGTATCGGGATCCCAGTTGACGATCCCCCCGGTTTTCTAGGCGTGACCGGCCCCATATAGTCCCAGCGCAAGCCATAGTTCACCGTCAGTCTGGGAG
>QHZP01000168.1:5891-9499 GCA_003224715.1 Acidobacteriota bacterium | reverse complement strand
TCCGATTATTTGACTAATATGCCATTGTGTGTTATGGTACCGTCGCGATATCGGTGCGCTGGTATTGACACTCAGTTCACACTGGGAGGAGGTCCCATTCGTAACCTTCACGATCTAACTGGTGTAGTCCCTCCCATGATCACTCCCTTTGCTGAAGATGATTCTATCGACCCCAAGGCGTTGCAGAGGGAAGCGAAATTCCTTTTCGACACTGGAGTGAACGGTATTGTGGTGGGTGGCAGCACGGGCGAGGGAGCAGGACTGACGCCAGAGGAATTATCTGAAGCGATCCGCTTGGTTGTCGAGGTCGTAAGGGGGAGTCTCCCTATCCTCGGAGGGGTGATTGCGGATAATTCCGAAGAGGCCGTTCGACTGGGACTGGCTGCTAAGCGCGGTGGCGCTGTGGGCTTGCAGGTTCCTCCTCCTCATTTCCAATATGTCACATCGACTGAAGTTCTGGGTGCTTACTACCGCGCCATCACGGATTCCACCGGACTGCCCCTGATTATCTATAACGTCATTCCTTGGGCCCAGGTCGGCATCGAGGCTTTGCAAATACTTTGCCGAGACAACCCTCTCATTGTGGGTGTGAAGCAGAGTGGAGGCAATATTCATGCTCTGGCCGAGTTACTGGCTAACCTCAAGGGGATTAGGATCTATACCGCCATTGATGACCTGATTTATCCATCCCTCATGATGGGAGCGGATGGCACTATTTCCGGAACCTCCAGCCTCTTCCCGGCTGAAACCATCGAACTGTGGCACTGTGTTCGGAACGGAAACCTGGAACGGGCCTTGGCGCTTCACAACATCATTCTGCCCGTCTGGCGCACCATCGAAGGTCCCAGTTTCCCCGGTCACATCAAATATGCTATCTCTCTGCAAGGCCGAGCCGCCGGCAAACCTCGAGCACCTTTCAAGTGGCCTTCCTCCAGGCATGCTCGCCGCATTAAAGCCGCCATGCACGCGGGCGGAATATTGTCTCTGCCTTCTGCCTAGGATGCTTCCCAGTCTTCAACAAACGATTAAGAAAGGCGTAGCCTTTGGGGTGCCTCGTTCCGTTGGGGACAACCCACTTCTGCACCCTGAAGGAGTGAAAAAATTCCGAACCACCCCCTCACCCGCCCTTCGGGCACCCTCTCCCCAAGGAGCGAGGGAGTTAAATTGTAAATATACTCTTCCCCTCGCCCCCCCATGGGGGAGAGGGGCCAGGGGTGAGGGGGCGAATCCAACCCTCGCTCCCAAGGGTAGCGGGATTAAGACACGCCGGGGCAATTGGACTTGTGGCACTCGACGGAAAGGTCCCTCACTTCATTCACCAGCTCTTCAATTTGCTTTTCGTATTCTTCGTCCAGGAAGATGGTCGGTCGCCGCATGCGGGCGCTGGGAATAACCCCTCGCTTCACCAACAGCCGTTTTTCAATCCCGATGGCTAATTCCAGATGTTGTAGTGCAAACGTCAAATAAGGGAGTAATCGGTAGAATAAGGCTTTGGCCTCTGACCTTTTGTCATCCCGGAACAATTCATAGATGCGAACGTAAGTGTCGATGGCAGCGGTACCAGGCATCATCGCGGAGGCGCCATGAGCCAGGCCATCCAACATGGCAATTCCGCCGAGCCCATAGATAACCTGAAGCCGGCCGCTGCTACGGCGTATGATCTCGGCGCACTTCTGGCCAGGTAAGGTAACCTCCAGCTTGGCGAAGAGAAAGTTGGAATGCTTGTTAGCTAGATCGACAAAGACATGGGCGGGAAGGCCTGCACCGGTGAAATCGGCGTCCTGGAGCATGATGGGAATTTGAACCGCGCCGCAAAGCTGGCTGAAGAACTCGATTACCTCGGAACCTGGCAGCGCCACCCGTTGAGGTGGTACTACCATCAGGCAGTTGGCGCCAAGGCGTTCCGCATACTTTGAAAATTCGAGGGTGCTGTAGACTGAGCCCGATCCGGTGCTGATGATCACCGGAACCCTCCGACGCGCCTGCTCCACCAATACTTCGGCAAACCGGTAACGCTCGGGATCGCTCAGCTTGTAAAACTCCGCTCCAAATCCCGGCCCGCAAATAGCTGCAGCTCCATGCTCAATGGAAAAATCAATCTCTTTTCGCAGGCTGGATTCGTCGATGCTTCCGTCTTCGCGAAAGGGTGTTGCCATTACCGGTGTGATCCCGTTTAACCTTAACATGAGAACTCCTCCGTGAAGTGGCCGCCAGGGCACGTTTCTGCTCTGATCGGCGGAGATGCCAGTCTTTTTCAAACAGCGACACATCGAGACCTTCATGGTAGGGGTGCCTGAGAACTTCCTCCAGGACCAAATCCATGCCCAAGCCGGGTCCCTGGGGAGCTTCGATAAATCCGTTCACAACGATCGGCGGATTCGTGACGAGTTCTCTTTCCCAGGGTTCATTAAAGTCATCGAAAACTTCCTGCAGCCAGGCGTTCGGTGTGCACACATCGATCTGGACACAGGCCATGGTGCAAACAGGACCTTGAGCAGCGTGAGGGATAACCACTCCATAATGAGCGTCCACCATATCCGCCACCTTGCGGGAGGCCAAGATGCCGCCCATGTGCAGAGGTTCGAAATTAATGATGTCGATCTCGCCATACCTCAGGAGTTCTGCAATCTGTTGCTTGGAAGAAAAACTTTCTCCCGTGGCAATCGGGACTTCTAAATGGCGGGCAACTTCTATGATCGCTTGAATATTGCTATGCGGCACCGGCTCCTCAAACCAGGCGGGACAGTAAGGCTCGAGCCGTTTCCCGATACGAATGGCATTGGAAACACTGAAGCGCGAATGAGCTTCGACGGCCAGATCTATTTCGGGCCCTACGGCTGCCCGCACCGCGGCCACGATCTGAATGGAAAGATCCTCTTCGCGGCGGGAAAGGGTTCGCCAGCCAGAGCCGAAGGGATCAAACTTGAGCGCTGTGTATCCCAGCTTCAGGGCTTGGCGAGCGGCATCGGCGAAGGCTTCGGGAGAGCGCGGGCAACGATACCAGCCATTGGCATAAGCTCGAATGCGTTGCTGGCAGACCCCTCCTAACAAATTGTAAATGGGTTGATTGACGGCCTTGCCGATGGCATCCCAGCAAGCGATCTCCAGGGCTGAAATTGCACACATCTTGATTTGCCCGCCATCCGCATAAACATGGCGGCTCAACCGCCCAACCAACAGTTCAGTCTGAAAGACATCGAGCCCCATAATGAACGGCTTCATCTCGTGAATGGCCGTTTCGACGGTCTTGGAGAGGTGACCCAACGATCCTTCACCAATTCCGTAAATCCCCTCGTCGGTTGTCATCTTCACAAAAAGCCAGTTCTTCCAGGGATTGCCGACCAGATAAGTTTCAATGTCTGAAATTTTCAACGAAGGCTCCTACGAAAATAGCAGAAATCCGAGCCCCGACCGTCAGGGAGGGGCAGACCCGGCACCGCTACCTGACGGTCGCGGCTCGGTCCAACTTTTTCATGCTCAATGGCGCCGCCCCAGCGGCATGGGCAATCCTCTGAAAATCCCCCTTAACAAAGGGGGAGAGAAGCCGAAGGCTTCAGGGGTTGTCCCGTGAGCCAGCGCGGGCAGACGCTAACAAGACAATCTCCAAC
>QHZP01000168.1:0-5816 GCA_003224715.1 Acidobacteriota bacterium | reverse complement strand
GGTCGATTGCCTCAACCGCTCCCTTACGGTCGCGGCTCGGTCCAAACTTTTTCATGCTCTGTGGCTGCCCTGAGCGATCACCCCTGTGCCCTCCCTACCGAACAGCAGGGCAGTGCTTCGACCGATTCCGTTTCCAAGCCCGGTCATGTAATCATAACACGGGTGGCCTGTCAAACTTTTGCGGAATAGGTTCCGATTACTTGAGGCGCGGCTGATCGATTCGCTTTCGTCGCCCTGCGCTATTTCGGAACGTCTTCCAAATCCCCGCTTGCACCCGATCATGGATGTGGGTAAACTGCTCCTCGGTAAAGACCACTCTGGCCAAGAGCGAGCAAGATCACAAGCCTTGGCCCTGGCCGCTCTGCTGAGGGAAAAAGACGGTGAACCCAGAGACGCCAAGACGCAGAGAAGAATTCTTATCCCATCTCCCAGATTTTTCTGTCTCATCGTCTCCACCGTGAAGCAGCCTGTAGAGCAAACGAAAACTTTATTTTCTCGTAATGCCTGAGTACCAGCCTGGAGGATTTGATCGTGTCGAAAGTCGCCTCCATCACCAAAAGGAGTGGAACCAAGAAGGCTCGTGACAAGAATTTCGTGGCCGCCACTGGCAAAATCTTTGCGGTTCTGGAAGCCTTTAGCCAGCATCCCCATTCCGCTATCAGCTTGGAAGAGGTCACCCAATCCGCCCAGTTGGCCAAAACGACAGTGCACCGGTTGCTGTATTCAATGCAGAAGATAGGCTATGTCGACCAGCACCGGGAAAACGGCAAGTACATGCTGTCGCAAAAGTTCTTTGAATTGGGGCGCGACGCCCTTCCCTATCAGCGTCTGACTTCGCTGGCCAAACCTTTCATGAACGCCTTGATGTTGCGTTTCGGCGAATCTCTTCACCTGGGGGTACTGGAAAACGGTCTGGTCACGAACATCGCGGTTTGCGAGAGCCAGCACCCCTATCGAATTGCCGGGGTGGTGGGCGACTCCAATTACGCGCACAGCACGGCCATGGGGAAATGCCTTTTGGCGTTCCTTTCCGACCAGGAGCTTGACGATATCATTCGGATTCATGGTTTGCCCAAACGGGCGCCAGCCACCATGACTAACCGCGCTCAATTGATGGAAGAAGTGGAAAGGGTCCGCCAAGACCAAGTGGCCACCAATATGGGTGAGAACATGGAAGGCGTCATCTGCGTGGGTGCGCCCATCTTCAATCATGAAGGCAAAGCGGTCGCAGCTTTGAGCATCTCCGGCCCATCGGTCCGCATGCAACAGGGTATGGAAACCATCAAGAGGGAACTCAAGCGCGTCACGCTGCGCCTTTCCATTCTTCTGGGCTATAGGCCCCCTAAGATTGATACGGCCACCGCGGTCACCGTCAATGTTTCGAATACCTAGGGCTACTTGGTGCCGAAGAAGTTCAAACTTCGGTCAAATTTGTTAAGCCGCCGTCCCCTCACCCGGTCCGCCACCCGGCGGACCACCCTCTCCCCCGATGGGGGCGAGGGAGTTAAGCTTAGTGTTAGTTTCCCATCACCCCACCGGGGAGACGGGCCAGGAGTGAGGCGGAAGAGTGAATCGTTCGAGGGATCCAATTTTGTTACAGCTTCCTCCTTCGAAGGGGGAATCAAATTTTCCTCCCTGATGGTACCGCCTCCTGCGGCATGGATGGCTCTCCTTCTAGTGCTTTGCTTCGCGAATCGGCCGGAGCATAAAGGGTCGAGACCGCTCTTCGTTGACATCACCGAACGGGCCGGTGTTGGGTTCTGCCACCATAATGGAGGCTTTGGAAAGAAGTTCCTGCCTGAGACGATGGGATCCGGTTGCGCTTTCTTCGATTACAACAATGACGGTTGGGTCGATCTGTTCCTGGTGAATTCAACGGACTGGCCAAATCATTGGTCCGGACCCCAGTTGTGCAGGCTCTACCGTAACAATCGGGATGGCACTTTTACGGATGTATCGCGGGACACGGAGCTTGAGCTGGAACTCTACGGGATGGGAGTAGCCGTGGGCGATTATGACAACGATGGCTGGGACGATCTGTATGTCAGCGGGCTGGGCGGCGGAAGATTATTTCGCAATGAGGCAGGCAGATTTCGTGACCTGACCCAAAAAAGCGGAATACGAAGCAAGGGTTTCGGCACAAGTTGCGCCTGGATAGACTTTGATCGGGATGGCCGATTGGATTTGTTTCTCTGCAACTATGCCAAGTGGTCGGAGGAAACCGACAAATCCTGCTCCTATGACCAAGTCCATAAAAGTTACTGCAGTCCCGCTGATTACCCTCCGGATAGTCCCCAATTATTTCGGAACCTGGGAAACGGTACTTTTGCAGATGTGTCCAAGCCAACCGGGATCTATAGCTCGGACTGCAAAGCTCTCGGAGTAGTTGTTCTGGACTATAACCGGGATGGCTGGCCGGATATCTTTGTCGCCAACGACACCACTCCCCACAAGCTATTCCGCAACAACCAGAACGGGACCTTCACTGAGGTGGCTCTGGATACCAGCGTGGCACTGGATGGGAACGGGAAGACTCGGGCTGGGATGGGAGTGGATTTCGCCGATTACGATCGCTCCGGTTACGCAAGTCTCGTGATTGGAAATTTTTCCTCTGAAATGCTGAGTCTCTATCACAATACTCGTGGCGCGTTTTTCGTGGACAGAGCCGATACGGTGGGCATCGCCAAGGATAGTTTCTACCGCCTGACGTTCGGTTGCTTGTTTTTCGATTACGACCTGGACGGCTGGGAAGATATTCTCACTGCCAACGGCCACATCATGGATGATATTCATGAGTACGATTCGAAGCTGACCTATGCTCAGCCGGCTTTGCTCTTCCATAACCAGGGAGACGGCAAATTCACTGCGATGCCCAGCGAATCGGCCCCTGACCTATTCATCCCGATGGTTGGTCGTGGTCTCGCCTCTGCCGACATCGACAATGACGGCGATCTGGATGTGCTGATCAGCCAGAACAACGGCGCCCCCCGCTTGCTGCGGAATGATTGCGATCTGTCGAACCACTGGCTTCAAGTCGCGACCGTCGGCACCCGAAGTAATCGCAACGGTTACGGCGCCCTTTTGCTGCTCAAGGCGGGGAAATCAACGCAGACCAAGAGGGTAAAAAGCAGCTCGAGTTATTGCTCCCAGTCACAAAGTCAGGTTGTCTTTGGTTTAGGCCGGGACGCTCGAGTCGATCTGCTCGAAGTTCAATGGCCCAACGGGCTCAAGGAAGAGTACCGTGGCTTACAAGCCGATCAAAGAATCGTATTAACCGAGGGCCGGGGCTGGATGAAACGGCCATGAAGGAGGATCTCTCCCTAGCGTTGCGTCACACAGTCGAACGGACTATTCCACGCTCAGCCTCTCCCCCCTCACCCGGCCTCCGGCCAACCTCTCCCCGATGGGGCGAGGGAAGTAAAAACAATAATTTCTACTCTCCCCTCGCCCCTTTTGGGAGAGGGGTTGGGGGTGAGGGGAGCACAGTCCAACTGGAAGATTATTTCAGATGGATAATATTAGTACTTCTCATCCTCTGGCTGCGTTCCCTTGCGGTTGCAGAGCCGAACCCGCCAATAAGCCTCGTCTCGCAAGAGTCCAATCGCCGCGGGACGCGCGCCCAGGAAGAGGAGGCGTGCCGCCTGGGCCTGGAATTGGCAGGCTCAGCCAATCCAGCCGATGCTCTTCCTTACTTGAGCTCCTGCCAACAGGTCCTGGCGAAGAGGACGGATCAGGCTGTGCTAGCGTCCCGCTGGGAGCTTGCCAAGGCCTTTTTGAAACTGGAGAGATTTACAGAAGCCGCATCGGTTCTGGAAACCATCCACGATGAGGCCCAGGAAGGGGCCCGGCAAAAGATACTGGGTTTGTGCTATGCCAAATCTTCTCGGGTGGAAGACGCTATCCAATGTTTTGGCCGGGCTATTGCCTTAGACTCACAGGATGCCGACGCTCGCTTTAACCTGGGTGTCCTGCTGAGTGGGAAAAACGAAGCGGACCAGGCCCTGATTCAACTGGGCCAGGCCGTGAACCTGAACCCTGCGGAGCCTAGATATTCGCTAGGGCTGGCTGAAGCATTGATCGATGCCAAGAGGTATGCGGTGGCGGTGGAGTTCCTCACGGCCGTTCGTTCTAAATTCGAGACGCTGGGTCAGTTCCATTATGCCCTGGGGTTGGCCTATTATGGCCAGCATAACGCCCCTTCCGCCATCGAAGAACTGCAAAAGGCAACAGCACTGGAACCAAAGATGGAAGCGGCTTTCTACTTCCTGGGCAATACTTACGCCCTGGCTGAGCAATATGAGAAGGCCTTCGGCGCCTATCGCCAGGCCATTGCGCTAAATCCCAAGCATGCTCCTTATTACGGCCGGCTGGCACTTGTCGCTGAGAAGCTTGGCAATCCAGAAGAAGTTGTTCGTGATCTGCAACAGGTCGTCCGCTTGGACCCTGAGGACGTCATTTCCCAGGTGAATCTGGCCAAGGCACTTTCCAAAATGGATCGTTTGCCGGAAGCCATTGAGCAACTGCAGGCAGCTGTCAAGAAAGCCCCCAATTACAAAGAGGCCTATTACCTTCTGTCCAGTTATTCGCGTCAGATAGGCAATATCAGCGCAGCAGACGCGTATATTGCGACCTACCGGCAGTTGGCAAGCAAACCGTCCTCGAAATAGAGCTTTGAAACTGGGAGCGGTGGCTCATCAATTTATTCGAGCAGGGTCAGACCTCGGGGAGTGAGGTAATCCCGTTCCAGGAACCTGCTGTCTGATGTGTGAAAAGTCTTTGACTTCTCCTTCTTCATTTTGGTTGCCACCTAGACAAGATGGTTGGTGCATAGCCCCCGGAGTGGGGCAGAGGATTCGTAGCCCAGGGTGAAGCGGAGGCGTTCCGGCGCTGTAGCGCAACCCTGGGATACAATGCCACAACCCCTCAAAACCCCGGAGGGGTGACGGATACGCGTAGGAGGCATCTCATGGCCCATTCCTATACCTGCCTTCTCTATCACCTCGTGTTTTCCACCAAGGACCGGGAGCCCTGGCTCGAGAGTGAGTTGCGGCCTCGGTTGTGGGAGTACCTGAGTGGCGCAATTCGCAGTGAGGGGGGCTTTTGTATCCTCGCCAACGGCGTCGTCGACCACGTCCATCTCCTAGCTCGCCTAGGGCAGGACAAGGCAGTGTCCGACGTACTGCGTTCAGTCAAGGCAAATTCTTCGGGCTGGATTCACGATGGTTTCCCCCGGCTCCGCAGCTTCCATTGGCAAGACGGCTACGGGGCTTTCACGGTGAGCAAATCCCAGATGGAAACAGTGCGCCGTTACATTGCCGGTCAGGAAGCCCACCACCGGAAGCTCACGTTTCAAGAGGAATTCCTGGCACTCCTCAAGGCGCATGAGATTGAGTACGATGAGCGGTACATCTGGAAATGAATAGTGATTTACTGAGGACTTCCGTCACCCCTTTCGGGGTTTGGCGCCAGACGCGCACCCCGGGCCCAGGGTTCCGCTGACGCTCCACCCTGGGCTAAGCCTCCTTCGCCCGCCTTCGGGGGCTAGAAATGTAGAAGCTCCAGCTGAAAAGTCAAAGACTTTCTGTGAGAGAGTTGCTCCACATCGGGCCGCGGAGACGCAGAGAGTTTTCCTTTGAGAACTGCCCATAGTCATGAATTCAGAGAAACTCGGTTGTTTCGTTTGAATATTAGGTGACCATATTTTCATTCACTCGCTGGGTGAAAACGAAAACGTTTAGCTCTCAGAGTTTCTCCCTGATTCTCTCTGCGTCTCTGCGGTGATGGAACCGCTGTGACTTACCAGTGGAACTTCAGAG
>QHZP01000167.1 GCA_003224715.1 Acidobacteriota bacterium | reverse complement strand
AAATAATGCAAAAACAACTCATCAGGAAGGCGCGTTAGAATCTAGTCGAGATGATTAATTGTATCCGACCTCGCTTTCACCAGAGTTTCATGCCCGGAAGGTCTTTTGGATGGGTCACAGGAATCCAGCGATATCCCATAATTGATCTGAGAATCTCTCGAGGCCAAAGCCCGCTGGTTTCAGTCGTTACCAAGTTCCAAACGTGGATATGTGTTGCTTCTTTACTGATTCGATGCTCGATTCCAATCCTCGCATCGTGGACTCTCAGGATGCTCAACCGGTTTCAAACCGTATTCGCGTCCTTTTTTCTATGGACGCAATCCTAAATAAACAACACAAATCAATGCACTGAATTCCTTCTCGGCGTTTTCATTAGCCCGTGCCTCAGCACGGTGACTCCTTCGATGCTTTTTTCTTTCCCACTTTCCAGCCAGCGGTGCTGGAGTGCAGCGCCGCTGGCTGGAAAGTGGGGAGAACGACCCTCTTCCAACCCCGCGCTGAAGCACGGGGCTAATGAAAATTCAGCCCATTATTTTGTGAAGGTTACTTCAGTCATCGGAGGGTTGCCGCCATATGGCATGGTGTGCCCCGCGCGAGATTGATCTTGATATTCTTTTCCAGGCATTTCCTGACATCGCCTGTGGACTCATCAGCGCGGATGTGGGTTGGGGATGCGCCTCTTTGATTTCACCAGTCGATATTCTTGCCCGTGAACCAGGCATCGCCTAATTCACCCGACCTCCTTCCTCCTGTGCACGAGAATTCGTGGGATCTTTTCTCTCCGACAAAACGCCCAACCTCACCAGGGGACGTTCATCCTGACTTCGAAGAGTCGGCTCAACCTCCTATCACTCAAATAGTGAAGTGACTGTCAGTTGGCGACTTGTCGCGTCCTATCCCCTTTCCCCCATCTTTTCCCCCATCGGAATATCGGGGATTCCCCTATTTACCATCAGGATTTCCATGATAAAAAAAACGGGGTTTTCCCGATTGAAATAGCAGTTTGGTCTTACTTATCCTTTATTTTGGCGATGGGGCAGACAGCTTGTCGAAACGAACATTTAGTACTGGATTCGAAGCAATGCGACCAGACGGTCCGGATCGGGGAAGCGATCGGAACCGCAGTTCGCGGCGCCGATCCAGCTAGTTGCGACGGCTGGCTGCCAATAACCCAAGACAGAAAGGAGGTGGGAAGAGATGAAGATGCTTAATCCCGAACTCGATCAGCTCAAGCAACGGATCGCACGCGATAAGGTCCTGAATCCCGAACTCGAGCAGCTCGAGCAACGCATCGCACCCGATTTGATTTCAATCGGGGGTGGAGTGAGCGGTGGCGTGGGCGTTGGCATTGGGACCAACGACAGCACCGGGTCTCACTGACGGCTAGCGGCGAACCCAGGAGTTAAAGGTAACCTGAAACGCCTGGTGACGCACGCTAGGGTGAAGGGAAAGGCTGCGAACGAACCTCCATTGCCTTTCCTGACAATACAACTCAGGTTCGCGGCGTTTCGCATAGCGAACACCTGCGAGCGACTCTAGCTCAATGGAGCCGATCTCGAGAGCCGGTCCCGCCTGCGGTGGCTTCCCCCACTTCGTTGGGTACAGACAGCAAGGCTGCCCGTCCGCAACACACGCGGGACGGCTCTTCTCGCGGTCATGCAAATGGAGGCATGACTTTTTCCATTGCTTTCTACATGACTTTTTCTATTGCTTTCTATTGCTCTGCCAAAATTCCGAAGTGACTTGACCATCCGCCAGCAACAGACGGTCAAGGGGACGTCCTTCGTCATCAAAGACCCTGTCTCAGGCCAGTACTTTCGCTTCCGGGAGACCGAACAATTTATCGCGCGGCAACTCGATGGAGAGACGCCTCTCGAGGTAGTTCGGCAAAGGACGGAAGAGAAATTCCAGGGGACGCTTGCGGCCGGAAGCTTAGACAGCTTCATTAAACGCCTGGAAAAGACGGGGCTCCTGGAAACCGAGGAAACGACGAAGAAAGAACGGGCTGGTGGGCGCGGACGGTTACGTGGGAGCCCCTTATACCTTCGGTTTAAAGTTTTCGACCCAGACAAACTTTTTGACTCACTGATTCGCCGAGCGCGGTTCTTTTTTACGCCGCATTTCATGGTACTCTCCGCAGCGCTCATTCTCGTGGCCGTGGCAACCACGATTGCGAATTGGAGTGAATTCACTCAAAGCCTTCCCCGACTCTACCGGCTCTCGACGATTCCGCTGTTCATGGCGATGATCCTTCTCATCGTTTCTGCGCATGAATTCGCCCACGGTTTAACCTGCAAGCATTTTGGCGGTGAAGTTCATGAAATTGGGTTCCTCCTGCTCTATTTCCAGCCCGCCTTTTACTGCAACGTCAGTGACGCCTGGCTTTTTCCGGAGAAGTCGAAGCGCTTCTGGGTGAGCTTTGCGGGACCTTACTTCGAACTGTGTCTTTGGGCAGTGGCCGCATTAGCCTGGCGTCTAACAGACGGGGAGACCTGGATCAATTACCTGGCCCTGATTGTTATGACCCTCTCAGGCTTCAAGACGCTCTTCAACTTCCAACCTTTTCTCAAGCTCGACGGCTATTACCTGCTGAGCGACTACCTGGAAATCCCGAACTTGAGAAGGAAATCGTTCAGGTATGTGGGTCGTTTGATCGAGAGACTGTTCGGCTTTGCGCGTCCGATAGCGGAAGAAGTCTCGCGACGCGAACAGTGGATCTATCTGGTTTATGGTCTGGTGGCCACGGTCACCTCATTTTCAATCGTGGGCTATATCCTGGTGACGGCCGGTGGCTATCTGGTCGAAGGTCACCAACCGATGGTGGTGCTGCTTTCAACAAGCCTTCTGGCTTTCAAGTTTCGGCGCCGGTTCCGTAGATTGTTTGGCAAGGGGTCGGCTGCGCCCGATCCCTTAGATGACTTCGAAGACTTCGATCCATCGGACACGGGCCCATTGGCCGAGCCTGCCGGGCCCGAATCTGCCGGAACCGAGCCGACCAAGCCCCCATCCAGGCGGTTTCTGTTCCTGGGCCGCCTGCAGCTGCGAGTAGTGGGTCCATTTAATATTCTCCCCAGAGAGAACGCGGACGTGCGGGCCACCGTCGAGGGAATTGTCGAGAAGATCTACGTGGATGAAGGTGACCAGGTCAAAGAGGGAGAAGTGATCGCGCGTTTGTCGGACCTCACCCAGCGTGCGGAGCTGCAGAAGGTCGAGGGAGATCTCGAGGCCAAGCGAGCACGGCTCAAAATGCTCCTGGTAGGGCCCAGGCCGGAGGAAGTCGAAGTGGCCAGAAAGGCCGTCGAAACGGCCGGCACGAAACGGCAGCAGGCCCTGAATCTTTACCTGCAAGCCAAACGGGCCCGCGACGAGCGGCTGGCCCTCAATGAGACCACCATCAAAAAGGCTGAAGAGCGCCTGCAGTTTGCTGAGAAGAATTTGAAGATCTACCAAACTCTGGTGGAAGAGGGGCTCGGTGCGCGCAAGCTGCTTGACGAAGCGGCCGAACTGTTTGCGGTTCGGAAGAGGGAACTCGAGGAAGCTCGGGCCCAAGGACAGGTGCTTCTGGCGGAAGATCTAGCCGAGGTCCGCAAGGATGTCGCCGTCACAGAAAAGGAGATGAAAGAAGCGGAGGGCAAGCTCCAGGTCCTTTTGGCGGGAAGCCGTAGAGAGGAGATCCAGGCGTTGCAGGGGGAGATCAACCGTTCGGAGGCAGAGCAGGCTTTTCTTCGACAACAGCTCGCGGGTAGCCTGGTCGTGAGCCCGGCCACAGGAATCGTCGCGACGCCGTCTCGGGCATTGCAGGAAATGAACTACCACTTCGTAAAAGTGGGAGATCTGATCGCCAAGGTTGACGATGTCAAGACCGTTACCGCGCAAATCATCATTTCAGAAAAGGAATTCGACGGCGTCCGAGTAGGTGAAAAGGTTGTGCTCAGGGCCCGTGCCTACCCGAACGAGACGTTTTACGGAACAGTCACTTCCATCGCCACTACCGCGCAGGGCGAATCCAGTGGTGGCGAACCAGCGCTGGCCGGTATGTCCTCAGGCAACCCTGCCAGCGCCAACAAGACAATTGTTGTCGCCACGCAAAGCGATAATCGGTTACTTCTACTTAAACCCGAAATGACCGGGCAAGCCAAAATTTTTTGTGGCCCGAGACGAATCGTGGACCTGATCACGCGGCGAGTGGCCCGCACGTTCAAGGTTGAGTTCTGGTCGTGGTGGTAACGGAAAGGTCGGAATTATGATTCCAACATCCGAGGTCGAAGGCAAGTCTCGATTGGAAACGACAGCAGTCGAATCACCGTTAGCCTGTGAGCTCAAGCCGACGGATCAAGCAGCACAGGATGCCGTGGGTGAAACCCTGTTTTTGATTGGGCGCCCGACGCTGAAGCAATTTCTTCGCTTTGTCAGACAGCACGCCGCGAATCCGCTCAGTGAGGGAATCCTGATCGACGAATGGCAGGCTGCTAATAATGTTATCCGCACCCTCGAAAAAGAAGAGGCCGGCCTGGCGGACAATCCTCCCATTGGCAAGATGGGACCGGAATACGAGCCACTCCTCATCGAGTTTCTCAAGGACCCCCTGGTGCATTACGGTTTTAACAGAGTGCCGACCGATGTTGCGATGGTCGAACTAGACCGCCTGGTGGTGTATCAACGCCACATCGACTTGACCTTCGTTTGCGAGCTGAAAAACAAGGTGGGGCCGGCACCGGGCCAGGAGCAAATTTTCCGGACCTGCCTCCCCTACGATCATCCCCAACCTCCCGTCAAATGGTCGCGCCTGCGTGAGGACAGCTTCGTCTTCATGTCGCCATCACGCGATCTGCGTTTCCTCGGAATCATGCCGATGCAATCCAAGCACATCAAGGATTACGCGCCGCTGGGCAACCTGGTGGGTGCCGTTGGGATTGCGGTCGGCTTTGGCTCCAATTTCCTGAACGCCATCTACGCCGAGAACCGGCTGATCCTCAACAACGGAAGCCATCGTGCCTATGCGCTCCGCCAAATGGGGTTTACCCACGTGCCATGCATTGTCCAGCATGTCTCTTCACGGGACGAGCTAGAGGTGGTAGCCGGCTCTGAGGTCGCCGGCGATCCCGATTGCTACCTGAAAAATTCGCGGCCCCCGATGCTGAAGGACTATTTCGATCCCAAGCTGCACAAGGTCCTCCGGGTGCATCGGCGGCTGCGTCAGGTCACCGTCAAGTTCGAGGTCGATGAAGCTTCCGTCCCGGCATTTTAAGAGCGTGTCGCCGGTGGATGACCGTATGCTTGTCATGTTCACAGATGCTAGACATCTCTGATTGCCTTGAAACGCAGCCCTTGTTGACGCGCGGGCTACTGAATTCTGCCTCGGCCTATTCAGTAGTCTGACCCTGAGGGAAGGCAGGGATTTGACGGGGATCGCTCACAAATCTCTCGCGCTTGACATCCAATGAAGGACAGTTAAAATGTCGAAACATACAACAGATCAGTCGTGGACAAGTCCACGACTGTAATTTTGACTTCAAATGGCAAGTTGAATTCCATGAGTGCCCCATGCCAAGGCACCATCCATGCCGGCTTGGCCGGCGCCGCACTGCATGAAAATGCGGTACCGAGCCGCGACCGTGAGGGAGCGGTCAAGGCAACCTTTCGAGCACCCCTCCCTGACGGTCGGGGTTCGGATTTCTGTTATTCTTACAGGAGAGACGTTATCTAAGAGAAAGGTACCTTCCGTGCCAACGCATCTTAGCCGGCGAGGGTTCATCAAGGCTGGCGCCACTTTGACCACGGTCTTTGGGTTTGACTTGCGGCCTGCAGTGGCCCAGGTGCGAGAGCTCAAGATTTCGCGCACCACCCAAACGCACAGCATCTGCCCTTATTGCGCCGTGGGCTGCAGTGTGGTCATTCATACCCTTGGCGACAAAGCTAAGAATGTAAGGCCGACCGTGGTGCACATCGAGGGAGACCCTGACAGTCCTATCAATCGTGGTACGCTCTGCCCTAAGGGAATCTCCCTGAAGCAATTTGTGGTCAATGACCAGCGGCTGACACGACCGCTCTATCGGGCACCGGGCGCGACGGAATGGAAGACTCTCTCTTGGGAAGAAGCCTTCGACCGTATGGCTCGACTGATCAAGGAGACTCGTGACAAAGGTTTCGAAGTAAACGACTCCGAAGGACGGAGAGTCAACCGGCTGAACAACGTGGCTCTGATTGGCGGCAGTACCGACACCAACGAGATCAACTTTCTGCTTGGCAAATTCCGCTTGGGCTTGGGAATCCTGGCTTACGAGAACCAGGCCCGACTTTGACATGGCCCCACGGTGGCCAGTCTGGCCGCCACATTTGGCCGCGGCGCCATGACCAACGGTTGGACCGACGTGGCCAACTGTGACGTGATTTTGGTCATGGGCGGCAATCCGGCTGAAAACCATCCAGTAGGCTTCCGTTTTGTCATGGAAGCCAAACGTCACCGCAAAGCTAAGTTGGTTTGCGTTGATCCGCGATTTAACCGCACCGCGGCCGTCTCCGATTGTTATGTCCCCATCAGGGCTGGCACCGACATTGCCTTTCTCGGTGGGCTGATCCATTACACACTGAGCCAGAATCTCCAGCATACCGATTATATCCGCCTGCATACGAACGCCTCGTTTCTCGTTAAGGAAGGCTTCGATTTCGCCGACGGGTTCTTCTCCGGCTGGGATTCGGAAAAAAAAGTCTATGACAAATCTTCCTGGCAGTACGAACTGGACG
>QHZP01000166.1 GCA_003224715.1 Acidobacteriota bacterium | reverse complement strand
GATGCACCCGGCAGCCAGTAGTAACCCGTTGGCCAAGGTTTTCAGCAGTGATTTGGACCGATTAGGAACCTCGAAGGAGTTTCCGTACGTCGCCCTCACTTATCGCCTGACCGAGCATTTCCACTACTGGACCAAACACATTACCGCGAATTCTGAGTTGCAGCAAAGCTTCTTCGTCGAATTGCCAGAAGAAATGGCTAAGGAGAAAAACATCCGTAGTGGCGATCTCGTGCGTGTGACCTCGGCGCGAGGCAAGGTAGAAGGCCAAGCCTTGGTCACTCGGCGCTTGCGCGGCTTGAAAGTCAACGGGCGCACCATTTACCAGGTTGGCTTGCCCATTCACTGGGGATTCGTGGGGCGAGTCACGGGCCCCTTGATCAACAATCTGAGCCCTTCGGTAGTGGATCCACCGGAGTACAAGGGGTTCCTGGTTAATGTGGAAAAGGTTTAGGCGCTCAGAGAGATGGCATCGACAAGGCTTTGTCGATGTTGCGGATCGTCCTCGTGCTCGTTCTCGCACTCGAAAAACCGAGGACGACGACGAGGGCGATCACGAACACAAAACTCTTTGTCGTCAGGCTGCCCCGGCCACGATCTTGGTAGCCACAATAAATTCACGGTTTGCGTTCATCATGCACCCCAGACAAAAATCCACGATTGATGCAATCGTGGTTGCACGGTTATTCAAGGGCGAACCCCCTGGCTACAAAGACTCGAAGGGAATGTGGCAGAGAGGAGGGTCCCATCTTTCCATGACGCTAGTATTTCATCTCGAGCCGGACCGATGAGCCAACCATTCACCGTAGCTAAATTGATTGATACGACGACCTGCATCGGCTGTAAAGCCTGCGAAGTGGCGTGCCAGGAGTGGAACGATCAGGAATTTACCATGAGTGGTTTGGGCGGTTCCTACCAGACAATGCCCGACCTGGCTTATAATTTCTGGAACCTGATCAAGTTTCACGAAGAAGAGCGGGACGGTAAGATGTCCTGGCTGATGGCCAAGTACCAATGCATGCATTGTGTCGATCCCGGCTGCTTGCGCGCCTGCCCGGCGCCAGGAGCTATTGTCATCCTGGAAAACGGAACAGTCGATTTTAATCATCAAAATTGTATCGGCTGTGGCTATTGCATTACGGGTTGTCCTTTCGATGTTCCCCGGCTGAGCCCCAAAACCAAGAAGGTTTACAAGTGTACGCTGTGTTCCGATCGCACTGCCGTCGGGCTGGAGCCGGCTTGTATCAAGGCCTGCCCGACCAACTGCCTGAGTTTTGGGAGGCGGGAAGATCTTCTCGACAAAGCCGAGACGCGGGTTGAGGAACTGCTTTCCGAAGGCGTCCAGAACGCGGGTGTGTATAACCCCGCCGGCGTTGGCGGAACCAATGTCATTTACGTTTTGGCGCACGCGGATCGCCCGGAGGCTTACGGGCTACCACGCGATCCGCACATCCCATGGACTGTCTGGTTATGGAAAGGTCCTCTGAAGTGGCTGGGCAATGCGATTCTTTTGGGAGGCATCCTGGGCACTTTCTTCCATTACCTTCGATACGGACCGCGGAGATATGATGAGGTCAGAGAGGGAAGAAAAGATTAACCGTTTCAGCTTCGCCGAGCGGGCTATTCACTGGATGGCCGCCTTGAGTTTTCTTTACACGGCGCTAACCGGGCTGGCTTTGTGGTCTCCTCGCCTTTACTGGCTGGCTTCTATATTTGGCGGTGGGGAGACGGTGCGGGGTTGGCATCCCTGGGGTGGCCTGGTTTTCGCTCTGGTGCTGGGTTGCATGTTCCGCAATTGGGCTGGCCAGATGCGATTGGATGCAGAGGATCGGCTTTGGCTGCGCCAGGTGCATCGTTATGCCACGCACGATGAAG
>QHZP01000165.1 GCA_003224715.1 Acidobacteriota bacterium | reverse complement strand
ATCTCCGACCCGTTACCCATTGTGGACGCCTGCAGAACAAGCGAGACGGCTTCAGAAATCGTCATAAAATACCGTTGCATACCGGGGTGGGTCACCGTGACGGGACCCCCTGCGGCGATTTGCGCCTGGAAGAGCGGCACCACGCTTCCGTTGCTTCCGAGCACGTTGCCGAACCGGACCGACACGCACTTGGTGATCCGATCACCGGGCTGGTTGCACACCAGTAGCTCGCAGACTCGCTTGGTGACCCCCATGATGCTGGTGGGGTTGACAGCCTTGTCGGACGAGATCATCACAAAGTTAGCCGCCCCATGAGTGCAGGCGGCGTTCAACAGGTTGCAAGTGCCCAGGATGTTGGTGCTGACGGCCTCGAGCACGTGCGACTCAAGCATGGGAACGTGCTTGTAAGCAGCCGCGTGAAAGACTGACTCAACTCGGAACTGCCCCATCACCTCAGAGAGCCGGGCCGCATTTCGAACGTCTCCCAGTGCGGCGACCACCGGGAGTTGGGGAAACCGCTCGCGGAGTTCGTGCTCGATTTTGAAGAGTTCGCTTTCGGCCTGATCAAAAGCGATCAGCCCGGCAGGTTGAAACTTGGCAATCTGCCGACATAATTCTGAGCCGATGGAGCCGGCGGCCCCTGTAACGAGAATTGAGCGGCCCTCCAGACTGGAGCGAATCGGCGCTTCATCAAGCTCGACGGGCTTTCGCCCCAGGAGGTCCGCCACAGAGATATCACGGATCTGGGCCGTCAGAACCTTGCCGGTGAGGAGTTTGTTCAATCCCGGTACGATCTGGCACGGGACGCGGGCAGCTCGACAGTTAGCCAGGGCTTCGCGCAGTTGTCGGCCTGTGCAGGAAGGCATGGCGATGACGATTTTCTCGATCCTGGAGCACCTTTTGTTCAGGCGATTAACAATCGCTGCCGCCTCGCGGCCCGACCCGAGGACCGGGATTCCCATGATCAAGGTCCCTCTCTTATCTTCGTTGTCGTCGAGAAAGCCCAACACTTCGTACCCGGTGGAGCGGTTGGCTCGGATGTCGCGCGACAGGGCGGCCCCGGCGGCCCCGGCACCGTAAATCAGGATACCCTTGGCCCGGCTGATGGGAGCCTCGCGCTGCAGAATCTCCCGGTACAGCCTCTCCGAAAAGCGCGCCAGCGAGGTGACGAGAAAGCACAGGAGCAAATCGAGCAGCACGATCGATCCGGGAAGCCTTCGCCCCAGCCACGCCAGTGCCAAGACCCCGAAGGCCCCGGAAGCGACCAGGTTGCCGAATAGCAGGCCAGGCACTTCCGGAAGTCCCGCAAACCGTCGTAGCCCTCTGTGGAAGCCAGCATAGAAGAATGTCGGGAGCTTCACCAGACCTGCCAGCCACAGGGCGCTCCAGAAGACCGGTCCAACCCCCTCGGGGATTCGAAAATCAAACCGCAGAAGAAACGCGGCAAATAGCGAAAGAGCGATCAGGAGGGTATGAAGAGTTACGTCAAGAAGGTGATTTGGCGAAAGTTGTTTCTCCATCGTCATCCTCTTCCTTGGACTGGCGCCTTAAGTCGAGCCCCCCGAAGCGGGATGCGGCAGTGCGACGTCCTCCAATCCCGGGGTGTCACCACACGGTCGTAGGCGGTGAGGGTCTGCTCGATCATACGTTGCTGGCAGAAGCGGTCTGCGGCAGCCCGTTGTGCTGCTTCACCCAGTATGAGGGCAAGGTTGGGGTCGAGAAGCGTTGCCCGGAGAGCAGAAGCCAGAGCCGCCCAATCACCGGCTGGAACCAGCAGGCCCGTTTTCCCGTGCTCGATGACATCGCGGTTGTCTTCAATGTCCGTTGCCACAATGGGCTTTCCGGCAGCCAAGGCTCCGATGAGTGAGACAGAATGGCTCTCCCATAGGGCAGGCTGAACGTACACGTCGAAGGACGCGAGAACCTGTGGAATATCACGTCGGATCCCGACCAAGCGAACGCGCTCGGCCACGCCGTAACGTAATGCCTCGGTCTCGAGTTCACTTTTCAAGGGACCCTCGCCGACAATCACCAGGTAGGCGGCTGGCACGGCCCGAAGGACCACGGGCAGGGCCCGGATCAGGCAATCAAGACCCTTCTGGGGGACAAGCCGGCCGATGGCTCCAATCAAGAGAACCGAGTCGTCGAAGCCTAGCTCAGCCCGAGCCGTGCGACGGTCCTGGTTCGCGTACCCGCCCAGGTCGACACCGTCAGGGACCGTGCAGATCCGGTCCGGGCTTTCGACGCCCAGCCGGATAGCCCTTTGTCTCTGCTCCTCATTCACCGAGATGATGAAGTGACCGGCTCGGGCCGCCAACCACTCCAGCAGGATATAAGAGCGCCTTGTCAGCGGACGGAGCTCGCGATTGAAAGAAAAGCCATAGGCATGGTGAACGACGTGAGGGATTCCGGCGAGACGCGCAGCCAGTCGCCCAAGGAAGCCGCCTTTCGCGGTTCGCGTCGCAACGAGGTCGAATTTTTCTCGACGACACAATCGCCACAGCGAGAAGAGTACCCAGAAGTCCAGCGGGCGAATAGCCCGCGTCCAGGAAGGAATCCGCACGAGCGTGGCGCCAGCTTCCCGAATCTTTTGATCGTTCTTCGTTTCGAAGTTGACGACCCAGACCTGGTCGCCCCTGGTGATCATCGCTCGAGTGATCGCCAGCCCGGCGACTGAGCCGCCGTCCCAGGCTGTACCGCACAAGAGCTGCAGGACTTTCATTTCCTCTCCTGTGAGAATCCCCTCTGGGGAGGGGTAGAAGGCGTAGCCTTCGGGGTGGGTCCTGCCGGTTCGAACAACCCACCCCTGCACCCCTCCCGTGGAGGGGAATAACTTTCATCGCCTGTCGTGCCGCAAAGCGGCATGTATAACTCCTCTGCTGGATGTTCATGCCGCAGACCAGTTAAAGCACGGCGGACTTCGCTATCGGACCGGCTCTTCACAATGGATGTGCGGGATTGCGAAACAGGAGGCAAGGGCGCCCACTGTCTTTGGACCTTTCCCGAACGAAACACGTTCAGCGCCTCAATAAACGCGCCCGCAACGCGTTCTACTTGGCTAGTCGACAAGTCTGCGTGGTTCGGCAGCGTAAGCAAGCGGGAGGCCACCGATTCAGCGATCGGACAGCCCCCCCGGTAACCCAGCTCCCGAGCCTTCTGCACTGCATCGCAATGGATCAGAGACGTATCGACACCGCGCCTCAGCATCCCTCGGGCAACGGCCGCACGCTCTTCGAAGCTTCGGACGAGCACCGGAAACAGATGAAAGTTGTAGCGCGCGCCTGGGCGTTCATTAGGGAGGATAATGTCTTCGACCTGCGAAAGCAGCGACAACAGGTAAAGGCTGTTCGCCCGCAAGCGTTCCAGGCGTCCGACAAATCGCAGGCCCTGGCAGAGAGCCACGGCGGCCTGTCCGGGCTGAATCTGGTTCAGGTCCAAGACAGGCTCCAAAAAGCTATGCCGCTCTGCCCAGCCGCGTGTCGCGATGCCAAGTGTCCCATAGAAAACAGGACGGAACGTGACAGCCTTCGCCATCTGACCGAACGCATTCGACAATCGCCGCGACCACGCTGGCGCGACGAGCGAGCGAGTTTCCTCGCTTACCCGGGCGGCTAGGTCAGGATCATTGACCACCGCGAGACCGCCGCCGCCGGCAGGCCAGCACTTACTTGACGCAAAGCTATAAAAGCTGGCGACACCGAAGGTGCCGGCCATCCGGCCATCGAGAAAACTTAACGGCGCCTCCACGGTGTCTTCGATGACTGGAATCCCGGCGGCGGCATCGCTCAACTGGTCCATTCGCGCCACGTGACCGAAGAGGTGCACCACGACAGCGGCGCCGATTTCGCGTCGCGCCGCGGCCAGCGCGTGCGGCTACAGGTGTATAGCCAGCTTGAAAGATGGCTTTTGCCACGCCGGTGTCCCCGCAAAGCGGCACGGCAACTCTCGTCCCCAGGCTCAATTGAAGCCCCTTGAGAATCAACCAGAGAGCCTGTCGGCCACTGCTAGCCCAGAACTTAGAGCCTCCACCGAGAATCTTGTCGAAGGCATCCGGCCAAGGGAGATGGGTATCGAACAAAGTTCTTAGACAGGTCCAAAAATCCTGGAAGCCGTATGGAATCGCAAATCGAGGAATGACGTTGAGCCGGTTCATTTCAGTGTGCGTTTCCCTTTGGTGGCGACTAAGTTCACAAATCAGTCAAATTTGTGTTCTCCCTCGCCCCCGACTGGGGGAGAGGGAGTCAGAGGGTGAGGGGGCCTCGATAGAACCACTTCTCGCGGCGGTCTGAGGTCGCTACTTGTTGGCGGATGCTTTGAGAGCCTGGCTCCACGCAAGACTGCCTCGGTCTGCTCCAGACGCTGGTTGCGGGGGCATAGGCCTCTTAGCCTTCTCACTAATTGGAGCGACACCTGACTGCTCAGCAGAGGAGCCAGCCGGGGATGAAGCCAGATGACAGAGTTATGGGGGATCAACTCATAGCCAAAGCGTAACTTGTATTCATGGAGGCCCGTCGTTCTTACCAGCGACAGGCAGCCGTAACAGACGGAGTCCAGCTCGGGATTCTCGGCCGCCCGTCGCGTCACGCTGAAGGTCAGCGCATGATTTGGAAAGTCCTTCAGATCTTCCTGCCGTGAGGCTTGATAAAGAATGTGCAGGCACCTGCTATCGCAACAGGTGATCATACAACCGCCGAGACGGCCGCCAGCGAACGCACCGAAGGGAACCACGGCGGGACATTGGTAAGTGGCATCGACGACTCGTTTCCACTGCCGCTCTTCCCCAAACTCGGGATCGTAGCGGCCTTGCCGGGCCATGGTATCGCGGTTGAGCTGGAGCCCTTGCGCCAGCAACTCGCCGGGCTCGATTTCGCGAATCTGAAATCTTTCCAGACCCCGGATCACTCTCCGGCGGTGCTTGGGATGCACACATTTGAGGTCGTATTGTTTCTTTCGGTAAAGGTAGACGCCGCTCGGCAGCCCAAGCCAGGTGCGTGAGGGGAACCGCACGCCCATCGCAGGCACGGAGCGGAGCATGTGCTCCAAAGGGCCGGGTTCCGGATCCAACGAGAGCTGGTAAGGGATGCTCATAAAGAAGCCGCCGTCGACACTATGCCACAGCGTCCCGCAGGCCTCCACGATGCGGCGCCCGCGCAACTCCATGAACGCTGCCAGGCTGGCGCCAAGCGCATCAGACTCTATCATCGCCGATGCACCGTTGCCTTGTGTTCACCATCAGCCTCGATCAGGAGCCCAAGCTCAGCCGGGGACACAGAATCGCCTGCTGCCACGCCCGCGATGAACTTGCTCTTCCTCGTACGTTCAACGACCTGCCTCACGCAGTTCGCCACGTAGTAGACCTGCTCCTCGGTCATGGCGGGATAGAGAGGCAGCGAGAGAATTCTGGGGTACAACTCCATGGCGCGAGGACAGGGGTAATCAGCCAGAGACATCTGCGCAAAGTACGGATGCAGGGGGATGGGGATGAAATGCACGCTGGTCGAGACCCCTAGGGCACCCAACTGGCGAATGAATTCGCCCCGGCCGATGCTCAGAGTTTCCAGGTTGAGGCGAAGAATATAAAGATGCCAGGCGTGGCGGCAACCAGGGCGGTCTGGAGGCAACTCCAGTTCATCGATGCCAGCGAAGGCTTGGTTATACATCTGCGCATAACGGGCACGAACCTGGATGAACCTCTCGAGCTTGCGCAACTGGTGGATCCCGATGGCAGACTGCACGTCACTGAGGTTGTATTTATAACCGCCGGCGACAACTTCGTAGTACCAGCTTCCATCCGTACGATAGCGTTTCCAGGCATCCTGCGTGGTACCGTGCAGGGAAAGCATACGAATCTTCCGGGCAAGGTCTTCCCGATGTGTGACGACCATACCACCTTCTCCCGTGGTCAGGTTCTTGGTGGCATAGAAGCTGAACACAATGGCGTCGCTGGCATGATACGTATCTTGAGGTCCGGCGCCAATGGGATGGCCGTCGTAATGAGCGCCGCTGGCGTGGGCGGCGTCTTCGATGACAAAGGCGCCGTGGCGGTGCGCCAGCTTCCAGATGGCCTGCATGTCACAGGGTAAGCCTGCCAGGTGCACTGGCATAATGGCTCTGGTACGGCCGGTGAGGCAACGTTCAATGGACTCGGGGTCGATGTTGCCGTCGGAACCGATATCGGCCAGGACGGGCCGGGCGCCCACCTGCAGGATGGTATGAACCGTGGCACAAAAGGTGAGAGGTGTGGTGATCACTTCATCCCCAGAACCGATGCCGAGCGCTGCCAGCGCAAGATGCAGACCGGCGGTTCCTGAATTCACGGCCACAGCAAACGGCGAGTCGACATACTGTTTAAACTCCTGCTCGAACTGAGCGGTACGGGGCCCGGTGGTTAGCCATCCGGAGCGAAGCGCCCTCTCGACTTCGCCCAACTCCTCGGGACCGATCGAAGGAACGTGAAAGGGAATGGTAGAAACGCTCATAACGATTTCATCTCCTGGACAAACAGTCGTCTTAACCGGCGCGAGTCAAAACCTGCGGGCAAGAAGCTGTAGCGAACCGTCAGCCAGATCAGCTTCAAATCAAGCCACAAGGTCCGGTGCCTAAGGTACTCCAGGTTCAACCACAGCTTGTCCTGCAAGAGGGTCTTTCGGTAGTGGGTCTCGTGATCGGGCCGGCCGCGCAGCCGTTGTTCTTCGTCTCGATACACGAGGGTCGCCAGATCCGTAATGCCCGGCCGCACCTCCAGAATGGCTTGCCAGAGCGGATGCTGAAGTTCGACAAAGCGAGGTACTTCCGGTCTTGGACCAATCAGGCTCAGGTCGCCTTTGAGCACATTGAACAACTGTGGCAGCTCGTCGAGCTTGAACTTCCGGAGCCGGCTCCCGAGGGGGGTGATGCGCCCATCATCTTCTGTGGTGATGGAGCTACCGGGAACGCCGGCGCGCATGGTGCGAAACTTCCAGACCCTGAACAAACGGCCCTTCTTCCCAACCCGGACCTGGTGGAACAGCAGCGGCCTGCCGTCGCACACCAGAACCAGCAACGCGATTCCAGCCAGCAGCGGTGCCAGCAGAAGAAGGCCACCAGCTGCGCCTGCGATGTCCCAGAGTCGATAGCCCGCTGCTCGAAAGTCGAAGGTCATGATGCGGTTTTCCAATGGAATAGCCTGTCAGGTAGATCGAAACGAAAATCTTGCTCCCGTTTACGTAATCGCCGCCGTTCTCGTCCTCGTCGTTGGGCTGGGCTTTTGGACTTCGAGGACGAGTATGAGGATGACGACGAGAACGCTGTCGCGGGATATCAAGGATATCAACCCTTGGCTAGTTAGTTTCAGTCACGAAACGCTCTAGGTGGAGCGGGCGCTCCTGCGCACGCTTGTGGAACGCGCGACGGAGCGCGCGTTCCACCCGAGCTATCATCTGACACCGACTGGCGTACCGGGGAATAAGGCCAGTTTCGCGACAGAAACTAGACGAGTTAGCTCTTTCAGGGCCGGCATACGGCATATTCGTTCATCCGCCGTCCCCGGTATTGCTCGAAGCAGCGGCGCCTTTCGAAGCCCAGCCCGAGGTAAAACTCGTTAGCGAACTCGTTATGATCGGCGTCCGTTGTCAGGTACACGTAGTGGGCTCCTATCATCCAGGCCTCGTCTAAGAAGGCTGTAGCGAGGCTTTTCCCGATCCCTTTTCCAAACCTCTTGGGGGAAACCGCGATCGACGACAACTCGCAGCACGTCGCCGAACGGCTGGGAGAGAATCTGCCAACCCGGTGCCAGTTGTAGATCACTCTACACAGCAGCCCCGGCTGGCGCCCCACCGCCGAGAGTACCGGCATCGCCAACCCCATGGCCTCGCGTCTCATTCTCCGATAGAACCCGGCAGGATTGAGGAACCCTGCGACGAATCCCTCGATGCTGGCCTCGCCCTGCCTCACAAGCAGGATTCCTCCGCTGTACTCGTGAACCAAGCCATAGTAGTGAGACAAAAACCTTTCGCCCAGCCCAGTCAGGAAGGAACTTCTGAAGGCCTCCTGGTGAATGGCCACGATCTGCGGGATATCCTCTTTTTCCGCCCGACGAACGGGTACAGTTACAGCCTGGTGCACTTTCATCGGTCACCCGCTCTTTGCCAGACGCTCTTTGTGCTCGCGCGCCTCAACCAAGAAGTGAGACCGGTGCTGCTCAGCGACAAAGGAGGAGCAACCGCGGTCGCTTCCTGGGAGACGCGACCGCGAGCGACGGAGTAGCAGGACGCAATCAGGGCGCACCCCAGCCACCAGTGTCGCTGGTAGAAGGCTTCGATTCCCATCGAAAGGGTGGTCATGGCTGCGTGGCCGAGAAGCAGTGCTGTCACCAGAGTCTTCTCCTCTGGTGGTGCGAGGCGGTACGCGGCCATGCCTTTTGCAAAGAACGACAGCGCAAAGCCCGTGAAGAAGAGAAATCCCACGGCACCCAAGTCGGCGAGGAACCAAAGGGGAGTGTTGTGAACAATGGTTCCCTCCGCCGCCCGAAAGTTGCCAAGGCCGGCTCCCAGAAATGGATGGTTGACAAATTCAGACAGTGCGTCCTGCATCAGCTCTACCCGGCCTCTCGCCTCTTCCCCCCGAGTGGCCATCTCTTGGACCCACCCGAGGAACCGGCCGCCCACAAGTAGCCCGGCAACGCTGAGACCAACCAGGACCGTCACAAGAGTCAGGGCGGCCTTACGGAATCGGAGTACCAGAAGGCCGAGGAAAACAGGGACGAAGCTCAGCCAGGCGGTGCGGGAGAAGGTGAACAGAAGTCCAGAACTCAGCGTCAGCCTGTTGAAGAGGAGCATCGAGCCGCCAAAGAGGGGCCTTGGCCCCAAAGAGGTGCCTTCGGAGATGGCCAGGGCCAAAACGAGCAACCCGCCATAGGCGTTGGGATCGATCAGCATTCCGCACAGGCGGCGCCCCTCATAACTCCCAGGCAAGGCAGCCCCCGTCACAAAAGATATAAGAAAGAGTACGAGCCAAACGGTGTTTTGAACAGAAACGCTCAAAACGAACCAGCGCCCCAGGCCGCGAATCCGGGCCCAGTCCCAGCTTACCGAGGTAATGAGGGTGTAAGTCAGCAGCAGAAACAGTAGGCCGACGCTCTTGTTGAGCAAAACATACCGGCTCAGGCCACCGGTGGTCAGGGCGGTCAGGAAACATCCGTAGGCAAAGGCAAGTACTAGCCCGAAGTGCCAGACCGTCCAGGCACGCGGCCTGAACCTGAGCTGATGCGGCGTGAGTAGCACCGCCAGGAGCAGCACGCCGTCCGACGGAGCAAGCCGGAACTCAGTCGCCAACTCAATCTGAAAGGGAAGTAGCACGACATAGGCCGTGGCGAGCAACAGCAGGACATCCCCAGAGGCCGCTCGAGAAACCCATGGAGTGTGGTCGTGGATCAGCAGGGATTTCATAGCTTTCTGGCCTTCAACGCGACGACCTTGGTTTTCCTGGGCTGCCAGCGGGAATTTTCTTGGCTCCCGAGATTAGCTGAACCAGGGCGGCAGCAGCGAGCACAAGATGCACGACGGCAGCAACCAACGGAGCTATGGCTGCACCCTTTAGTCCCCAGGCCGGGACCAGCCGACTGCAAGCGAAGGCATTG
>QHZP01000164.1:1862-7854 GCA_003224715.1 Acidobacteriota bacterium | reverse complement strand
CTGGGGGAGAGGGTGCCCGAAGGGCGGGTGAGGGGGTCATTTGAATTTTTTCACAGCTTTGCGGGTGCAGCGGTGGGTTGTTCCGGACCGGAAGGACCCACCCCGAAGGCTATGCCTTCTGCCCCTCCCAAGAGGGGATTTTCAAGGGAGCTCTCGCCTTCCCCCGAACGCTTTCAACCCAACTGGCGTGTTTTTCGTCGTGCCCGCCGTGCTGCCCGCTCTGAATCGGAATCGTTGCTGGATCGATGAGCAGCCAGCCACCGCTGACAATTTTCATCATGCCCCATCATCACATCAGCGGCCAGGATCGCTTTGCGTATTTCCTCTTCAAGGGGATTCGTAATGGCACAGGTCATACCGCTGGCCATTGCCATGGTCAGGAAAGTCGCATTGAGGGTGGGGCGGTTGGGCAATCCAAAAGAGATGTTCGAAGCGCCACAGATACTGTTTACCCCAAGCTCCTCTCGCAACCGGCGTACGACCTTGAAAAGGGTAACGATGGCGGAAGGAACTGCACCCACGGGCATTGCCAAGGGGTCAATGATGACGTCGCTCCGAGATATTCCGCAGGATTCAGCTCGCATCACAATTTTTCGGGCCACCTCGAAACGCACATCTGGATCCTCCGAAATCCCGCTTTCATCATTCGCGACTCCGACCACGGCGGCTCCGAACTTGGCCACCAGTGGCAGGACGACTTCCAGGCGTTCTTCTTCGCCCGTCACTGAATTGACTAGGGGTTTACCCTGGTAAGCTGCCAATCCACGTTCCAGCGCCGCCACAATGGAAGAGTCAATGCTGAGAGGCACATCGGTCACGGATTGGACCACACGAATAGCTTCCGCCAGGATCGAGGGTTCATCGGCGAGCGGGATGCCGGCATTCACATCCAGCATCTGGGCGCCGGCAGCAACTTGCGCAATGGCATCCGCTCGAACACGGTCAAAATTCCCGGCAGCCATTTCAGCGGCTAGCAGTTTGCGGCCCGTTGGATTAATTCTCTCTCCTATGATCACGAAAGGATGATCGGGCCCGATTCTTACTTCTCGGCTGGGTGAGGTAACGACAGTTTCCATCAGGTTCTCCGTTTCATTCTAGGCCAGCCTGCTGAGGCTGAGCGCGACGGGGAAGCAGTCCAGCCTCTTCAACGATTTCGGCGACGAGTTCCTCTTGCCGGTAGGCCATAACGTGGATGCCACTGACGCCCTGGGTCTCTCTAATCTCTCTGATCACCTCAAGGCATACGCGTCTGCCTTCCTCTCTTTGTCTGCCTTCAGAGACACCTTTAAGCCGGGCAATGACCTCATCTGGGATTACAACTCCAGGTACCTTGCTGCGCATCCATTCTGCTGCTTTGGCAGAACGAAGAGGTCCCACGCCAACCAAAATGAAGACTCGTTCGTGCAATCCCAAGTCGCGAACTCTTGCCATGAATTGACGCAGGCGCGGAACGTCAAAGCAAAATTGGGTCTGAATAAAATCGGCACCCGCCTCTACCTTTTTGGCAAGTCGCCAGGGCCGAAAATCGAAAGGCGGCACAAAGGGATTCTCCGCTGCTCCCAGGAATAACTGGGGAGACGACTCTAGTTTTCTGCCGCTCAGGAATTGACCTTTGTCTCGGAGGATTCTGGCTGTTTTGAGCAGGGTAATAGAATCCAGATCAAAGACCGGCTTAGCCTCGGGCTGGTCGCCTGCCTGGACCCCATCGCCGGTGAGGCACAACACGTTTTGCACGCCCATGGCAGCCGCTCCTAGCAAGTCACCCTGGATGGCGATACGGTTTCTGTCCCGACAGGACACCTGCAGGACCGGCTCATAGCCGGCTCGCGTGAGTAGCGCACAAACACCCACGCTTGACATATGCACGTGAGCCCCCGAAGCATCCGTCGCGTTGATGGCATCACACACGGAAGCCAGTACCAGGGCTCTTTCGTAGACTGCGTGCGGGTCCGCGCTATCCGGTGGGTTCAGCTCGGCCGTAACGGCAAAGCGTCCGGACCTTAAGACCCGCTCTAACCGCGAGCCAGCTTTCATGGGACCTGTTGTCATCCTAGAAACAGCAGTCTAACCAACCACAGAGGCGCAAAGACGCAGAGAGAATACGGGAGGGCCTATACCGCTCCGCATTTCTGCCTCCACACAAGAGGTGAACGCATCTGTCACGAGGGATGACCCGGGCCCCCAAACCAACAGGAAAGAATAGGATGGACAGGATAAGCAGGACAAAGTCAAGAAGCCTTCTGGATGGACTCACCTTCTCAATTTTGCGACAGATGCCCATCCTGTCTATGCTGTTTTATCTTGCTCGTTAGTCTGCTATCTCGTCGTGGACCTTGGGCCGCCTTTTTGGTTTCTGGGCGCTGGCCGTCTTGTGCCTCAGCACGTCTGCGGTGAAAATAATGGGCGTTTCAGGACCCTCTGTCCCAACCTGCCGGTCCCCTTTGTGAAATGCCTGCCAGATCATTGAGCCAGGCTGAAGTCCCCTCCAATTGGCGGTCAAGTGGAGGCAGCACTTTTAGGATCTCTGACCCATAAATGGGCATTTTGCGAGATCGCTCCCAGGCCTGGACCCAGACACAGAGCATCTCAGGAATAACTTCGCAATGCCCGTCTGAACGGACACCACCGCATGGACCATTGCGCAGGTTCTTGGGACAAGTCATTGGGCAGGTCATTCCGGTTTCATGAAGCACACACTGGCCACACATCCGGCAATCGAAGAGGATCCCCTTGCCGACTTTCTCGGCTCCAACAAAGAATCTTTCTGCCCATCCTCCAGGTTTCAACCATCTTCGGAAAGGCCAGAGCAGAGCCTGGGTGGTTCGGTAGCCTATCTCCAGGAGATGGGGCCAGTCTTGCAGTCTCAAACGTGACTCCTCGTAGCGATTTCAGGATCAAAGCCTCCATGCTCTACTAAGATGCGAAGGCGGTTTGACGGATAGGCACTTTCAAGCTCAAGCGCCAGAGCATCGGCAACTGCCTCAGGTACTCCGTTCCTTTCCCGCCACTCCGACATCCGCCAGGCCGACAAGTATTCATCAGTTCCGGTAACGTGTGTGCGCATGGCGGCCTCATCAATCCCTTCTTGGAAACGGTCAGACAGGCTGCGTGCCAGACGCCTGGGCCCGGCCCGAATCTTCACCTGAGCTGGAATGTCTCGCCAGTAAATGATCTGATAGTCCGTGGTCACAAGACGATTAACTCCAACAGTCGCGACTCGAGGGCACCGTACCCGACATAGCGTATCTCGAGGGGCAAATTCAATCTCTCGGCTGCCTCCCGGGCCTTGGCTACGAGCTCCCCATCCTGTCGCTGAGCCAGATAGACAGCGCGAGCGTAGTTGACAAAATAGTCTTCTCGAAGCTGGGGAAAACGGTCCAGGCCTAGTTCCTTAATGACCAGACGATCGAAGTGACTGACCAAAAAATCGGTAAGAAAGAATGTCCCCGGTTCGCTTTCCATGAGGTCGCCAAAGATGGGATGCCCGTACATCTCGTAACAATGGGGTCCGCGGATTCGTTTTATCCCCTCACGCTCCAAAAGTGCGTCCAGTTGACCCCCCGTGCCACAATCTCCATACACTACCACGACCTGATCGAAATCTCGACGCGCTTCGTGAATGCGATTAAGTACAGCGGCAGGAATGCGTCCAGGGGAGTTGTGAAGCAAGGCAGGCAGCGCAAAGACTGTGGCATTCCATCCGTGCTTTTCCTTCAAGGCGAGGACTTCCTGGGCTAAGGCTCCGCAAGCGATGAGTGCCGTCTTCATTTCAACCCACCATCACTTGATTGCGTTTCTCCGCCACCAGTTTCTTGGCTGTTTGAACCGCGACTGAAGCGTCCCGGCAATAGGCGTCGGCCTGGATCGCTTCAGCAAAAGCGGCATTAACGGGCGCCCCACCCACCAGGACAATCACCTTGTCTCTCAATCCTGCTTCCTTAAGCGCTTGAATGACAACTTTCATGTAAGGCATCGTGGTGGTCAAGAGAGCGCTCATCCCGAGGATGTCTGTCTGGTGTTCCCTGACGGCCTGGATGAACTTGTCCGCATCGTTGTTGATACCCAGATCTACCACTTTGAAGCCGGCGCCTTCCATCATCATGGTGACCAGGTTTTTGCCAATATCGTGAATGTCTCCCTTGACGGTCCCAATGACCATGGTTCCAATGGTCGGAGCTCCAGTTTCGGCCAGCAACGGCCTGAGAATCGCCATACCGGCTTTCATCGCTTTGGCTGCCATCAATACCTCCGGAACAAACAGAATGCCGTCGCGGAAGTCGGCACCCACAATGTCCATGCCGGCCACCAGGCCTTGAGTCAGTGTGTCATAAGGAGACATGCTACGTCGAAGCAGTTCCTTCACTCCTGCGACCACGTCTTCGGCCATGCCGTCGTAGAGACAGTCATGCATGATTTCAAGTAACTCGGAAGTTTCCAGTTCTGTAATGTCTAGTTCTTCACTCATAGGTTCTCCAGCTAGCGTGATTTGACTAAGTTGAGTCGCCTGCGGGCTCGTTCCTTATGTGGCTGTCTTAAACTGCCGGGTAAAAGTTGGTTCAAGTGAGGAAAAAGGTCGACCGCATGAGGTAAGGCCATAGCGGCAACAAATTCCTCTTGAAAACGGGGCTCGATGGCTATGGAAACATAGTTGACTTGTCGCGCCAGTTCGGCTGCCTCGGAACGTCGTTGACGGTTCAGCAGGGCGATGCGAGCGCCATCCCCAGCGGCATTGCCTACGGCTGTTACCTTGTCCAGGTCGCAGTCTGGAATTAAACCAAGCACCATGGCATGCTGAGGACTGATGAAACTTCCAAACGCTCCGGCCAGTAAGACCTGGTCCACGCTATCCACCCCTCGACGACCCATCAACAGCTTGACGCCCGCGTAGAGAGCAGCTTTAGCCAGTTGGACCGAGCGCACATCGTTCTGGGTAATCACAATGGGAGCTCCCGAGGCGGTCTGATTGGGCTTGGCCAGAATAAATTCTCCGGAGCGCCCGTTAAAACGCACGCGCCAGCAGCGTTGAGCTGCAGCTTCAACGAAACGGCCGTCCCTGTCAATAATCCCCGCCAAGAACATTTCCGCGATCGCTTCAATGATACCGCTCCCACAGATGCCCGTCGCTTTGGCGGGGGTTGAGTCATCGATCCATTCGTCGTTGCACCCGATCAGCTTGAACTTGAGCTCCAGGTTTTCAGCGGAAATCCTGACTCTCTCAATAGCCCCGGGGGCCGCGCGCTGTCCGTGGGTAATCTGCGCTCCCTCGAAGGCTGGCCCGGTCGGACTGGAGGCCGCCAGCACTTGCTGCCGGTCACCCAAAAGGATTTCGGCGTTGGTCCCAATATCGACGATGAGCATCATGTGATCCTGCTCGTGGGGTGCTTCGGCCAGTAACACAGCCATGTTGTCGGCGCCGTTTTGGCCGGCAATACAGGGCAGGAGATGAACGCGGGCCGTAGAATGAATGGCGGTCAGGCCCATGTCACGGGCCTTGAGGTCAAGCGGCCCACTAATCGCGAGTGCAAAAGGAGCCCCACCCAACTCCACCGGATCGATTCCCAGCGTCAAATGATGCATGACGCTGTTGCCGACGAGCACGACATCCAGAATGTCTTTGGCTGAAATACCAGCCGCTCTGGCTGCTTTCTCGGTCAATTCGTTTAATGCCTGAATGATGGCCTGATGCATCCGGCTCACGCCATCCGGTTCCATCATCCCGTAGCTGACCCGGCTCATCAGGTCTTCACCAAAGCGGACCTGGGGATTCATCATCGCTTCCGTGGCCAGCAGACGGCCGGTTCTTAAATCACAGAGGTGGGCCGCCACCGTTGTGGAACCGACATCAATGGCCAAACCATAGACTCCTTCGGCGTAACCCGGCTGCACTCGCAACACTTCAGCATCTTGCCAGAGGCTTACGGTCACCGCACTTTTTCCTTCACGCAACGCCGGTTGCAGCGTAGTCAAGACCAGCGGATCAATGCTAAAGCCA